>DATLGD010000027.1:0-12889 GCA_035540755.1 Mycobacteriales bacterium | reverse complement strand
CCTCGACTTGGAGATCAACAGGGGGATCGCCGCGCCCTGCCCCGCTCCGGTGATCAACAGGCGGATCGCGCCGACCCGCCGACGGCGTGCCGCGGCGATCCCCCTGTTGATCTCCGGGGCGAGGTGGGCCGGGTACCCCCTGGGGGTGTCTTGCATACCCCCCATGGGTGTGCTACACCAGCAGGCATGACGACGGCGACGCCCCCCGGGTACACCGACACCAAGGCCGACCAGCTCAAGCGGCTGCGCCGCATCGAGGGCCAGGTCCGCGGTCTGCAGCGGATGGTCGAGGGCGACAAGTACTGCATCGACGTCCTCACCCAGGTCTCCGCCGTCACCAAGGCCCTGCAGGCCGTCGCGCTCGGGCTGCTCGACGAGCACCTGAGCCACTGCGTCGTGTCCGCCGTCGAGGCCGGCGGCGAGCAGAAGGACGTCAAGCTCCGCGAGGCGTCAGAGGCCATCGCCCGGCTCGTCCGCTCCTGATCCCCGCCCCGAACGAGGAGAACCGCCATGAGCACCAGCACCAGCACCTACACCGTCAGCGGCATGACCTGCGGCCACTGCGTCGCCTCGGTCACCGAGGAGGTCGCGGAGGTCCGCGGCGTCACCGACGTCCAGGTCGACCTCGACAGCGGCCGCATGGTCGTCACCGGCGACGCCGACGACGCCGCCGTCCGCGCCGCCGTCGAAGAGGCCGGCTACACGGTGACGGCGTGACCGTCGCCGCGCGCCTGGCCGCCTTCGCGGCGGTCCTCGTCCTGGTCCTGCTCGCCGGCCTCGGGCTCGGTCGGGCGGTCGGGCCGGTCGGCGGGGAGCAGGCCGCGGGCGGTCACGACGCACACGCGCCGGACGGCGCGGCGAGCGCGCACGACGCCGGGCACGGCGCTGGGCACGGCGAGACGCACGCCGCCGGCGACGCAGGCGAGCCGACCGGCATCACCGGCCTCGCGGTCAGCGAGGACGGCTACACGCTCCGGCCCGAGAGCTCGACGCTGGCGGTCGGCGAGCAGGTCTTCCGCTTCGTCGTCGACGGCCCGGACGGCTCGCCGGTCACCGAGCTCGACGTCACCCACGATCGTGAGCTGCACCTGATCGTGGTCCGCCGGGACGGCACCGGCTTCCAGCACCTGCACCCCGAGCAGGCCGCTGACGGCACCTGGACCACGCCGCTGGCGCTCGACCGCGCCGGTGCCTACCGCGCCTACGCCGACTTCGCGCCCGCCGGCGAGCCGGCCCGCACCCTCGCGGTCGACCTCGTCGTGCCCGGCGAGCTGACCGCCGAGCCGTGGCCGGCGCCGTCGGAGGTCGTCGAGGTCGACGGCCTCGAGGTCCGGTTCGACGGGCACCTGATCGCCGGCGAGGCCGCGGAGCTCGGGTTCACGGTCACCCGGGGCGGACAGGCGGTCGAGCTCGAGCGCTACCTCGGCGCCGCCGGGCACCTGGTGGCCCTGCGCGAGGGCGACCTCGGCTACCTGCACGTGCACGCCGACGGCGACGCACTCGCCTTCGACGCCGCCGCGCCGAGCGCCGGCCGCTACCGGCTCTACCTGCAGTTCCAGGTCGACGGGACGGTCCGCACCGCCGAGCTGGTCGTCGAGGCCGAGCAGGCCCACGCATGACCACCACCGACCGGCCGCTGCAGAGCGTCGAGCTCGAGATCACCGGCATGACCTGCGCGTCGTGCGCGAACCGCATCGAGCGCAAGCTCAACAAGCTCGACGGCGTGCAGGCCACGGTCAACTACGCGACCGAGAAGGCGCGGGTCGACTACGCCGGCGGCGTCAGCACCGACACGCTCCTGGACGCCGTCGCCGCCGCCGGCTACAGCGCCGCGCTGCCCGCGCCGGAGGGTGTCGACGCCGACGCACCGGAGGTCGACCCGACCCGTCCGCTGCGCGACCGGCTGCTGATCAGCGCCGCCCTCGGCCTGCCCGTGCTCGTGCTGTCCATGGTGCCGCCGCTGCAGTTCGAGCACTGGCAGTGGCTGGCGCTGACCCTCACGGCGCCGGTGGTCACGTGGGGCGGCTGGCCGTTCCACAAGGCGGCCTGGACCAACCTGCGGCACGGGGCCGCGACGATGGACACCCTCATCTCGGTCGGCACCGTCGCGGCGTTCCTGTGGTCGCTGTGGGCGCTGTTCATCGGCGACGCCGGCATGCCCGGCATGCAGATGGAGCTCACCCTCGCGGTCGACCGCGGCGCGGGCGCCGGCGAGATCTACCTCGAGGTCGCGGCCGTCGTCACGGTCTTCCTGCTGGCCGGCCGGTACTTCGAGGCCCGGGCCAAGCGCCGGGCCGGCGCCGCGCTGACGGCGCTGCTCGAGCTCGGCGCCAAGGACGTCGGCGTCCTGCGCGACGGCCCGTCAGGACCGACGGAGACCCGCGTGCCGGTCGAGTCGCTGGCGGTCGGGGACCTGTTCGTCGTCCGCCCCGGCGAGAAGGTCGCCACCGACGGCGAGGTCGTCGAGGGCACCAGCGCCGTCGACGCCAGCATGCTCACCGGTGAGAGCGTGCCGGTCGAGGTGCGCCCGGGCGACGCCGTCGTCGGCGCCACCGTCAACGCCGGCGGCCGCCTGGTCGTGCGCGCCACCCGGGTCGGCGCCGACACGCAGCTGGCGCAGATGGCACGCCTGGTCACCGAGGCCCAGAACGGCAAGGCGGCCGTGCAGCGCCTGGCCGACCGGATCAGCGGCGTGTTCGTGCCGGTCGTGCTCGCGCTGGCCGCCGGCACCCTCGGCTTCTGGCTCGGCACCGGCGGCGGTGCCACGCTCGCGTTCACGGCCGCCGTCGCCGTGCTCATCATCGCCTGCCCGTGCGCGCTCGGGCTCGCGACGCCGACGGCGCTGCTGGTCGGCACCGGGCGCGGCGCCCAGCTCGGCATCCTGATCAAGGGCCCGGAGGTGCTCGAGAGCACCCGCCGGGTCGACACCGTCGTGCTCGACAAGACCGGCACGGTCACCACCGGCCGCATGGCGCTGGTCGACGTCGTCGTCGCCGAGGGTGAGGACCGCGACGACCTGCTGCGCCTGGTCGGCGGGCTCGAGGCGGCCTCCGAGCACCCGATCGCCCGGGCCATCGCCGAGGGGGCAGGGCCCGACCTCCCTGCCGTCGAGGAGTTCGTCAACCTCGAGGGCCTGGGCGTCCAGGGCGTGGTCGAGGGACGCGCCGTCGTCGCCGGCCGGCCCCGCCTGCTGTCCGAGTGGGGCCTGCACCTGACGCCAGCGCTGCAGGCCGCGCTGGAGGAGGCGCAGTCCTTCGGCCGCACCGCGGTGGCCGCCGGGTGGGACGGTGCGGTGCGCGGCCTGCTCGTCGTCGCCGACACGGTCAAGCCGACCTCTGCGCAGGCGGTGCAGCAGCTGCGCGGCCTCGGGCTGCGGCCGGTGCTGCTCACCGGCGACAACGAGCCGGCGGCGCGCGCCGTCGCCGCGCAGGTCGGGATCGAGGACGTCGTCGCCGAGGTGCTGCCGACCGAGAAGGTCGACGCCGTGAGGCGGCTGCAGGAAGAGGGCCGGGTCGTCGCGATGGTCGGCGACGGCGTCAACGACGCCGCGGCCCTCGCCACCGCCGACCTCGGCCTCGCCATGGGCACCGGCACGGACGTGGCCATCGAGGCCAGCGACCTGACCCTGGTGCGCGGCGACCTGCGCGCCGCCGTCGACGCGATCCGGCTGTCGCGCAAGACCCTCGCCACGATTCAGGGCAACCTGTTCTGGGCGTTCGCCTACAACCTCGCGGCGCTGCCGCTGGCGGCCGCGGGCTACCTCAACCCGCTCATCGCCGGCGGGGCGATGGCGTTCAGCAGCGTCTTCGTCGTCGCGAACAGCCTGCGGCTGCGGGCCTTCCGATCGTCCGCCAGCTGACCTGGCCAGGGCAGTGCGCACGGCCAGGCAACTGCCCCGGTACGCCGGTGCAGTTGCCGAGCCTGCGCGCGACCCAACGCGGATCGGCGCCTAGGCAACTGCCCCGGGACGGCGGGGCAGCTGCCCAGTCTCGCGACCCACCTGCAGCCGGGGCCGCAGCCGCTCGCGTCGCCCGGGCGCGGCGGACGCCACCGCAATGATGCCGGGCAGCGGGCCTGGGACACTGGCCGGGTGACCTCTCCGGACCGCACCAGCTCCGACAGCCGCAAGGCCGGCCTCGTCGCCGTCGTCGGCCTGGTCGGCGTCATGTGGGTGTCGGAGATCGTCGACACCGTGCTCGGCGGCCGCCTCGACGGTCTCGGCATCGAGCCGCGGCAGGTCGACGGCCTCACCGGCGTGCCGCTCGCGCCGTTCCTGCACGGCGGGTTCGGGCACCTGATCAGCAACACCGTGCCGTTCCTCGTGCTCGGCGCGCTCATCGCGCTGTCCGGCCTGGCCCGGCTGCTCGTCGTGACGGCGGTCGTCGCCGTCGTCGGCGGGCTGGGCACGTGGCTGGTGGCGCCGTCGGGCACCGTGCACATCGGCGCCAGCGGCCTGGTCTTCGGGTTCGCCGCCTACCTGGTCGCGCGTGGCGTCTTCGACCGGCGGCTGCACTACCTGGCGACCGGGCTGGTGGTCGCGTTCGTGTACGGCACGACGCTGCTGCTCGGACTCGTCCCGCGGCCGGGGGTCTCCTGGCAGGGGCACCTGTTCGGCGCCGTCGGTGGCCTGGTCGCGGCGTGGCTGCTGGCGCGACGCCGGCGTCAGGCCTCCGCGCGCTGACGCCGGTACCGCCGGACCAGGAAGGCGCCGAGCGCCAGGACGATCCCGCCGACGACCGCGGCGCTGAGCAGGTCGCTGTACTCGCCGACGGTGGTCCACCGCTGGCCGAGCTGCTGGCCCAGCAGGACCAGGACGGTGTTGTAGAGGCCGCTGCCCGCGGCCGTGTAGAGCACGAACCGCGGCAGCGGCATGCGCTCGACGCCGGCCGGAACCGAGATCACGCTGCGCACCCCCGGGACGAGCCGGCCGAGGAAGACCGCGGCCCCGCCGTGCCGCCGGAACCAGCCCTCGGCCTTCTCGAGGTCCTCGACGCCCATCAGCGGCATCCGGTCGAGCAGCCGAGCCAGCCGGTCGCGGCCGAGCCTCCGGCCGACGTCGTAGAGGACCAGCGCCCCGACGACCGAGCCGGCGGTCGCCGCGACGAGCACCGCGACCAGGGGCAGCCGGCCCTGCCCGGCGAGGAACCCGGCCAGCGGCAGGACCACCTCGCTCGGGATCGGCGGGAACAGGCTCTCGACGAGCACGAGCAGGCCGACTCCCACGGCGCCGAGCGAGGCGACCACGTCGACGACCAAGCCCGCGAGGCCGGTGAGCTGCGGGTCCTGCGCGGCGGCTGCGAGCATCCGCGGGGCGTGCCCGCGGCACCGCCGGTCACGCCACCGGACCGGTCCGGGGAAGATGTCGACGGCGCCTCGGGTGAGGCAGGATGTGCCCTGGGCCGTTAGCTCAATGGCAGAGCAGGAGCCTTTTAAGCTTCGGGTTGTCGGTTCGACCCCGACACGGCCCACCGAGCGCGCGTGCAGGCCGGGCACCCGCCGCTGCGCCGGCGGGTCGCTGCTGCGAGGTCCGGCGGAGCGAGCGCCGCGCCGGCGAAGTGGCAGCATGCCCGGGTGCACGCGGCTCCCGAACCCGACCGGCCGATCCCGGACGAGCAGGACGACGACCTGCTCGCTCTCGGCCACGTGCACGCCCGCGGCGGCGGGGGCCGGCACGCGCGCCCGCGGGCCGGGACGCCTGAGGCGGCCGCCCGCCGCCGGCTGCACCGGCTGCTCGCCGCGCTGATCGTGCCGCTGATGCTGCTGGCGCTGACCGGCGTCGTGCTCCTGCGTCCCGACGCCGACCCGGAGCGGCTGCCCTCCGGGCTCGGCCCCGCCACCGGCCTGGTACGGGCCGAGCTCGTGAGCCGGCAGGTCGTGCCCTGCCCCGACCGCAGCGTGGCGCCGGAGGACGAGCTCGTCCCGATCCTGCCGACGGCGCCGGACGTGCCCGGCGTCGCGCAGACCGAGTGCATCTCGGCGGAGGTCCGCATCCTCGACGGCCCGACCGAGGGCGACCGGTTCGTGCTGGACGCGCTCTCGACGCCGGTGCAGCCCTTCCCGGATGCCGGTCGGATCGTGCTGTCCTACGACCCGGGCGCCGAGGCCGGTCAGCAGTACGCGTTCGCCGACGTCGAGCGCAGCCGGCCGCTGCTGGTACTGGGGCTGCTGTTCGCGCTCGCGGTCGTCGTGCTCGGCCGGTTCATGGGGCTGCGGGCGCTGTTCGGACTGGGCCTGTCGCTCGTGGTGCTGACGGCGTTCGTCCTGCCCGCGCTGCTGGACGGGCGCAACGCCCTGCTGGTGGCGCTCGCCGGGTCGGCGGTCGTGATGTTCGTTGTGCTGTACCTCGCGCACGGGGTGAAGGTGCAGACCAGCATCGCCGTGCTCGGGACGCTCGGCAGCCTCGTGCTGACCGTGCTGCTGGCCCAGCTGTTCGTCGGCGTCACGCACCTCACCGGGCTCGGCTCGGACGAGACGAGCCTGCTCAGCGCCACGGTCGGCGACCTCGACCTGCGCGGGCTGCTGCTGGCCGGCATCGTCATCGGCTCGCTCGGCGTGCTCGACGACGTCACGGTCACCCAGGCGTCCGCCGTCTGGGAGCTGCACCTGGCCAAGCCGACCGCGAGCGCCGGGGAGCTCTACCGGGCCGGCATCCGGATCGGCCGCGACCACATCGCCGCGACCGTCAACACCCTGGTGCTCGCCTACGTGGGCGCGTCCCTGCCGCTGCTGGTCGTCTACGAGCTGGCCGGCTCGGGCCTGCGCGACGTGCTCACCAGCGAGGTGGTGGCGCAGGAGGTGGTCCGCACGCTGGTCGGCAGCCTCGGGCTGGTCGCCGCGGTGCCGCTGACGACCGGGCTGGCCGCCCTCACGGTGCGCATCGACCGGCCGACCCCTGCCGACGCCCGGACCGCCGCGGCCTGAGGGCTCCGTCCACACGGCCGCCAGAGCGCCGCGCTCCGGGTGCGACACTCGAAGGCGTTCGTCCCCCTTCCGCCCCCTACCGCCGGAGAGCCCCGTGCGCCTGTCCCCTTCCACCCTGCGCCGCCCGGCGGCCGTCCTCGCCGCCGCCGTCGTGCTCGCCGGCTGCGGCGGAGCGGGCTCCTCGGAGCCGGCGCAGGACCGGGTGACACCGCTCGCCGCGGTCCAGGCGGCCTCGCAGACCACGGCGGAGGCCGGGCCGAGCCGGTTCGAGCTGACCGTCTCCACCGAGGCCGACGGCCAGTCCTTCGAGCTCGCCGGCTCGGGGGTGCTCGACCCGGTCACCGGCGAAGGCGAGTCGACCTTCGAGCTGCCCGGTGGCATGGGCACCCTGGAGCAGCGCATCGTCGACGGGCAGCTCTACATGACCGTCCCCGGCCAGCCCGGGTTCTTCCAGCTGGCCCTCGAGGACCTGGTCGGCACTCCGCTGGAGGCGGCCTCGGACCCGTCCGGCTCGCTCGAGGCGCTGCAGGGCGCCTCCGACGACGTCGAGGAGGTCGGCCGCGAGGACGTGCGGGGCGAGCCGACCACGCACTACCGCGGCACGATGGATCCCGAGGTCGCGATCGAGAACCTCGGCGGTGCGATGCGCGACGCGGCCGGGGAGGCGCTCGCCGACGTCGAGAGCTTCCCGTTCGAGGCCTGGATCGACGACGACGGACGCATCCGCCGGTACACGGCGGTCGTCGAGCTGCCGGCCTCCGACGCCACCGGCGGCACTGCGGTCACCGCGACCACCACGATGGAGCTGTTCGACTTCGGCGTCGAGGTCGACGTCGAGGCGCCGCCGGCCGACCAGGTCCAGGACGGCGCCCCGCTGCTCGAGGCCCTGCGCGGCCAGCAGCCGGGCTGACCCCGTGGCCTGCCCGGTCACCGACCTGCTGCGCGTCCCTCCCGGCCGGCCGTTCTCACTGGCCTCGGTCGACCCCGGGTCCACGCCCGGCACCGACCGCGGCAAGAAGGACGCGAAGGCGGCCGTCGCCGAGATGGGCGAGGAGCTCGCCGACCTGCAGGAGCGGCTGTGGGCGGACGGCCGCACCGGCGGTCGGCGCCGGGTTCTCGTCGTGCTGCAGGGCATGGACACCAGCGGCAAGGGCGGTGCGGTCAAGCACGTCGTCGGGCAGGTGAACCCGGGCGGGGTCCGCATCAAGGGCTTCGGCGCCCCGACGCCGGAGGAGCGCGAGCGCGACTTCCTCTGGCGGATCGAGAAGGAGCTGCCGCCCTGCGGCGGCATCGGCGTCTTCGACCGCAGCCACTACGAGGACGTGCTCATCGCGCGGGTGCACGACCTCGTCCCGCGGCAGGAGTGGGAGTCCCGCTACGACCGGATCAACGAGTGGGAGGCCCGGCTCGCGGGCGACGGCGTCGTCCTGGTCAAGGTGATGTTCCACATCTCACCGGAGTACCAGCGCGAGCGGCTGCTCAAGCGGCTCGACGACCCGACCAAGCACTGGAAGCTCGACCCGAGCGACATCGACGAGCGGCAGCACTGGACGGCCTACCAGCTCGCCTACGAGGCCGCGATCACCCGCTGCGCGTCGCCGGCGGCGCCGTGGCACGTGGTGCCGGCCGACCGCAAGTGGTACCGGAACTGGGCGCTGTCGCACCTGCTGCTCGAGGCGCTGCGCAGCATGGACCTGCAGTGGCCGGAGCGGCCGGACCTCGACCTCGACGCGATGCGCGAGGCGCTGCAGGCCTGACGAGGCTCCGCCCGCCCGCCGGCAGGAGGGCTCCTGACGGGTTCGGGCACCCCGCCAGCCGGCAGGAGGGCTCCTGACGGGTTCGAGCACCCCGCCAGCCGCCGCAGGCACTCCACACCCGCGGCGCGGTGCGGGTCGCTGCGGTGCGGTTGGGTACGAGGTGCCTCGTCGCCCACCGAAACCGGAGGACCCCCCGTGAGCCCCATCCGCCGCCTGGCCCGCCCGCTGCTCGCCGCGACCTTCATCTCCGAGGGCGTCGACGCCCTGCGCAACCCCGGGCCGCACGTGGCGATGGCCGAGGCCGCCGGGCTCCGCGACGCCGACAAGCTCGTGCAGATCAACGCCGCCACCCGGGTCGGCGGCGGCGTGCTGCTCGCCCTCAACCGGATGCCGCGCCTGTCGGCGCTGGCGCTGGCGGCGTCGCTGGTGCCGACCACGATGGTCCGCAACGCCTTCTGGGCCGAGGACGACCCGCAGGCCAAGGCCGGCAAGAAGCAGGGCCTGATCACCGACCTCGGCCTGCTCGGTGGCCTGCTCGTGGCCACCGCCGACACCGGCGGCCGGGAGTCGCTGCCGCACGCGGCCGCGCGGGTGACCCGGCGCACCAAGAAGAAGGCGGCCAAGAGCGCGGCCCGGGCGCACAAGCGCGCCGAGAAGGCGGCTCAGGCGACCTCGAAGCACCTTCCGGTCGGCTGAGACCTCCCTGACGTCAGAATCCACGAGCGTGCGGCTGCTCCCCGGGGCTGACGCACGCGGCGGCGGGCGAGTCGCCGCCCGGGGTGACGCAGACCATCCGCGCCCAGGGCACCGGCCGGCCCACGACGCGCGTTGAACGTCGTGCCACCACCTCCTGGAGGACCCATGACCACCGACGCCACGGTCGACCCGAGCACCGGCCTCACCCGCGACGACCTGCGCCGCGCCGCGCTCACCGTCTGCCACCACGCCACCGACGCCGACGAGGCCCGCAGCCTGCTGGAGAGCCTCGGCCTGCTCGACGCGCTGCGCGACGAGGCGCTCGCCAGCTGACGTCCGGCGGCTCCGGACAGCGATCGCCGCGCGCTCTTCACCTGCCGTCCACCTCGGTCCCGGCGCCTGGACACCTCCGGGGCCGATCGTGGTCGGCGTGCTCCTCCTCGCGCACCGCGGCCTGCCGGCGGTCGACCGGCCCGAGAACACCGTCCGCGCCGTGCGTGCGGCGCTCGACGGCGGGGCCGACGGCGTCGAGCTCGACGTCCGGGTCACCGCCGACGGCGTGCTGGCGCTGTGCCACGACCCCGACCTCGCCCGGCTGACCGGCACCGCGATCACGGTCGCGGGCAACCCGTGGGCCTGCCTGCGCGAGACCGCGGCCGAGCGCGGCGTCGCCCTGGCCCGGGTCGAGGACGCGCTGGTCGCGGCCGAGGGGCGGCGCGTGGTGCTCGAGCTGAAGAAGCCGCCGCCCGGCCCGGCCGCGGCCGCCCGCACCGCGCTCGCCGTCGCCGGTCAGCTGCGGTCGCTGCAGCGGGCCGGGCTGCCGCTCGACGTCACCGTGTCGTCGTTCTCGACCAGCGTCGCCGCGCACGTGCGGCGGCTGCTGCCGCCCGGATCCGGCGTGCGCACCGCCCTCCTGGGCCGGGAGCCGGCCCGCCCCACGTCGCTGCTCCGGCAGGCGCTGCGGCACGGGCACGACGAGATCCACCCGCACGTGCTGGCGCTGCTCGCCGCACCCGAGTCCGTCGGCACCGCGCACGCCGTCGGCGTCGCCGTCACGCCGTGGACGGTCAACCGGCGCCGCGACGTCCGCAGGTTCGCCCGCCTCGGCGTCGACGCGCTCATCACCGACGTGCCGGCGTCCGCCCGGGTCGCGCTGACCACCGCAGGGACCGCCGCGGCCTGACCCGCCGGGTTCCGCAGCCACCAGCGCCCTCGGCCGGTCCGGTCGCTCAGGACGCGGACGGCACGACGACCACGACGACACGGTCGTCGGGCTGCAGGCTGCCCACCTCGTCGTCGTAGTACGTGAGGCGGCGGCCGTCGCGGACGACGGCGAGCACGAGGCCGTCGAGCGAGCGCGGCGTCCGCCCGATCTCGACGTCGGCGACCGGGCGCTCCTCGAGGTCGAGGGACCGGCCGGGGGTGAGCAGGTCGCCGAGCACGGAGGCGGCCCGCGGGCGGTCGACCGCGACGCCGAGCATCCGGCCGGCGGTCTCGGAGGAGACGACGACGCTGTCGGCCCCGCTGGCGTGCAGCAGCGGCGCATTCTCCGCCTCGCGCACCGACGCGACGATGTTGGCCTGCGGCGCGAGCCGGCGGCTGGTCAGCGTGGCGAGCACCGACGTGGCGTCCTGCGACACCGCGACGATCACCTGCGCCGCCTCGCCGACGTAGGCCGCACGCTGCACGGCGTCGCGGGTGGCGTCCCCGTGCACGGCCGTGAGCCCGTTGCTCACCGCTTCGGCGGCGGCGGTCTCGTCGCGGTCTATCGCGACGATGGTCTCCGGGGCCACGTCGCGCTCGATCAGTGCCCGCACCGCCGCCCGGCCGCGGGTGCCGTAGCCGACGACGACGGTGTGCCCGTGCAGCACCTTCTCGTAGTGCCGCCGGCGCAGCGCGGTGCGCGCGCTGGCGGTGACCACCTCGAACACGCTCCCGATCAGCGCGACGACGAAGACCACCCGCAGCGGCGTGACCAGCAGGACGTTGACCAGCCGCGCCTGCTCGGTCACCGGCGCGATGTCGCCGTAGCCGGTCGTGGAGGCCGTGACCGTCGCGTAGTAGAGCGCGTCGAACCAGCTGACCCGGCCGTCGACGTCGGTGTAGCCGCCGCCGTCCAGCCACACCACGGTGGCGATCACCACCAGCACGACCAGGGCGACGAGCAGCCGGCGCGCGGCGGACCGGAACGGCGTCGCCTCGGCCCTGGGGAGGACGATCGTCCCTGACTCCACGGTGCGGAGTCTGCCCTGCCGCCGGCGGGCGCGGGGGAGGGCGTGCCGTCAGCGCCGCGAAAGCAGGTACAGGGCGCTGCAGCCGCCGAGCACCGCCGCCCCGGCGAGCACCGAGCTCAGCGGGAGGGAGGCGGCGAGCACGACGCAGCCGACCAGCCCGGCGACCGCGACCGCGCGGGGGTAGCGGCCGTCCCCGAGGGTCAGGGCGCTGGCGTTGGTGACCGCGTAGTAGACGAGCACCGCGAAGCTCGAGAAGCCGATCGCGCCGCGCACGTCGGCCACCAGCACCACCGCGACGACGGCGACGGCGACGGCCAGCTCGGCGTGGTGCGGCACCCGGGTGGTCGGGTGCACGGCGTCGAGCCAGCCGGGCAGCTCCCGCTCGCGGGCCATCGCCAGCACGGTGCGGCTGACGCCGAGCAGCAGCGACAGCAGCACCCCGAGCGCGGCGAGCGCCGCCGCGACCCGGACGGCGGGGGTGAAGGCGTCGAGCCGGCTGGCCGCCAGCACCTCCGCGAGCGGCGCGGCGCTCGCCGCCAGCCGGTCCGGCCCCAGCGCGGCCAGCGCCGCGGCGCCGACGGCGACGTACACCGCGAGCACCAGGCCCAGGGCGATCGGCACCGCCCGCGGGATGGTGCGCTCCGGGTCGCGCACCTCCTCGCCGAGGGTGGCCAGGCGGGCGTAGCCGGCGAAGGCGAAGAACAGCAGGCCCGCGCCCTGCAGCACGCCGTACGCGCCGGCGTCGTGCGTGAGCAGCCGCCCGGCGTCGGCGTCCGGCGCGGTGATCCCGGCGACGACGACCAGCGCCAGCGCGGCGAGCACGACCGCGACGAGCACCTTCGTCAGCGCGACCCCCTTGGTGACCCCGCGCCAGGTCACCGCCGCGAGGCCCACGACCGCCGCGACCGCCACCGCCCGCTCGTGACCGGGCGCCGCGTACTGCCCGACGGTGAGCGCCATCGCCGCGCAGCTGGCGGTCTTGCCGACGACGAACCCCGACCCGGCCAGGTACCCCCAGAAGGGCCCGAGCTGCCGCCGGCCGTACACGTAGCTGCCGCCCGAGGTGGGGTGCACGGCGGCCAGCTGCGCCGACGACAGCGCGTTGCAGGTGGCGACGGCGGCGGCCACCGCGAGCGCCACGAGCAGCAGCCCGCCGGCGGCCTCGGCGGCGGGGGCGAAGGCGACGAAGACGCCCGCGCCCAGCATCGCGCCGAGCCCGACGACGACGGCGTCCCCGAGCCCCAGCCGCCGGTCCAGCTCCGCCACGGCCACCACCTTCCC
>DATLGD010000026.1:0-2075 GCA_035540755.1 Mycobacteriales bacterium | reverse complement strand
TGCGCCGTGCGCGCGCGCAGCCGCATCTCGATCCACTCCTGCCGGGCGTCCCACAGCGCCACGTGCTCGAAGGCGTCCGGGTCGACGTCGGCGCCGAGCTCGCGGCGCAGGACGTGCAGGACGTTGCGGTTGAAGGCGGCGGTGACCCCGGCGCTGTCGTCGTAGGCGCGCACGAGGCGCTCGGGGTCCTTGACCAGGTCCGTGCCGAGCAGCAGGAAGTCCTCCGGGCCGAGCGTGGCGGCCAGGGAAGCCAGGAACGACGCCCGCTCCACCGGCGGGAGGTTGCCGATCGTGCCGCCGAGGAAGGCGACCAGCCGCCGTCCGCCGGCCGGGAGGGTTCCCAGGTGGCGCTCGAAGTCGCCGACCACGGCGTGCACGGCGACCCCGGGGTACTCGGCCGCGACGGCGCGCCCGGCGCTCGTCAGCACCGTCTCGTCGACGTCGAACGGCACGAAGCGGCGCAGGGTGCCCGCGTCGCGGAGGGCGTCGAGCAGCAGCCGGGTCTTCTCCGAGGTGCCGCTGCCGAGCTCGACCAGCGTGTCCGCCCGGGTGAACTCGGCGATGTCCGCGGCCCGGGCGGCGAGGACCTCCCGCTCGCAGCGGGTCGGGTAGTACTCGGGCAGCCGGGTGATCTGGTCGAACAGCTCGGAGCCGCGCGCGTCGTAGAACCACTTCGGCGGCAGCGTCTTCGGCGTGGCGGTCAGGCCCGCGCGCACGTCGGCCTCGAGCGCGCGGCGCAGGGAGTCGGGAGCCAGGTGCCGGTCGAGCCGCAGGTCCGGCCCGGCCGACGGGGCCGCCGTCACGAACGGGCCAGCCGAAGTCCGGAGAAGGCCCACCGGGCGCCGGCCGGGAAGAAGTTGCGGTACGTCAGCCGCTCGTGGCCGGGGGGCGTGGCGCAGCTGGCGCCGCGCAGCACGTGCTGGTCGCACATGAACTTGCCGTTGTACTCGCCGATCGCTCCTTCGACCGGGCTGAAGCCCGGGTAGGGCAGGTAGGCGCTGGAGGTCCACTCCCACACGTCGCCGACCATGTGCCGCCCGGCGATCCCGGGGTGCAGCCGGTCCGGGTCGAGCAGCTGCCCGCGCGCGTCCGCGACCGCCAGTGCGGCGGTCTCCCACTCCTGCTCGGTGGGCAGCCGGGCGCCCGCCCAGCGGGCGTAGGCGTCGGCCTCGTAGAAGCTCACGTGGCACACCGGCTCGGCCCGCCGCACCGGGCGGGCGCCGGCCGTGGTGAAGACCTGCCAGTCGCCGTCGCCGGCGGTCCAGTACGCCGGTGCCCGCCAGCCGTGCTGCTGCACCGCGTGCCAGCCGTCGGACAGCCACAGCTCCGGCCGGTCGTAGCCGCCGTCGGACATGAAGGCGAGCCAGTCCTCGTTGGTGACGGCGCGCTCGGCGATCTCGAACGGCTCGAGGAACACCCGGTGCCGCCGACCCTCGTTGTCGTAGGCGAAGCCGGGCTCGGCCGGGTCGTGCCCCACCTCGACGATGCCGCCTTCGACGGCCCGCCAGGTGAGCGGGACCGGGTCGGGGTCGTCCTCGAGCGGCCGCTGCACCAGCACCGGTGCGAAGGGGTGCATCGAGAGCAGGTGCTTGGCGTCCATGACCAGCAGCTCCTGGTGCTGCTGCTCATGGTTCAGGCCGAGGACGAGGACGTCCTGCGGCACGCCGTCGGCCCGGTCGCCGAGCAGCAGCGCCGTGACGGCGTCGTCGACGTGCGCCCGGTACCGGCCCACCTCGGCGGCGGACGGGCGGGTCACCAGGCCGCGCTCCGGGCGGGGGTGCCGCGGCCCGACGGCCTCGTAGTAGCTGTTGAACAGGTAGCCGAACGTCGGGTCGTAGACGTCGTAGCCGCCGGCCGGCTCGAGCAGGAACTCCTCGAAGAACCAGCTCGTGTGCGCCCGGTGCCACTTGGTCGGGCTGGCGTCGGGCATCGACTGGGCGGTCTGGTCCTCCGGCGACAGCGGCGCCGCGAGCCGCTCGGTCAGCGCGCGCACCTTGGAGTAGGAGTGCAGCAGGTCGGTGATCGGTCGGGCGGCCAGGGTCACGGCGAGCTCCAGCGGGTCGGGGCCGGGGGCT
>DATLGD010000025.1:0-13697 GCA_035540755.1 Mycobacteriales bacterium | reverse complement strand
ATCCGCGCGCCGCGGGGCGCCTTGGCCTTCGCGCCGGTCTTCCCGCCGCCCTTCTTCGGGTCGGACTTCTTGCGGGAGAGCAGCGCCATGCAGGCGAGGATAGGTGCCGGCGCCGTCGCGTCGTCGGACGGACGGGTCAGGCGGTGCCCTTCTGCCGCGCCCGCTCGGCCCTGCGGGCCGCCCGGACCGCCTGCTCCTCGGCGTCTGCCGCGGCGGCCTGCTCGAGGGTCGGTGCGGTGCCGCCCTGGGCGGCCGGGACCCACCAGGTGTCCGCGGGCGTGCGCGGCCCGCCCGGGTAGGACGCCCGGGCCTCCTCGAGCAGCGCCTGCATGCGCCGCTTGAGGTCGGCGGTCACCTCGAGCGGGTCGCTGCCCGACGCCGGCGAGAACGGCTCGCCGACGACGATGCGGATCGGCGTGCCGCGGGTGAGGTCCTTGGGACGGTTCTTGGTGAACACCCGCTGGCTACCCCACACCACGCACGGCAGCAGGGGGACGCCGGCCTCCATCGCCATCCGCACCGCACCGGTCTTGAACTCCTTGAGCTCGAAGCTCTGCGAGATGGTGGCCTCCGGGAAGACGCCCACGATCTCGCCGCGCCGCAGCGCCTCGACCGCCAGCCGGTAGCTGTCGGCAGGAGCGCTCACCCGGTCCACCGGGATGTGCTTCATGCCGCGCATCAGCGGACCGGCGACCTTGTGGTCGAACACCTCCTTCTTGGCCATGAAGCGCACCAGGCGCCCGGCCGGGCGGGCAGCCAGGCCGGCGAAGGTGAAGTCCAGGTACCCGACGTGGTTGATCGCCATGACCGCGCCGCCGGTGCGCGGGACGTGCTCCTCGCCGCTCACGTGGAAGCGCAGCCCGAGGGCGCGGAAGACGGCTCGGGCCAGGCCGACGACGGGCGTGTAGACGGGCTCCACCATGCGCGGAGGCTAGCGCCGCCTCCGCGCGGGGCGTTCGGCGGCCGGTCGGGATGGCAGTCAGCCGTCCACGACCTCCCGCGCACCGCTCGCCACCTCGTGGCCGCGGGCGAGGTCGACGGCAAGCGCCAGCGCCACCGCCGCCTCCCGGCGGCTCCGCGCCCGGGCGGCGTCGCTCGACATCGAGGCCCAGGCGTTGCGCCGCGACGTCCGCTGACCGCCGTGCGGCGCCACCACGAGGACGACGCCACGCAGGATCTGCGACGCGGTGGACCGGCCTGCCCGGCCGGTCAGGGACAGGAGTGCGCGAGCGGGACGGACGGGCATGGCGTGCCTCCGCAACGGCGTCGGGGAACGCCGTCCACGGTGGACCCGTCCGGTGACGTCGCGGTGAACTCGGCGCTACGCCGCCGGGTCCTCTTCGTTGCCGTCCGGACCGGTCGAGCCGGACGGATCGAGCCGAGACGCCTAGCCCGGGACGACGGCGCCGCGACGGGCGAGGGCCTGCTCGTACAGCCGGCCGGCCCGGTAGGACGAGCGCACCAGCGGCCCGCTCATCACGCCCGCGTAGCCGATCTCCTCGGCCTCCTCGCGCAGCTCGACGAACTCCTCCGGCTTGACCCACCGCTCCACCGGGTGGTGCCGCGGGGAGGGCCGCAGGTACTGGGTGATCGTGACGAGCTCGCAGCCGGCGTCGTGCAGGTCCTGCAGCGCCTCGCTGATCTCCTCCCGGGTCTCGCCCATGCCGAGGATGAGGTTGCTCTTGGTGACCAGGCCGTCGTCCCGGGCAGCGGTGATGACGGCCAGGGACCGCTCGTAGCGGAAGCCCGGGCGGATCCGGCGGAAGATCCGCGGCACCGTCTCCACGTTGTGCGCCAGCACCTCCGGACGGGAGGAGAACACCTCGCCGAGCTGGTCGGGCTTGCCGTCGAAGTCCGGGATGAGCAGCTCGACGCCGATGCCCGGCAGCGCCGCGTGCACCTGCCGGACGGTCTCGGCGTAGAGCCAGGCGCCGCCGTCCTCGAGGTCGTCGCGGGCGACGCCGGTGATGGTGGCGTACCGCAGGCCCATGGCGGCGATCGACTCGGCGACGCGGCGCGGCTCGTCGGTGTCGTAGGCGGCCGGCTTGCCGGTGTCGATGTTGCAGAAGTCGCAGCGCCGGGTGCACTGGTCGCCGCCGATGAGGAAGGTGGCCTCCCGGTCCTCCCAGCACTCGTAGATGTTCGGGCAGCCGGCCTCTTCGCACACCGTGGACAGGCCCTGGGTCTTCACCAGCGCCTTGAGCTCGCGGTACTCCGGGCCCATCACCGCCTTGGTCTTGATCCAGGACGGCTTCTTCTCGATGGGGGTCTGGGAGTTGCGCACCTCGAGGCGCAGGAGCTTGCGTCCCTCAGGGGCGGCCGACGAAGTGCTCACGTCTCACGGTAACGCCGCAGCCCGGCCGCGGCCTTCCCGGCGGTGGTGGCAGGGTGCAGCCATGACCGATCTGCGCGTCTTCACCGAGCCGCAGGAGGGTGCGTCCTACGACGACCTCCTGCGCGTCGCCCTGGCGACCGAGGCGCTCGGCTTCGACGGCTTCTTCCGCTCCGACCACTTCAGCGCGTTCTTCGGCGGCACCGGGCTGCCGGGCCCGACCGACGCGTGGACCACCCTGGCCGGCCTGGCCCGGGAGACCTCGCGCATCCGGCTCGGCACGCTGGTGTCCTCGGCGACCTTCCGCCTGCCAGGACTGCTCGCCGTCAGCGTGGCGCAGGTCGACGCGATGAGCGGCGGCCGGGTCGAGCTCGGCCTCGGCACCGGCTGGCACGAGGGAGAGCACCGCCAGCACGGCGTGCCGTTCCCGCCACTGGGGGAGCGGTTCGACCGGCTGGAGGAGCAGCTGCAGGTGATCACCGGCTTCTGGGACGCGGAGGGCCGGTTCGACTTCGACGGGCGGCACTACCGGCTGGAGGACAGCCCGGCGCTGCCGAAGCCGGTGCAGCGACCGCACCCGCCGGTGATCGTCGGGGGCGGCGGCAAGAAGCGCACGCCGGCGCTGGCCGCCCGTTACGCCGACGAGTTCAACCTGCCGTTCTCCGGCGTCGCCGACACCGCCGCGCAGTTCGGCCGGGTCCGCGAGGCCGCCGGCGGCACCGGCCGGAACCTCGTGCTGTCGGCGGCGCAGACGGTCGTGTGCGGCCGGGACGACGCCGAGGTGCGCCGTCGTGCCGAGGCCATCGGCCGTCCGCCCGAGCCGCACTCGGGCGCGGTGGTCGGGACACCGGACGCCGTTGTCGACCAGCTGTCGGCGTTCGTCGACGCCGGCGCCACGCGGCTGTACCTGCAGGTGCTGGACCTGCACGACCTCGACCACCTCGAGCTGCTGGCCGGCGAGGTGGGCCGGCAGCTCGGCTGAGCGGTCGGACCCGCCGCTCTCACTGCTCGGAGAGGTCGACGGCATCGGCAAGCGAGCGGCGCTCCGCCCGCCGTGCCCGCTCGGCGGCAGGGTCAGGCAGCGGGACGGCGGCGAGCAGCGCCTGCGTGTACGGGTGCTCCGGATGCTCGTACACCTGCGCGGCGTCGCCCTGCTCGACGATCTCCCCACGGCGCATGACGGCGACCCGGTCGCTCACGTGCTGCACGGCCGCCAGGTCGTGCGCGACGAACAGGTAGGTCAGGTGCAGCTCGCGCTGCAGGCGGACGAGCAGGTTGAGGACCTGCGCCTGCACCGACACGTCGAGGGAGGCGATCGGCTCGTCGAGCACCAGCAGGTCGGGCTCCACCGCCAGTGCCCGGGCGATGCCGACCCGCTGACGCTGCCCCCCGGACAGCTCGTGCGGGTGCCGGTCGACGAAGCCCTCCGGCAGGCCGACCAGCGAGAAGAGCTCGCGCACCCGGCCGCCGCGGTCCTTCCGGTGCAGTCCGTGCACCTCCAGCGGCTCGGCGACGCTCGCACCGACGGTGCGCCGCGGGTTCAGGGAGGCGTACGGGTCCTGGAAGACCATGGCCATCCGCCGCCGCAGGCCCCGCAGCTCGCGCTTGCCGGCGGCACGCACGTCGGTGCCGTCCAGGTGCACCGAGCCCGACGTCGGCTCGAGCAGGCGCAGCAAGGCCAGACCGGTGGTGGACTTGCCCGAACCGGACTCGCCGACCAGGCCGAGGGTCTCGCCCCGCTCGACCGTCAGGCTGACGCCGTCGACGGCCTTCACCGGCTCGGTGCCGCGCCGCCCGCCGAAGTGCACGCGCAGGTCCTCGACGACGAGCAGCGCGCTCATCCGCTCACCTCGTAGAAGGACCGCACCCGGTGCCCGGGCGCGACGTCGTGCAGCGGCGGGTGCATGCTGGCGCAGCGGTCGTCCAGCCGGGACGGGCAACGGGGGCGGAACCAGCAGCCCGGCGGGCGGTCCAGCGGGTCCGGCGGCAGCCCGGCGATGGTGGCGAGCTCGGTGCGGGCGCGGCCGAGCACCGGCAGGGCACCGAGCAGGCCGCGGGTGTAGGGGTGGCGCGGCGCGGCGAAGAGCGCGTCGATGCCGGCCTCCTCCACCACCTCGCCGGAGTACATGACCAGCACGCGGTCGGCGATGCCGGCAACCACGCCGAGGTCGTGGCTGACCCAGACGACGGCGGTGCCGAGCCGCGACTGCAGGTCCTGCACGAGGTCCAGGATCTGCGCCTGGGTGGTGACGTCGAGCGCCGTGGTCGGCTCGTCGGCGATGAGCACCTTGGGGTCCAGCGAGAGCCCGAGCGCGATCATCACGCGCTGGCGCATGCCGCCGGAGAACTGGTGCGGGTACTCGTCCAGGCGGCGCTGCGGCTCGCGGATGCCGACGAGGTCGAGCATCTCGGCCGCGCGCTCGCGGGCCTCCCGACGTCCCATGCCGAGCCGCTCCTCGAGCCCCTCGGTGAGCTGCCGGCCGATGGTGAGCACCGGGTTGAGTGAGGTCATCGGGTCCTGGAAGACCATCCCCACCTCGCGTCCGCGCATCTCGCGCAGCCGCTCCGCGCCGGCGCCGAGAACCTCCTCACCGGCCAGCCGGACGCTGCCCTCGACGACCGCGGGCGGGGTGGGCAGCAGGCCCACCACGGCGAGCATCGACACGCTCTTGCCGCTGCCCGACTCGCCGACGACGGCCACCGTCTCGCCGGCGCCCACGGTGAGGTCCAGCCCGACGACGACCGGCGCGCGGCCGCGGCGGGTGCCGAAGGTGACGCTGAGGTCGCGGACCTCGAGCACCGGCTCGGCCGGCCCCTGGCCGGCGGCGGCTCTCGACGTCGACGGCGCGCTCACGACGACACACCCGCCCGCGCCTCGATCGCCGACCGCTGACGTGGGTCCAGCGCATCGCGCAGCGCGTCGCCTACGACGTTGAAGGCGAGCACGGTCAGGAAGATCGCCGCGCCGGGGAAGACGCCCATCCACCACGCCTGCTGCACGAAGCCGCGGCCCTCGAACAGCATCCTCCCCCACGACGGGTCGGGCGGCTGCACGCCGAGCCCCAGGAACGACAGCGCCGTCTCGGACAGGATCGCGAACGCCAGGCTCAGGGAGGTCTGCACGATGATCGGTGCCGCCACGTTGGGCAGGATGTGCAGGCGGAGCAGGCGCAGGTCGCCGACGCCGATCGAGCGGGCCGCCCGCACGTACACCTCCTCGCGCACGGTGAGCACGCTGGCCCGGGTGACGCGCGCGAAGATCGGCGTGTAGACGATGCCGATGGCGATCATCGCGTTGACCACGTTCGGCCCGAGCACCGCGACGATGGCGATGGCGAGCAGGATCGCGGGGAAGGCGAACAGCACGTCCATCACCCGCATGACGGCGTCGTCGACCCACCGGCCGTAGAAGCCGGCCACGAGACCGAGCGTCACCCCGAGCGTGAGGGCGATGCCGACGGCGACGGCGCCGACGAGGAGCGACAGCCGCGCGGCGACCATCACCCGCGACAGCACGTCGCGCCCGAGCTCGTCGGTGCCGAACGGGTGCTGCGCCGACGGGCCGGTGAGGCGGTTCGGGACGTCCAGCTCGTTCGGGCCGTAGGGCGCCAGCGTGTTGCCGAAGACGCCGACGACGAGCAGCAGCGCCAGCACGACCAGCCCGAAGACGGCCAGCTTGTGCGACAGCAGCGCCCGCAGGACCTGCCGCCGCTGCGACGCCTGAGCCGGCGGGGTGCCGGGCTCGGTCTCCGGACCCGCGTCCGCGCCGGGCTGCTCCGGCCCGCTGTCCGGGACTCCTCCGACGGTCACTTCGCGTACCGGATCCGCGGGTCGACCGCTGCGTACAGCAGGTCGACCAGCAGGTTCACCAGCAGGAACAGCGCGGCGAAGAGCATGACCGCTCCCTGCAGCACCGGGTAGTCGCGGGCGTTCACCGCGTCGAGCGTGAGCCGGCCGAGACCTGGCCAGGCGAAGATGACCTCGACGACGATGACGCCGCCGAGCAGCGACGCCAGCTGCACCCCGGTCACCGTGATCACCGGGATGAGGGCGTTGCGCAGCACGTGCCGCCGCAGCACCAGGCTCTCCTTGATGCCCCGCGCCCGCGCCGTGCGCACGTGGTCCTGCCCGAGCTGCTCCAGCACCGCGGCACGGATGAAGCGGGTGAGGATCGCCCCGGACACGACGCCGACGGTCACCGCCGGCAGCACCATGTGCGAGGCCCAGCCGACCGGGTCCTCCAGCAGCGGCTCGTACCCGGACGGCGGCAGGACGCCGAAGACGCCGGAGAACAGCAGGATGAGCAGGATCGCCATCCAGAAGTCGGGGATCGACACCCCGACCTGGCTGACGACGGTGGCGACGTGGTCGGACAGCGAGCCCGACCGGAGCGCCGAGACGATGCCGAGCGGCACCGCGACGAGCAGCGCCACCAGCAGCGAGCAGCCGGCCAGCGACAGCGTGGCGGGCAGTCGGTCGGTGAGCGTCGTCGTCACCGGCTGGCCGGTGCGGAAGCTGACGCCGAGGTCGCCGGTGAGCGCCCCGCCGACGTAGGACAGGTACTGCTGCAGCAGGGGTCGGTCCAGCCCCGACCGTTCCCGCAGGGCGGCGTAGGTCTCCGGGTCGAACCTGGTACCGAGCGACACCCGGACCGGGTCGCCGGGGACGAGCTGGACCAGTGCGAAGACGATGAGGCTGACGCCGAACAGGACCACCACGGCCTGCGTGGTGCGGCGGAGGACGAAGCGGCCCACGCCGACAGCCCTAGCTCGTCAGCGACACGTCGCGGAAGCGGATCGCGCGGTCGGCGCGGACCTGGTAGCCCTCGACGTCCTGCGACCAGCCCTGCACGACCTGCGGGTTGTACAGGTAGACGTAGCTGGCGTCGTCGACGATCTGCGTGACGGCCTGCTCGTAGAGGTCGCGCCGGGCGTCCTCGTCGGTCTCGGAGCGGGCCTCGTCGAGGGCCGCGTCGACGTCGGGGTTCGAGTAGCCCTGGAAGTTGAAGCTGGCGTCGGTGCGGTGCTGCGCGTAGTAGAAGTCGTCCGGGTCGATGTTGCCGAGCCAGCCGAGCATGAACACGTCGAAGTTGCCCTGGCCCTGCTCGTCGAGCCACGCGGCGAAGTCGAGGGTGCGGATGTTGACGGTCACGCCGATCTCCTGCAGCTGCGACTGGATGACCTGCGCGGCCGTGACCGTCTCCGGGTACTCGTTGGTGACCATGAAGTCGATCGCGAGGTCACTCACGCCGGCCTCCTGCAGCAGCGAGCGCGCCTGCTCGACGTCGCGCTCGTACGGCGCGTAGTCGAAGTGGAAGGCACTGCCCTCGGGGATGGCGGTCTGGTTCACCGCGGCGAGCCCGAACGTCGCCGCCTCGGTGATCTCCTCACGGTCGATCCCGAACGCCAGTGCCCGGCGGACCCGCGGGTCGTCGAACGGCGGGCGCGCCTGGTTGGCCGCGAAGTACCAGTAGTCGTTGCTGGCGACCGCCTCGACGGTGGGGTCGTCGCCCCCCATGAGCTGCTCGGCCTGCTGCGGCGGCAGGTTGTCGGTCCAGTGCACCTGCCCGCCCTGCAGGTTGGTCAGCGCCACGGTGGGCTCCGAGACGAACCGGAAGTCGACGCCGTCGAGCGCGACGTCGCCGCCCCAGTAGTCGTCGTTGCGGGTCAGCCGGAGGCTGTCGCCGGGGGAGTAGGAGTCGAAGCGGAAGGCCCCCGTGCCGATCGGGTTCTGGCCGATGCTGCCGTCCTCGACGTTCGCCTGCTGGACGATGGCCGTGCCCTTGAACGCGCCGATGTTCGCCAGCAGGTTCGGGGTCGGACGCGACACCCGGATCTCGACCGTCTGCTCGTCCGGCGCCGTGACCTCCTCGACCGACTCGAAGCGGTAGGAGTTGGCGAGCTCCTCGTCGATAATGCGGTTGTAGGAGTAGACGACGTCCTCGGCGGTGAACGGGCTGCCGTCGTGCCAGGTGACGCCGTCCCGCAGGGTGAAGGTCCAGGTCAGTCCGTCGTCGCTGGTCTCCCACTCCTCGGCGAGGGCCGGCTCGAACTGCAGGTCGTCACCCGGCTCGACGAGGGTGTCGAAGACGTTCTCGAGCACCTGGAAGCTCGCGTACGCCGACGTGCTCTGCGGGTCGAGCTGGTCCGGCTCGCCGCTGATCGCGGCGACCAGCGTGCCGCCCTCGCCGCCTCCACCGCCCTCACCTCCGCCGACGTCGACCGGGTCGCCGCCACCGCCGCAGGCGGCGAGCACCAGGGCGGTCGTGACGGACAGGGCGAGGGTGCGCAGGCGCATGCTGTCTCCCGAAGGTCGCGTCCGGGCATTGATCCACCCGCTACCGGGACGATCAATGCCAGGACGGACATCGTTCCCGTCCTGTGATCTCCCGGGCGGCTCAGCCCACCGGTGACGCCGACAGCGTGGGGAGGCGCTCCGCGAGCAGCGGCAGCACGTCGTCGACACCGACCCGGCGGCCCAGCTCGCGGGTCAGCGAGGTGACTCCCGCGTCGGCGATGCCGCACGGCACGATGCGGTCGTAGGCCGACAGGTCGGGATCGCAGTTGAGGGCGAAGCCGTGCATGGTCACGCCGCGCGAGACCCGGATGCCGATGGCCGCGACCTTGCGTGCGCCGTCGGGCGTCCAGACCCCGGAGCGCCCCTCGACGCGGTCGGTGGCAAGGCCGATCTCGGCGCACGTGTCGAGAAGCAGCTGCTCGAGTCGGCGCACGTGCGCGACGACGTCGACCGGGTCGGCCAGACGCACGATCGGGTACCCGGTGACCTGGCCCGGACCGTGCCAGGTGATCTTCCCGCCGCGGTCGACGTCGACCACCGGCGTGCCGTCGAGCGGCCGCTCCCACGGCTCGGTCCGCTTGCCCGCGGTGTAGACCGGCGGGTGCTCGAGCAGGAGCGTGACGTCCTCCCCGCCCGCCACGACGTCGTCGTGCACCGCCTGCTGCAGGTGCCAGGCCTCCTCGTACTCCACGAGGCCGAGCCGGCGGACGATCACGACGCCGAGCCTAGTCCGGGGTCAGCGCAGGCGCACCGGGTCGAGCCGCGTCTCGCCGTCGACCTCGACCCGCCAGGCCGCACCGTCGGGGCGGTCGGACAGCACCGTGGTGAGCTCGGTGCCGGTGAAGTGCAGCCCGACGCCGTCGTCGGTGGCGGTGCCGGGCGGCACGGCGCCCTCGCGCACCAGGGCCTGGTACAGCGGGCGCCGCCGGTCCTCGGAGTCGTAGTGCGGGCAGGTGCTGCCGGGCAGGAACGCCAGCCCGTTCGTCACCGGCCGCAGGTCGGGGCCGAAGGAGTCTGTGGTGCCGCCCTCGAACCAGCACAGGCTGCCTGCGCTGCCGCCCATCAGCACGACCCCGGCCTCCCACGCCTCCCGCAGCGCGCCGTCGACGCCGTGCAACCGCCACAGCGCCAGCAGGTTCGCCACGCTCCCGCCGCCGACCCACACGACGTCCTGGGCGAGCAGGTGCTCGCGCAGGTCGCCGATGTTCGGCATCGGGAACAGCGCCAGGTGCGCGGGCCGCCAGCCCGCGCCGGCGACGCCGGCGTAGAAGACCGCCCGCCGCGCGGCGTCGTCGCCGGTCGCGGTGTGCAGCGCGCAGACCCGAGGCGTCTCGGCGCCGGAGAGCTCCACCGCGTACCGCACGAGCGGGCCGGGCACGGCGCCGTAGCGGTCGTCGGCGAGGAACCCGCCGCTGCTGGTCGCGACGATGTGGCGGTCGGTCATGCGGCTCCTCCTCGGAGCTCGGTGAGCACGGCCGCGCCGGTGCGGGACAGCCGCAGCGCGCACAACTGGCCGGCAACCCCGGCTCCCACCACGACGACGTCCGGCACGGGCGCACTCTAGGTGTGGACAGCCGAGCCGCGGGTCGGCCGGGCGTGCTGCACTGTCGGCATGGGTCAGGAGCCGTGGTCGCTCGCGGGCTACGACGTCCAGGAGCTGATCGGCTACGGCGGCACCGCGGAGGTCTGGCGGGCGGTGGAGGAGAGCACCGGGGACGTCGTCGCGCTGAAGCGGTTGCGGACCGGTGCCGGCGTGGCCGAGGTGTCGGCGCTGCGCCGGGAGGCGGCGGTGCTGCGCACGCTCGACACCCCCTACGTGGTGCGCCTGCGCGACGTCGTCGGCGACGGCTCGGGCACCGTGCTCGTGCTCGACCATGCCGACGGCGGGTCGCTGGCGGCGCTGCTGGCACGCCGCGGCAGCCTCGACCCGGGCGAGGCGGTCACCGTCGTCGCGCCGCTCGCGGAGGCGCTGGCGGCCGCGCACGCGCGCGGTCTCGTGCACGGCGACGTGACGCCTTCGAACGTGCTGTTCACCGCCGAGGGCATGCCGCTGCTGTCCGACCTGGGGCTGGCACGCGTGATCGGGTCCCGCCGGGACAGGCTGCACGGCACCGCCGAGTACCTCGACCCGGCACTGCTGGCCGGCCACGAGCCGTCGCCGGCGTCGGACGTCTGGGGGCTGGCCGCCGTCTGCCACCACCTGCTGGCCGGCAGCCCCCCGCACGAGGGCGGGTCGGTCGACGAGGTGCTGTCCGCGGCGTCGGCCGGTGCGCGGGCGCCGCTCGGCCTGCTGGCGCCGT
This sequence comes from Mycobacteriales bacterium, assembly GCA_035540755.1. Taxonomy (GTDB): domain Bacteria; phylum Actinomycetota; class Actinomycetes; order Mycobacteriales; family SCTD01; genus DATLGD01. The sequence goes on along the minus strand of DATLGD010000025.1, from coordinate 2,768 downwards.
CCGCACCCCGACCGCTCGTCGAGGCGGTCGAGGCGGCGCTCGACCGCGACCCGTCGCGCCGGCCCGGCGCCGCGGCGTTCGGGGCCACGGTGCGGCGCGCCCACGCCGCCGCTCCGGTCGCGCTGCACGGGCTCCCGGCCGCGGTGGCCGGGCCCGGGGTGCGGCCGACGCACGCCGTCCCGCGGCACGCTGCGACACCCGCGACTGCACGGCCTGCACGACGGCTGCCGCGGTGGGCGCTGCCCGCGGCCGCGGCCGTGGTGCTCCTCGCCGTGGCCGGCGGAGGAGGGTGGTGGCTCGGCCGCACCGCCGAGCCCCCCTCGGCGGCGGTCCTGCCGGCGGCGGGCGGGACGCCGTCCGCGTCGCCGGACGCGGCCGCGGACGTGCAGCCGGAGCCGGACTGGCGGCAGGTGCTCGACGAGCTCGACGCCGCCCGCGCCGACGCGTTCGAGCGCGGCGACGTCGATCGGCTCGCCGACGTGTACGCCGAGGGCAGCGAGGCGTTCGCCGCGGACACGGCGCGCCTGCGGGCGCTGGTCGCCGAGGAGCGCTCCGCCACCGGCCTGCGGCACGACGTCCGCTCGGTGGAGGTGCAGGAGGCGACACCGACCTCGGCGCGGCTGCTCGTCGTCGACACGCTCGCCGCGCACGAGGTGCGGGCCGCCGACGGCAGCGTCGTGCAGGGAGTGCCGGCCCGAGGCGAACGGCCCTACCTGGTCGAGCTGGTGCGCACCGATCAGGGCTGGCGACTGGCGTCCATCACCCCGGCCTGACCGGCGGCTCGGCCGGGCGACCGAGCACCGCGCGCAGCGCCTGTTCCAGGCCGGTGTGGCTGAACCGGAAGCCGGACCGCTCCAGCACCGCGGGTGCCAGTCGCTGACCGACGAGCACCCCCTCGCCGGCGAAGCCGCCCAGCGCCGCCTTCAGGACGAAGCCCGGGACGGGCACCGGCAGCGTCGGCCGGTTCAGCACCCGGCCCAGCACCTTGGTGAACTCGCGGTTGGTCACGGGTGCCGGTGCCACGAGGTTGACCGGGCCGGAGACGTCGGCGGTGAGCAGGTGCTCGACGGCGCGGACCTCGTCGGGCAGCGAGATCCACGGCACGTACTGGCGGCCCGATCCCAGCGGCGCTCCGAGACCGGCCCGGAAGACCGGCAGCTGCGGCCCGAGCGCGCCTCCCTCGCCGGCCAGGACGATGCCGGTGCGCAGGTGGACGACGCGCGTGTCGGCCCGCTCGGCCGGGCCGGTCGCGGCCTCCCACTGCCGGCACACCTCGGCGAGGAAGCCCTTCCCGCTGGCTCCGGTCTCGTCGGTGAGCCGGTCGCCGGTGTCGCCGTAGAAGCCCACGGCGCTCGCGGACAGCAGCACCCGGGTGCGGTCGCTGGCGGCTACGGCCTCGGCGACGGCGGTCGTGCCGTCGACCCGGCTGCCCAGCACCACGGCCTTCCGCGACCCCGTCCAGCGCTTGTCGCCGACGCCCGCACCGGCCAGGTGCACGACGGCGTCGACGTCGGCGAGGTCTGCCGGGTCCAGCCGCCGGCGGCCCGGGTCCCAGCTGCGCTCGTCCGCGCCGGCCGGCGTGCCGCGCACGAAGCGCACGACGTCGTGGCCGCGCTCGCGCAGGTGCGGGACGAGGGCCGAGCCGATGAGCCCGGTGGAGCCGGTGACCGCGACCTTCATGCCCACGATCGTCCCGGTGCGCCGGCGCCGGCGCCACCCGGCCCGCGGCGCCGTCCGCTCGACCGGGCATCTGCCGTCCGACGGGCCGGCGTGTCAGACGGCGATCGCCCGGTCGGCTCCGCCCGGCGGCTGCGCGCGCCGCCCAGCCCGGGCGCCCGCCGCCGGGCAGTCCCGCGCCCGCCGTCCGGAAGGGAGCGGCGGGCGCGGGACGTGCGGGCTACAGGCCGAGCTCGGCGGCGAAGTCGCCCTCCTCGAGCCGCTCCTTCACGGTCACGAGGAAGCGGGCGGCGTCGGCGCCGTCGACGATCCGGTGGTCGTAGGTCAGCGCCAGGTAGACCATCGACCGGACGGCGACGACTTCGCCGAGCTCCGGGTCGTCGACCACGACCGGGCGCTTGACCACGGCACCGGTGCCGAGGATGCCGACCTGCGGCTGGTTGATGATCGGCGTGTCGAACAGGGCGCCGCGCGAGCCGGTGTTGGTGAGCGTGAACGTGCCGCCGCCGAGCTCGTCCGGCGTCACCTTGTTGGTGCGGGTGCGCCCGGCGAGGTCGGCGATCTTCTTGGCCAGACCGGCGAGGTTCAGGTCCCCTGCGCCGTGGATGACCGGCACGAGCAGGCCGCGCTCGGTGTCGACGGCGACGCCGAGGTGCACGTCGTCGTGGTAGGTGATCCGGCCACCCTCCTGGTCGACGCTGGCGTTCACGACCGGGTGCTGCTTGAGCGCCTCGAGCGTCGCCTGCGCGAAGAACGGCATGAAGGACAGCTTCACGCCCTCGCGCTGCTCGAACGACGCCTTCGCCTGCTGGCGCAGGCGGGCGATCTTGGTGACGTCGACCTCGACGACCGTCGTCAGCTGGGCGCTGACCTGCAGCGACTCGACCATGCGCTCGGCGATGACCTTGCGCAGGCGGCTCATCGGCTCCGTCCTGCCGCGCACGGAGGTGTCGGGGGCCGCCTTGACCGCCTGGTCGACGAAGGCCGGCGCCGGGGCGTCGGTGCGCTGAGCCGGCTGCGCGATCTGCTGCCGGCCGCTCGCGGCGGTGTCCTGGGACGCCGACGGCTGGGAGGCCGCCGGCTGCTGGCCC
>DATLGD010000024.1:0-14749 GCA_035540755.1 Mycobacteriales bacterium | reverse complement strand
CCGCTCCACCCGCCTCCGCCAGGAGCCCTCCCGACGGGTAACCGGGCCGCTGAAACCGTCGGGAGGGCTCCTGGCGGAGGCGGGTGGAGCGGCGACGGCGGGTTCGCCACCGCGCGGGACCGTCGGGAGGGCTCCTGGCGGTCAGGGGTCGAGCTTGTAGCCCAGGCCGCGCACCGTCACCAGGTGCCGGGGGTTGCCCGGGTCCGGCTCGATCTTGGCCCGCAGCCGCTTGACGTGGACGTCGAGCGTCTTGGTGTCGCCCACGTAGTCGGCGCCCCACACCCGGTCGATGAGCTGGCCGCGGGTGAGCACCCGGCCGGCGTTGCGCATCAGCAGCTCGAGCAGCTCGAACTCCTTGAGCGGCAGCGAGACCTGCTCGCCGTCGACGGTGACCACGTGCCGGTCCACGTCCATCCGCACCGGGCCGGCCTGCAGCACGCCGTTCGGCTGCTCCTCGGGCTCGGCGCCGCGGCGCAGCACCGCCCGCACCCGGGCCAGCAGCTCACGGGAGCTGAACGGCTTGGTCACGTAGTCGTCGGCGCCGAGCTCGAGGCCGACCACCTTGTCGATCTCGCTGTCGCGCGCCGTCAGCATGATCACCGGCACCGAGCTCTTCGACCGCAGCGTCCGGCAGACCTCGGTGCCGGACAGCCCGGGCAGCATGAGGTCGAGCAGCACGATGTCGGCGCCGGCCCGGTCGAACTCCGCCAGCCCGTCCGGCCCGTCCGCGGCCACCACGACCTCGAAGCCCTCCTGCCGCAGCAGGTAGGCCAGCGGGTCGGAGATGGACTCCTCGTCCTCGACCACCAGCACGCGCGTCACGCGCCCTCCCCCTCGCTCCGGCGGCCGGTCGTGGCCGCCCTCCCGGCACCCACGGCATCCGCCCCGGGCGCAGCGTGCCCGCCGCGGGCGTCTCCGGCCGGCAGCCGCAGCGTGAACGTCGAGCCCGATCCCTCGACGCTCCAGACCCGCACCTCGCCGCCGTGGTTGGTCGCCACGTGCTTGACGATCGCGAGGCCGAGCCCGGTGCCGCCGGTGGCTCGCGAGCGCGCCGGGTCGGCCCGGTAGAAGCGCTCGAAGACCCGCTCGAGGTCCTTGTCGGCGATCCCGATCCCCTCGTCGGTGACGCTCAGCTCGACGGCGCCGTCGCCCTCGCGGACGGCGACCGCCACCTGCGTGCCGTCCGGGCTGTAGTGCACCGCGTTCTCGATGAGGTTGCCGAGCGCGGTCACCAGCTGCGTCTCGCTGCCGAGGACGGTCAGGCCACGCGCGCCGCCGCGCACGACCCGGATCCCGGCGGCGGCGGCGGCGGTGCGCGCCCGGTCGACGGCCTCGGCGACCACCCGGTCCACCGACACCGGCTCCGGCTCCGGCAGCGGGTCGGCGCCCTGCAGCCGGGACAGGTCGAGCAGCTCCTGCACCAGCCGCGCGAGCCGGCCGGCCTCGCGCTGCACCTGCCATGCGAAGCGCCGGACGGCGACCGGGTCGCCCGCGGCGTCGCCGAGCGCCTCGGCCAGCAGGCTCATCGCTCCCACCGGGGTCTTCAGCTCGTGGCTGACGTTGGCCACGAAGTCGCGCCGCACCGCCTCGACCCGGCGGGCCTCGGTGACGTCCTCCAGCAGCAGCGCGACGTGCCCGCCCCGGCCGACCGGCGCCATCCGCACCCGCACCGCCTCCGGCAGCCGGGCCAGCCGGGGCACGTCGACGTCGACCTCCGCCTCGCGCGCCGCGCCGTCCAGCCGGGTCTCGCGCACCAGGCGCCGCAGCTCGGCGACCACGAGCCGGTCGCCGCGCACCATCCCCAGCTCGACGGCGGTGCGGTTGGCCAGCACGACGTCGTCGTCGCCGTCGAGCACCGCGACGGCCACCGGCAGCGCCTCGATGACGTCGACCGACGACGGCGGCTCGTCCGGGTCGTTCTCCAGCGGCAGGTAGCGGTCGTCGCTGAGCCGCACCCGCGGCGCGCGCCGCACGACGGCGACCAGCGCAGCGCCGAGCACCAGGCCGACGAGCAGCCCGAGCAGCACGCCGACCGGCTCCACGCCCCCGATGCTAGGCCCGGCGCCGCGCACCGCCGTCCGGCGCGGGCGCGCGCAGCCGGACGTTCACCTGCCGTTCGTCCGGGGTTCGCGCCGGAGGCGGAGCGGGCGGCGCGGCGCGGATACGCTGGCCACATGCGCGACGCCTACCACGAAGAGCTCGACGGCATCTCCCAGTCGCTCGTCGAGATGGCCAACATGGTCGGCTCCGCGATGAGCCGCGCGACGAGCGCGCTGCTCGACGCCGACCTGACCCTCGCCGAGATGGTGATCTCCGCCGACGAGACCGTCGACGAGCTCTACCGCGAGACCGAGGAGCGCGCCTTCGACCTCATGGCCCGCCAGCAGCCGGTCGCCAGCGACCTGCGCGTGCTGGTCACCAGCCTGCGCATGGTGGCCGACCTCGAGCGGATGGGCGACAACGCCGTGCACGTCGCGAAGATCGCCCGCCGGCGCTACCCGAGCTCGGCGGTGCCGCCGCAGCTGCGCGCGACGGTGCTCAAGATGGGTCACGTCGCCGAGGAGATCGTCGCGAAGGCCGGTGAGGTCGTCGCCCGCCGCGACCTGCAGATGGCCGCCGAGCTCGAGCGCGACGACGACGTCATGGACGACCTGCACAAGAGGCTGTTCACGGCGATCCTCGACGAGAAGTGGGAGGGCGGCATCGAGGCCGCCATCGACGTCACGCTGGCCGGGCGCTACTACGAGCGCTTCGCCGACCACGCCGTGTCGGTGGCCCGCCGGGTGGTCTACCTCGTCACCGGCGAGCGGCCGGTCCCGGCCGCCTGACCCGTCCGCCCCCGGCAGGCGGCCCGGTCAGAGCCGGCGCCAGCCGCTCCAGCCCGCCGACGTGCTGGTGTTGACGTAGGGCCGCCCGTCCAGGCCGGGAACCACGACGTCCAGCCGTCCCGCGGAGGGCACGGCCGCGGCGCTCGGGCCGCCGCTGAGCGCGCCGCCGAGCGACGTCCAGCCGCTGTCGCCGCTGCTGCCGAGGGTGCGCCGCCAGGCGGCCCGGTCGCCGCCGCGCACGACGACGGTGAGGCTGCCCGTGCCGGTCGAGGCCGCCGCGACGTCGGCGTCGGTGCGGCCGCCGAGGGGGGACCACCCGGACCAGCCGGAGGCGGTCATGCTCCGCCGCCACACCTGGCGGTCGGTGCCGACGGCGAGCAGCTCGAGCCGGCCGGACGACGTCCAGACCACCGCAGGTGCGGTGCCGGGCAGCAGCCCGCCGCCCAGGCTCTGCCAGCCCGACCAGCTGCCGGGCGTGGTCGAGGACCGGTGCCACACGGCGCCGTCGCCGCCGCGCGCGACGACGTCGAGCCGCCCGCCCGGCGAGGTCGCGGCGGACGGGCGGGAGGTCAGCCGGCCGCCGAGGGCGCGCCAGGTCGCCCACGAGCCGTCGGTGGCCCGCGCCCTGGCCCACACCTGGTCGTCACCGCCGCGGGCGACCACCTCGAGCCGGCCGCTGCGGGTGGCGCTCGACGGCGCGCCGCGCACCAGCCCGCCGAGCGACGTCGCTGCGGACGAGCCGCCGCCCGAGGTCCAGGTGCGGTGCACGGCCTGGCCGTAGGGGCCGCGGGCGACGAGGTCGAGCTGCCCCACCGCGGCGGTCGACGCGTCGTAGGCGCCGTCGTTCGGGACGACCGCCGAGAGGGCCGAGCGCACGTCGATGAGCCCGGCGCCGTACTCGCGGTCGTGGCCGGCCGGACCCAGGTCGACGGCCGTGGCCATGAGCAGCGACCGCACGTCGGCCACCGGCATGGCCGGGGAGGCGGCGCGGACGATCGCCACCGCCGAGGCCACGAACGGCGCCGCCATGGAGGTGCCGTCCGAGAACCCGTAGCGCGCGCCGCGGGTCGTGGACAGCACGCCGACGCCAGGGCCGGCGACGGCCAGGTGGGCACCGGTGCTGGAGAAGCTCGGGCGTGTGCCGTTGCGGTCGACCGCCCCGACGGCGATGACGCCGGGATGTGCGGCGGGGTAGTTCACCGGGTCGCCCCTCAAGGCGTCGTTGCCGGCCGCGGCGACCACCGGCACGCCGCGCGACAGCGCGTAGGAGATCGCGCGCTCGAGGACACTCTCGCTCTTCGGCCCGCCGAGCGAGAGATTCACGACGGTGGCGCCGTTGTCGACCGCCCACACGATGCCCTCGGCCACGACCCCCGAAGACCCGAAGCCCTCTGCGTCGAGCACGCGGATGGGCATCGCCTTGGCGCGCAGCGCCGCACCGGCCACCCCGACGCCGTTGCCGGCGACCGCCGCGACGATGCCGGTGACGTGGGTGCCGTGGCCGTTGTCGTCCTGCGGCACGTCGTCGCCGTCGAGGATGTCGCGACCGCGGACCAGCGCGCCCTGCAGGTCCGGGTGGCCGGCGTCGACGCCGCTGTCGATGACGGCGACGACCTCGCCGGTGGCGTCGCCGAGCGCCCAGGCGGCGTCGGTGCTGGTGGCCGGCAGCCCCCACTGCTCGCCCTGGCGCGGGTCGGGCGGGGGGACGTCGAACGCCCGCACCGGCACGGACACGTCCGCGGCGACCACCCCCGGCCGGGCCCGCAGGCGGGCGGCGAGCGCCCGGCCCTCGGCGGCGGTGGCTGCGCGGCTGCGCTCGACGGCGAGCCGCCCCCCGGGGCGCTCGACCAGGGCGGCCACCTCCACCCCCGGACCGCCGACGGCGGCCGCGCCGGGGGCGTCCACGCCGGCGGCGGCCGCCCCCGGCGCGGCAGGGAGCACGACGGCGAGCGCGGCGAGCAGGGCCAGGACGACGGTGGAGCGACGGGTCACGGTCACCTCATCGGCAACGTCGGGGCAGGACTTTCTCGTCCCGTTCCGGCGGGTTTCTGGGGAGGTGCCCAGCATGCCCCGGACCGGGCCGACGCGCAGGCCGTCCGCCGGTCAGTGCCCCTGCGCCGCCACGGCCGCCGCCGCCGCCTCTGCCGCCTCCGGGTCGAGGTACTGCCCGCCCTTGACGGTCGGGCGCAGGTCGTCGTCGAGCTCGTACCGCAGCGGCTGTCCGGTCGGGATGTTGAGCCCGACGACCTCGTCCTTGCTCAGCCCGTCGAGGTGGGCGACCAGCCCGCGCAGCGAGTTGCCGTGCGCGGCCACGAGGACCACCTCGCCGGCCCGCAGGTCCGGCACGATCGCGTCGTACCAGTACGGCAGCATCCGCGCGACGACGTCGGCCAGGCACTCGGTGCGCGGCGCGACGTCCGTCGTGAGGTGCTTGTAGCGCTCGTCGGTGGACACGTCCCACTGCGAGCCGGGCTCGATCGGCGGCGGCGGGGTGTCGTAGGAGCGGCGCCACAGCATGAACTGCTCCTCGCCGTACTTCTGCCGGGTCGCCGCCTTGTCCAGGCCCTGCAGCGCGCCGTAGTGCCGCTCGTTCAGGCGCCAGTGCCGCTTCACCGGGATCCAGCTGCGCTCGCACGCCTCGAGCGCGATGTTCGAGGTGCGGATGGCGCGGGTGAGCAGCGAGGTGTGCAGGACGGTAGGGAGGAGCCCGGCCTCCTTCAGCTGCAGGCCGCCGAGCCGGGCCTGCTCCTCGCCCTTCTCGGTGAGGTCGACGTCGACCCAGCCGGTGAACAGGTTCTGGGAGTTCCACTCGCTCTCGCCGTGACGGAGCAGGATCAGGGTGGCCATGGGCCCATCCTCCCGTCGGCGCCGGACGTCGTGACGGGGGGCCTCCTCCGGCGCCCGGCGGTCACCGGTCGGGGTCGGCGAACCGGGCGAACGCGCGCAGGTTGGCCATGCTCTCGCCGTTCTTCTGCCGCCACGCCCACTCCCGCCTGATCGAGGAGGCGAACCCGATCTCCAGCAGCGGGTCGAAGCTCTCGTCGGCGTACTGCAGGACGGCGCCGAGCAGCCGGTCGACCTCCTCGGCGGTCACGGCCTGCAGCGGCAGCCGCCCGACCAGGTACACGTCGCCGGCCTGGTCGATGGAGAAGGCCACCGCGTACAGCCGGGCGTTGCGCCGGAGCAGGTAGCGGTAGAACTCCTCGGCGTTCTCGTCCGGCTTGCGCACCACGAAGGCCTCGACCAGCAGCGCGTGCCGCCCCACCACCAGCCAGCAGTGCGTGGCCAGCTTGTGCGTGCCGGGCAGCGTCACGAAGAACTGCCCCTCGCCCGGCGACTCGTAGCCGATCCCGGCCTCGTCGAGGGCGGCCGCGATCGTGGCGTGCAGGTCCGCAGGTGCGCTCACGCGGCGACCGTACGGCGCTCGGCGAGAGCCGAGCGGTAGGTGGCGAGCAGGCCGTCGGCCGTCGCCGCCCAGGAGAACGCCTGCGCGTGGCCGACCGCGCCGGTCGACAGCGTCGCCCGGCGCTCGCAGGCACGCCACAGCGCCGCCGCCCAGGCCTGCTCGCCGTGCCCGGGCACGAGCAGCCCGGAGACGCCGTCGCGCACGGTGGTGCGCAGCCCCCCGACGTCGGTCGCGACGACCGGGGTGCCGCAGGCCTGCGCCTCCAGGGCGACCAGGCCGAAGCTCTCGTTGTGGCTGGGGACGGCGACGACGTCGGCCGCGCGGTACCAGGCGCGCAGGCGGTCGGCGTCCGACGGGGCCTCGAAGCGCACGAGGTCGGCGATGCCGAGGTCGGCGGCCAGGCGCGGCAGCCAGTCGGGCTCGGAGCCGCTCGGCCCGCCGAGGACGCCGACGACGAGCCGGTCGCGCAGGTCGGGCCGCTGCTGGACGAGCCGCGCCGCGGCCCGCAGCAGCACGTCGGGCGCCTTGAGCGGCTGCAGGCGTCCGACGAACAGCAGCAGCACGGCGTCCGGAGGGACGCCCACCAGCGCCCGCGACGAGCCGGCCTCACCCGGGCGGAAGTGCTCGAGGTCGACGCCGGGCGCGACCGGGACGACCCGGCCGGCGTCGGCGCCGTAGAGCTCGACCAGCTGCAGGGCCTCGGCGTCGGTGTTGGCGACCAGGCGGTCGGAGGCGGCGACGACCTGCTCCTCGCCGATGACGCGGCCGAGCGGCTCGGGGCTGTCGCCGTCGGCGAGGGCGAGGTTCTTGACCTTGGCGAGGGTGTGCGCGGTGTGCACCAGCGGCACCCCCCAGCGCTCGCTGGCCAGCCAGCCGACCTGTCCGGACAGCCAGTAGTGGGAGTGGACGACGTCGTAGTGCCCGGGGTCCTGGGCGGCCTCGGCCCGCAGGACGCCGGAGGTGACCGCGCACAGCTGCGCCGGCAGGTCGGTCTTCGACAGCCCCTCGAACGGCCCGGCCGTGACGTGCCGGACCGTGACGCCGGGGGCCAGCTCGACCGACGGCGGGAGCGCGCTGCGGGTGGCGCGGGTGAAGATCTCGACCTCGACGCCGCGGGCGGCGAGCTGCTTGCTCGTCTCGACGACGTACACGTTCATGCCGCCGGCGTCGCCGGTGCCTGGCTGGTCGAGCGGCGAGGTGTGCACGCTCAGCACCGCCACCCGGCGGGGGTGGACCGCGCGCAGCGCCCCGCGCGGGGTGCCCGGTGGGGTCATGGCCGGCTCCTCGGTCGTGGGCGCGTGCCGTGCAGCCTCGCCCGCGGCAAGTGTGCCCGCGGGCTGCAACGCGGCGCCGCCCGGCACACTTCCCGGTCATGACCGGCTCACCCGCTGACCCCGCCGTCCCGTCGCACCCGCCAGCCCGCACCGCAGTCGTCACGGGGGCGAGCAGCGGCATCGGTGCCGCCACCGTCCGCCGCCTGGCCGCCGACGGCTGGCAGGTCGTCGCCGCCGCCCGTCGCCTCGACCGGCTCGGTGCGCTGGCCGCCGAGCTGGCGGAGTCCGGCCTGCCGCACGTCCGGCCGCAGGCGCTGGACGTCACCGACCCCCGTTCGGTCGCCGACCTCGCCGACGCCGTGCCGGCGTGCGACCTGCTCGTCGCCAACGCCGGCGGCGCCTTCGACCTGGACCGGCTGGCCGACGCCGACGCCGACACCTGGGCGCGGATGTACGACGTCAACGTCCTCGGCACGGTGCGCGCGGTGCAGGCGCTGCTGCCGGCGCTGCGGCGCTCCCCCGCCGGGCACGTCGTGCTCACCGGCTCCACCGCCGGCCGGTGGGTCTACGAGGGCGGCGGCGGCTACGTCGCCGCCAAGCACGCGCTCGCCGCGCTGCGCGACACGCTGCGGCTCGAGGAGGTCGAGCACGGCCTCCGGGTCAGCGAGGTGGCGCCCGGGATGGTGCAGACCGACGAGTTCTCGCTGGTCCGCTTCGGCGGGGACACCGAGCGCGCAGCCGCCGTCTACGCCGGTGTCGACCCGCTGACCGCGGACGACGTCGCCGAGGCCCTCGTCTGGGTCGCCGGCCGGCCCGCGCACGTGAACATCGACCTCGTCGTGCTGACCCCGCAGCAGCAGGCCGGCGTGACCAAGGTCGTCCGCCGCTGATCGCCCTGCCGCTGCGGCCCGCCATGCTCCGCGGCATCCGTAGGCAACTGCCCCGGGCCGGCAGAGCAGTTGCCCGGCCGCCAGGCGGCAACACCGGTTCCTCGCGATAGGCAACTGCCCCGGGAGGGCAGAGCAGTTGCCCAGCCAGGCGAGCAGGTCCCCCGCGGCCTCCCGGCAGGATGAGGCCGTGGCGAAGGTCAAGCGGTACGCAGCCGGGCGCGCCCGCGCGCTCGGCCTGCCGACCCGCGGCACCACCGCCCCGAACCGGCTCCGCCGCGTCGACCGCTGGCTGACCGGCGTCCACGGCGACCTGCTGCGCGCCGCGGACCGGCCGCCGCTGGTGGTCGACCTGGGCTACGGCGCCACGCCGGTGACCGCCGTCGAGCTGCACGGCCGGCTGCGCGCGGTGCGGGCCGACGTCGAGGTGGTCGGGCTGGAGATCGACCAGGAGCGGGTCGACGCCGCACAGCCCGCCGCACGGGAAGGCCTGTCGTTCCGGCGGGGCGGCTTCGAGCTGGCCGGGCTGCGGCCGCTCGTCGTCCGGGCGCTCAACGTGCTCCGGCAGTACGAGGAGCAGCCGGCGGCCGAGGCGTGGGACCGCCTCCGCGAGCGGCTGGCTCCGGGCGGGCTGCTCGTCGAGGGGACCTGCGACGAGATCGGCCGCCGCGCGGCCTGGGTCGCGCTCGACGCCGACGGGCCGCGCACCCTCACCCTGGCCGCGCACCTGCCGACGCTGCCCCGGCCGTCGGAGCTCGCCGAGCGGCTGCCGAAGGCGCTGATCCACCACAACGTGCCCGGCCGGCCGGTGCACGACCTGCTCGCCGCCCTCGACGACGCCTGGGACCGCGCCGCCCCGCACGCGCCCTTCGGCCCGCGGGCCCGTTGGACCGCCGCCTGCGAGGCGCTCGTCTGGCCCGGGGTCGACGTCCGCCGCGCCCGGCTCGGCGAGCTCACCGTTCCCTGGTCGACCGTCGCCCCGTCCTGAGCCCTGTGTCCGGTCGTGCGCGCGGCCGGTGTGCCTCCAGACGGCCGCAACGGTCCTTGCGGCTACTCGGCGCCGAGCAGGAGGGCGAGCTCGGCGTCGAGGTCGACGGCGTCCTCCTCGGTACCGGTGGGGACTGCCAGGTAGGTCTGCTGGAGGAACTCCACGAGGGCGTCGCGGTCGAGCTCGAACAGCGCCGAGCCGGAGGGGGAGGCCATCGCCAGGTTGACGACGCGGTCACCGTCGGTGGTCGACGGCCAGACCCGGACGTCGCCCTCGCCGACCGTGCTGCGGATGCCGTCGGTGAGCAGCTGGCGGGCGAACATCCACTCGACGGCGCCGTCGTCCTCGCCGCCCGTCTGGAAGGTGACCCTGACCGCCCACGGGTCGTCCGCCTGGTACCGCAGCCCGGCCAGCACCGGGAGCGACGGGCCACCGGGGACCACCAGGCGCAGCTGGAGCTCGGTGCTGACGGAGGCGATCGGGTTCATCGGCCGGTCCTTCCGGGGCGGGCTGGCGGGGGCGTCGGTGCGACACCCTGGGCAACGACACCCCGGGCCTGCGGTGACGGCAGGAGAGCCGCATCACCCCGGCGGGGGAGCCGAACCGGGAGGTCTCGGACAGGTCGCGTCCGGACCGGGCCGCGCGACAGGGCGACGTGGCGCTCATGGCGGCCGGTACGGTGCGACCATGTCCGAGGAACTGGTGGTCCTGCGCGGAGGCACCCGCGACGGCGAGTCGACGACGGTGCAGCAGGGCGTGCGTCGCCTGCTGGCCGCGAGCGCGGCTCCCGGCCTGCTCGACGTCTACGAGGCCAACGGGGAGACCGCGACGCTGCCGGGCAACCCCGACGACGCCCTCGTGTTCATCCACGCCGGCCAGGAGCCCGCGGACGGCGTCGCGAGCGAGATGCTCCACCCGCCTCAGCAGCCCAACCCCTGACGGGACCGCCGCTCAGGCGTACGGGTTGTTGCCGGGCTTGAGCGCCTGCACCGCGGGCCGGACGTCGACGAGGTACACGATCGCCGCGATCACCGAGACGATGCCGAGCAGCCCGGCGAAGTCCGCGCCGCCGAGCACCAGCGCGGCGACCAGGATCGCCACCCAGGCGAGCTTGCTCCACTTGCCGGCCGCCTCGAAGTAGGGCGCGGGCCGGTAGAGCGCGTCGGCGAGCGCCCAGATCTTCAGCCCGAGGGCGATCAGACCCAGCACCCCGAACAGCGCGTTCTCGATTCCCAGCATGCGCCCAGTCTGCCGCACGCACCGCCGTCCAGCCGGGAGAGCGGCGGCCGGGACCGCCGCGGGGCGGACAGCGGACGACCCCCGGGCCTCGAGGGCTCCGGGGGTCGTGCGCGTCTGCGGGTGCCGGCAGGCCGGCGCTCGGCCGGTGCGGCCGGGAGGGCACTAGCCGATCTTGGAGGCGGCGCTCTCGACGGCCTTCTCGCCGGCCTTGGCGCTCTTCTTGGCGGCGGTGGCGCTGGCCTCGGCCTTGCGCACGGCCTCCTTGCCCTCGGCGATGGCGGCCTCGGTCGCCGGCTGGCGGCGGATCGAGGTCACGAGGCGCTCGCCGCGGACGGCCAGCTGGGCGTAGAAGTCGCTGGCCTGCTCGGTGGCCTTCTTCGAGAGCTCGGTGACCTGCTCGGGCAGCGTCTTGACGACGGCCGGCACCTCGGCGAGGCGCTCCTGGGCCTTCTGCACGTCGGCGGCCAAGCTGTTCGGCAGCTCGGCGCTGAAGGTGCGGACCTGCTCGAGGGCGTAGTCGGCGACGCCGACGACGGCGAACAGCGGCTTGCGGGCCTCGTCCAGGTCGACGGCGGGCAGGTTCTTGATGGTGAAGCGGCCCTGCGCGACGACGGTGTCGCCGGTCTTGGTGACGTCGGTCTTGGTGGTCGTGGTGGGAGCGGTCATGCGAGTGCCTCCAGGGCGTGGTGGGGGGCGGTCAGGATGGGGTGCGGTGCGGTGCGTGCTGACCGGCAAGGAGCCGGGGCCGCTACGTCGTGGGGTCGTGCGGTGCCTCCGGCGGCGGGGGCGGGGCCTTGCGGGAGGCGCGGTTCCGCCGGGCGACGGCCGGAGTCGCCGGGGTGGGCGTGGCCGGCTCGGCTGCGCCGACCTCGAGGTCGCCCGGAGCGGTGACGACGCTGACGACCAGGTCGTCGGCCTCCGGGGCGGCGTCCGGCTTGCGGAAGCTCGCGTAGATCTCGAGCAGCACCGACTTCTGCCGCTCGTTCAGCGCCTCGTCGGCCATGATCGCGTCGACGACGGCGCCGGAGGCCCGCTGCTCGAGGAAGCCGGCCTGCACGTACAGCGCCTCCGCCGAGATGCGCAGGCCCTTGGCGATCTGCTGCAGGATCTCGGCGCTCGGCTTGCGCAGTCCCCGCTCGATCTGGCTCAGGTAGGGGTTGCTGACGCCGGCGAGCTTGCTCAGCTGGCGCAGCGAGATGTCGCTGCTGGCCCGCTGGGCGCGGATGTAGTCACCGAGGTGCCGGATCTCGCCGGCGGCCGCAGTGACCGTCTCCTTCGCCTTGTCCTTCATCGCCGCCCACGGTACGGACCGGTGCTAGCAACTGCAAGCGGTCGGGCAAGCACGTGTCGGTGACCTCGACCACAGCGCGCCCGCCAGCGGGCCGGAGCAGCGCGGCATCCTCGTGCTCCGCACCCGGGTTCCCAGGCCAGGCCGGTTGCGGCATCCTGCTTCCGTGCACCCGACGCCCGGCACGTCGACGGACGCCGACGGCAGCCCCGGCCCGATCGCTTCCCGCAGCGAGCTGCTGCCGGGCGAGCCGGCCAGCGTCGGCCGTGCCCGCCGGCTCGTGCGCAAGGCGCTGGACGACGCCGGGCGCGCGGAGTGGGCCGAGGCCGCCGAGCTCGCCTGCAGCGAGGTGGTCAGCAACGCCGTGCTGCACGCGCACACCGACGTGCAGCTGACCATCGCGGTCACGGACGCCGGTGTCCGGGTGGAGGTGCACGACTTCAGCCCGCTGCTCCCGCTGCAGCGCAACTACACCGAGCAGGCGACCACCGGCCGCGGCATGGCCCTGGTCGCGGCGCTCACCTCCGAGCACGGCATCACCGACGTCGGCCCGGGCGGCAAGACCGTCTGGTTCATGGTGACCGGCGAGCCGCAGGAGCAGAGCGAGGACGACCTCCTCGCCGCCTGGGACGACGCCGAGTGGGACCTGGACGAGCTCCTCGGCGACGCCCCCCTCGATCCCGGCCCGGCGGACGCCACCCCGGTGCGCCTGCTCGGCATGCCGCCGACGCTGTGGCTGGCGGCCCGCCAGCACCACGACGCGATCGTCCGCGAGCTCGTGCTGTACCTCGCCGAGCACGGGCCCGACCAGCCGGAGGGTCTCCAGGTCGACGTCGCGAGCACCGACCTGGCCCGCGCGACCATCTCCACCGCGGTCGTCGCCGCGGTCGACGAGGCCCAGCGACAGGGCACCGCATCCCGGGTGCTCCCGGCCGGGCACCCCGGCCCGCTCCCGGACGTGCCGGCCGTCCTGGACCTCGAGCTGCACGTCCCCGAAGAGCTGCGCGGTGCGTTCGCGACCATGCAGGACACCCTCGACACGGCCGAGCGGCTGGCGGCGGAAGGGCTGCTGCTGTCGCGCCCCGGACTGCCCGAGATCGTGGCGGTGCGCGACTGGGCGTGCGAGCAGGTCACTGCCCAGCTCGCCGGCGTCTCGCCGTCACGCTGGCCGGGGGCCGACCAGGAGCACTTCGCCGACGAGGTCGTCGACCGGGCCGACGAGCCCGACCTGCAGGGCTGGGACGTGGCCGCGGTGAGGGACGCCGACCGCGGCGTCGTGGCCGCGGACGACGCCAACCGGATCGTCGCCGTCAGCCGGCCGCTCGCCGAGCTGCTCGGCTGGGACCCGGACGACCTGGTCGGCCGGAGGGTGGTCGCCCTCGTCCCGCCGCGCCTGCGCGAGGCCCACGTCGCCGGCTTCACCCGTCACCTGACCACCGGTGAGGCGCACGTGCTCGACGTGCCGCTGACGCTGCCGGTGCTGCGAGCCGACGGCTCGGAGGTCGAGGCGACCTTCCTCGTGCAGAAGGCGCCGACCGACCACGGCCGGACGGTCTACCTCGCCTGGATCGAGCCGGCGCCGGCCGGCTGAGGCCCGCCGGCAGGCCGTACCCCTGCCGGGCCGGGCAGCGATGTACCGGGCATGCGCCTGCCTGCCGCGGTCACGCCGGCCCCTTGACCCGCGCGTCCGCCGCCGGGCGCCCGGTGCACCCGGCGCACCGCCACCGTCAGGCACCCTGAGTCGTGCTGCCGGACTTCGACGCCGTCCTGGCGCGGGCGCGCGCCGGCGAGGGCGCCGCCTTCCGCGAGCTGCACGAGGACCTCGCCGGGCCGGTGGCCGCCTACCTGCGCCACCGCGGCGCCTGGGAGGTGCAGGACCTGACCAGCGAGGTGTTCCTCGCCGCCTTCACCTCGCTGAGCCGGTTCACCGGCGGCCAGGGCGAGTTCCGCTCGTGGATCTTCACGATCGCCCACCGCCGGCTCGTCGACGAGTGGCGGCGCGCCGGGCGTGCGCCCCAGCAGGTCGCCTACGTGCCGGAGGACGACGTCCGCACGGCCGGCAGCGCCGAGGCGCACGCCCTGGACCGGATCGGTGAGCAGCGGGTCCGCCGACTGCTCGGCACCCTGTCGCCCGACCAGCAGGAGGTGCTGCTGCTGCGCATCCTCGGCGACCTCACCGTGGAGCAGGTGGCCGACGCCGTCGGCAAGAGGCCGGGTGCGGTCAAGGCCCTGCAGCGACGCGGCCTGGCGTCGCTCCGCAGGGCGATCGAGGCCGAGGGCGTACCCCTGTGAGCCGTTCGGGCGATGAGGAGGGCATGAGGGCCCGGGACGACGACCGCCTGCTGGCCGGGCACCCGGTCGGGGGTGACGCCGGCCTGGTCGCCTTCGTGGCCGCCGTGCGGGCCAGCGGCACCAGCACGGCGCCCGCGCCGACCGGCGCGCTGGCCGACCTGCTGCAGCACGGGACCTTCCCCGCCGGCGAGCCCGCCGACGTCGCGACCCCTGCGGCCGCCCGCCGGCGCGGGGTGGCGGCGCGTCTGGCCGCCGCCGGCCTGGCCGCCAAGATCGCCCTGGGCACCGGCGTGGCCGTCGCGGCCGTCGGCTCGGCGGCAGCGGGCAACGTGCTGCCCGCACCGGTGCAGGACGCCGTCGACGGCGCCGTCTCAGCGGTCGCCGACGCGTTCACGGCCGAGGACCCGACGACGCCGGCCCGGCCGGTGACCCGACCGGAGGACCGCACCCGCCCCGCGCCGCCCGCACCGGACGGCGTGCCGGCCGTCCCGCCCGTGCCCGCCGTCCCACCCGCGCCCGCCACCCCGCCGGCGCCTGGGACGAGGAC
>DATLGD010000023.1:0-13616 GCA_035540755.1 Mycobacteriales bacterium | reverse complement strand
CGCGGCGACGACCTGGCCGCCGCCGTGGACCGGGTCCGGCACGGCACCGGCGCCCGCGGCCGGGTCCTGAGCGAGACCGAGCGACAGCGGATCGCCGTGCACGAGGCCGCGCACGCCGTCGTGGTCACCGCCACCGGGGGCGACGTCGACAAGGTGTCGGTGCTGGCCCGGGGCGACCGGCTCGGCGGGGTGCGGCTGCGCAGCGACGACGCCGACACCGCCGTGCTGTCCGCGGCCCAGCTCCGCACCCGCCTGGTCCGGCTGCTCGGCGGCACCGTCGGCGAGCGCGTGGTGCTGGGCGACGGCTCGACCGCCGGCGAGCTGGACCTGCAGCGCGCCACCGGCCTGGCCCGCGACCTGGTGGCCCGCTACGGGCTGTCCGACGCCGTCGGGCCAGTCCGGCTGCTGGCGCCCGACGCCGAGGCACACCTGTCCGGCGGCGCGCGGCTCGCGCCCGTAGGCGCCGCCACCCTCGACGCGCTCGACGCCGCGGTCCGCGAGGCCGTCGAGGACGCCGCCGCCGACGCCGAGGACCTCGTCAACGCCCACCGCGCCGTGCTCGACGCCCTGGTCGCCCGGCTCGCCGACGCCGAGCACGTCGAGGGCCCCGCCCTGCGCGAGCTGCTCGCCCCGGTGGAGGCGGGGAGGCGCGGGGCGGCCATCCCGGTGTGACGCGGGCCACGTCGTAAATGAAAACGGTTTCCGATAGCGTCGTACGCGTCCGCACCCGCGGACCTGACGAAAGGACCCTCATGTCCCGCACCCGCACCGCTCTCGCCGTCGCCGTCCTCGCCACCGGCGTGGTCGGCGTCCCGGCCGCCCTGGCCGCCCCCGCCTGCGACAAGCCGGGAGCCGCCGTGATCCACGAGGTCCACGAGCAGGCCGAGGCGCTCGGCGAGGCCGGCGAGTTCGCCAGCGACCGCGCGCACCAGCTCGAGGAGCGCTACTGCGAGGTCTGACCACCTCGACGCGCGGCTCCGCGGCCCGGCACACCGTGCCGGGCCGCGGAGGCGTTGCAGGACCTCCCGCCCCACCCGACCGAGGAGCACGCGTGACCCGGATCCCCGCCCTGCTGGCCGCCGCCGGTCTGACCGCCCTGGCCGCGGTGCAGGTCGCTGCCGCCCCGGTGCATGCGGCCGTCCCGCCCGGCTGCACCACCGAGCAGCGGGTGGACGGGCCGTTCCGCTCGGTCGCCAAGCCCGCCGACCTGCTGCCGGGCCCGCTGGTCGCGCACGCCGTCGAGCCGGCCGACCCGCGCGTGGTCTACCTCGCCGACCGCACGTCCGTCGCGGGAAGCACCGACGCCGGCTGCACCTGGGAGCGGGTGCTCACCGTCGAGCCGGCCTCGTCGCTGACCCGCATCACCGCGCTGGTCGTGCCCGAGACGCCGGAGCCCACGGGACGGCTGCACGTCGTGGTGGACGACCGCGCCGCCGGCACCACCGGTACCGCGAGGGTGCTCTCCCGGACCGTCGTCGGCGAGCCGTTCGTCTCCACCGTCCTGCCGCTGACCGGCACGGTCCGGGTCACCGCCGCGCCGTCGGACCCGGACGTGCTCTACGCCGGCTCCGAGGACAGCGACCAGGGTGCCCTGCTGGCCCGCAGCGACGACGGCGGCGCCAGCTTCGTGCCGCTGACCGGGCTGCGCGGCGAGGGAATGCTCCCCGAGACCCGGGCCGGGCACCTCGGGGTCGACCCGGACGACACCCGCCGCCTGCTGGTGGCCGCGACCAGGGTGCAGGAGTCGACCGACGGCGGCAGCTCGTTCCGGCTGCTCGTCGACGGGCCGGCTCCGCAGCTCAGCCGCGGGTTCGCGGTCCACCCCCGCGGCCCGCACGCCGGGACCGTGTCCGTCGTGACGACGCGGTTCCGCAACAGCAAGGTCGACGACAGCCCGGCCGGCGGCCGGGTGGTGCAGGCGACCCGGGACGGGCGCACCACCGAGCTGCCCCGCACCGGGCTCGACGGCGTCGCGCAGAGCCTGGCCGCCGGCGCCGGCACCGACGAGCTGGTGCTCACCACCCGGGACCTGGGCGGCACGGTCAACGACGGCTACGACGGCCCCGGGCTGCTCGCCCTCTACGACGCCCCGCGCGGCACCTGGGTGGACGTCGCGGACGGGCGCGGGCACCCCTTCTTCGACGCCGTCGTCGACCGCACCGCCGACCCGTCGGTGCACCTGCGCACGACGTCCACGTCGACCCCGCCCGGAGCCGACGAGTACGTCGTCTACTCCCCGCCGGCGCAGGGGCGGGTGGTGCCCCCCACCGTCGACGACGGCTCCGGGCAGGGCTCCGTGCCCGTCGACACCGGCGAGCTGCCGCCGGCGCCCGCGGCCTGCCCGGACGTCGGCGTGTTCGCACCGCCGCAGACCCGGGCCAGCAGCGCCCGGCTCACCCCCGCGAGCGCCCAGGTGCCGGTCGGGGCCGACGGCGAGGGCCGGCACGACCTCGCCCTGGACCTGGTCGGCGACGCCGTCGCCCTCGACCTGGACATCCTGCTCGACACGTCGTCGTCGATGTCGCCGTCGGCGGTCGGGCTGGTCTGCGGTCTCGAGGAGCTCGTCACCGGCCTCGCCGACGACGGCGTCGACGTGCGCGTCGGGTTCGGGGAGTTCTGGGACAAGGGACCCGGCCAGCGCTACCTGCGCCGCCTCGACCTGGCGCCACCGGACCGGGAGCTGCAGCGCGCGCTGCGCTCGGTGCGCACCCGCGGCGGCGAGGAGACCCACCGCACGGCGCTCTACCAGTCGGTCACCGGCGAGGGGCTCGTGCTCGACGGCGAGCAGGTGGTGCCCGCCGGGCAGGGCGCGAGCTACCGCGACGGCGCGCTGAAGGTGGTCCTGCACATCACCGACGAGCCGTGGGTCGCCACGCCCGGCGAGCCCTCGCCGCTGGAGGTCACCGCCGCGCTGCGGGCCGCCGGCGTGAAGCACGTCGGCTTCCAGATCACCTACGCCGACGGCGTGGCGCCCGAGGGCGGCGACCGGGTGAACGGGCTGGCCCAGCAGGCGCTGCTGCGCGCGCAGCTCGACCAGTTCTCAGAAGGGTCGGGCGCCGTCGCTCCCGCCGGCGGGGTCGACTGCGACGGCGACGGGCGGGCCGACCTGCGCGAGGGCGAGCCGCTGGTCTGCACCGCGCAGACCGACGGCGGCATCGTGCCGCTCGGCGGTGCGGTGCGGGCCCTGGTGGACGCCCTCGAGGCCCGCGGCCCGGTGACCCTGCAGCCGCGCGAGGCCGCCGGCGTGGACGTCGAGGTGGCGCAGCGCTACGACGACGTCGACCTGCGCGCGGAGCGCACCTTCGACTTCCCGGTCGCGTTCGGGTGCACCGGCGGCACCGGCCCGGTGGACGTCGTGCTCGACGCCTTCGCCGGCGCGCTCCGGGTGGCCTCGGCGACCGCCACGGTGCTGTGCCCAGCCGGCGGCGTGCCGCCCGGCTCCCCGCCGCCGACCGATCCCGCGCCGGCTGTCCCGCCGCCCGCGGAGCAGCCGGCGGTCGCCGTCGTGCCGCCCGACGCGGGTACGCCCGCGCTGGCCGCCGCCCCGCCCGCGGCGCCGCCGCCGGTGGTGCAGGTGCCGGGGACCGCGGCGGCCCCGGTTCCCGCTCCGGCCGGTGCCGCCGCCGGAGCGGCCGCCGGAGCCGCTGCTGGGGCCTCCGCCGGTGCAGCCTCCGGCGCGTCGTCCGTCGCCGCTGGGACGACGGGCGCGGCAGCGACGGCGGGCAGCCCGGCCGCCGGCACCGCCTCGCAGACCGCGGCCGGCCTGGCCGGCGTCCCGCAAGAGGCCGCGGCGCGCCGTCAGCAGGCGGTGATCTCCACGTCCGGGGCCGGCGGCGACGTGCCGCTGGCCGCGGTGCCGCTGGGCGGGGGTCTGCTGGCCACCGCCGCACTGACCACGTCCCTGCTCGCCGCCCGTCGGCACCCGGCGGCACCGGCGCTGGTCCGTCGAAGAACGCCGAGGCTCTGACCTGTCAGCGCCTGCCTGTCAGCGCCCGGCATCGTCCAGCGGCGGCCAGTCGATCGCGGCGGCCACGTCCGCCGTCGTCATGGCCAGCACGTGGGAGCGGTCTTGCTCGACCTGGCCGTCCTGCAGCGCGAAGCACCGCACCGACCGCTCCTGCCAGTCGACGACCAGCAGCTCACGGACGCCGCGCGCGGTGTAGAAGTCGAGCTTGTCGAACGTCATGTCGTCCGGCGAGAGCACCTCGACGACGAGCACGGCCGTGTCGTGCCAGACGCCGACCGGACCAGGGACCAGACCGGCGTCGGGGATGCGGAAGTCGTCCGGACGGCCGAGGTTGAAGGTCTGCACCGCGCGCAGACCAGAACGGCGGGCCACGGGCTTGAGCAGGGCGCGCACCTCGCCCATGACCTCGCCGTGGTTGGAGTGCGGGTCGGGCGCCACGACGTACCGCCCCTCCCACACCTCGTCGAACCGGTCGGCACCCACCCTCCGGCGGCGCTCGAGCCACTGCTCGAGCTCCGGAGGCCGAGGACCGCGGACGATCGTCGTCATCGCTGCTCCTGACACGGACCGGACCGTAGAGGCGCCGGACGGCGCGGACCCAGCGTCGTCCACAGCGACGACGACGTCCACACCCCGCGGCCTTGTCCCGCCCGGGCGGTGCTGGCGCGGAAGGCGTCGGTCACGGCGTCCCGCCATCACTGTCCACAGATGCTGCACCTGCGGACAGCAGGTGGGTGGCTCAGCTGGGACCACGTCAGTCGAGCCGATCACCGCTCGGGCGGGCTCCTGTCGGCCGAGCAGGGAAGACTGTCGCGCGCTGTCGGCCTCCCGGTCACCCGCCGCCGGCGGCCTGAAGCACGGCGCCGACCAGCTCGGCGCCCGAGAGCAGCACCGGGTCGTTGTGGTCGGCGCCGTCGACCTCCACCAGCCGGCTCGGGCCCGCGGCGGCTCGGGCGACCGCCCGGCTCTGCCCGGGCGGCACGATGCCGTCGCGGGTGCCGAGCACCACCACGAGCGGGACGTCC
The DNA here is from genome assembly GCA_035540755.1 of Mycobacteriales bacterium. Lineage (GTDB taxonomy): Bacteria > Actinomycetota > Actinomycetes > Mycobacteriales > SCTD01 > DATLGD01. The sequence goes on along the minus strand of DATLGD010000023.1, from coordinate 8,624 downwards.
ACCTGTCGCACCGCCGCCTCGACGTCGAAGCGGTCGCGCAGCAGCGCGCGCACCGGCAGGAACGGGTAGTGCACCTGCCCGACGTCGGCGAGCGAGGTGAACGGCGACCGCAGGACCAGGGCCGCGGGCGGGTGCTCGGTCGCGAGGTCGGCGGCGACGGCGGCACCCAGGCTCTCGCCGAGGTAGACCAGCCGGTCCGGGTCGACGCCCGCCTCGTCCACGAGGAAGGCGCGGCCAGCCCGCGCGTCGCGGCGCAGGCCGTCCTCGCTGGGGGCGCCGTCGTTGCCGCCGTACCCGCGGTAGTCCAGGAGCAGCACGCCGAGTCCGTGCACGGACAGGGCCTCGGCCAGCGGCACCCGGGCCGACCTGCTGCCGGCGTTGCCGGGAGTGACCAGCACGGTCGGCCGGCCCGGCTCGGCCGGCAGGTGCCAGGCTCCGAGGGCCAGCCCGTCGCTCGTCGTCAGCGTGACGTCGTCGGCACCCGGCAGCGCGGTGGCGGCCGGCGGAACCGGGCCGCGGTCCGGCAGGAAGACCAGCCGGCGCTGGAGGGCCCACAGCAGCGCGACGAGCAGGAGCAGCAGGCAGGCGCCTACGAGCACGGCGCGCAGCACGGGGCGGGCAGCGGCGTCGGGCACGCCCTGAGGTGTGCCCGCCCCGCCGGGCCGGCGCACGGCGAGGTCAGGACGTACGGAGGCCGGCTCAGGACCCGCCCGCGGCGTCGCCGACCGGGAACAGGACGCGCAGCCCGGCGTCCGCGGTGTTCTCCCGGACCCGCGCGGCGGCCCCGGTGAGCGTCACCGTGCCGGACCGCGGCTGCGCGAACATCCCGACGACCGCGACCTGGCCCACCTCCAGCGGCAGGACCGAGGAGCCACCGCCGACCGGCTGCAGCCGATCGGGGTGCGTCGCCCACCAGCCGGCGCCGCCGAGCGCCAGCGCGACCGCCGCGGCCAGCGCCAGGCGCCGTCCCCGCCTGCGGGGAGCATCGGCACCGGCGGGCCTGACGTCGTCAGGCGGCGAGGTTTCGGTCGTCGTCAGCACGGCACACCTTCTGCCGGTCACGCGCCCGCGGCAAGGAAGGTCGCGCGGATGCCGTCTCCGTCCGGATCACCTACCGTCGAGCCGTGGACGTGCGCGCGCAGGAGCCGGCAGCGCTCTCGCTGCGCGCGCACCTGCGCCGCGGCCGGGTGCTGACGGGCCGCCCGCTCGCGCTCGCGGTGGTCCTGCGCGAGCTCCCCTGTGCCCTGCTGTCACTCGGTGAGTCGCTGCACGTCACCCGGGTGGCGCCGGCGTGGGTGGTGGTCGAGGACCGGCTCTCCGGTCAGGTCGTGCGCCGGCTGCCGGCCGGCCGGCTGGCCGGGGCCGCCGAGCAGCTGCTCGACCAGGTGCGGATCGAGCTGCGCGAGAGCACCCGGGAGCAGTTCCTCGAGGCGCACCCCCGCTGAGTCGCCGGGCGGGCTGGACGGCGCGATCCCCGTGGTGTCAGGAGCGTCCGGCTCGGCCCTTGCGCCGCGACCCGGTCGCGCCAGGTGCGCCTGCCAGGTCATCGTCACCGGACCGGGCCAGCGCGTCCCGCGACGCCGTCCACCATCAGCTCGGACAGGTCGTGAGCCACCAGCGACCCCTCCGGGCCGCACGCGGACAGCGCCGGGATCGAGACCGAGCCGCTGCCGGCCGCCAGGTCGAGCACGCGGTCGCCGGGGGAGACACCGACGTGGTCGACCAGCAGCGCGCCGAAGTGGTCGAAGAACGGCGGGCCGACGGTCTCGTGGCTGACGGCCACGGCGTCGAAGAGCTGCGCGACCCGGCTGGCCTGGCCGGTCACCGCGTTCCTGCCGGCCACAGCCGCACCTCGGCCAGCGGCGCTGGCAGGCGCGGGTCCGGCGGCTGCTGCAGGTGCTCGGCCAGGGCGTGGATGTGCGCCGGACCCAGGGGGCCCAGCAGCGCGGACGTCGTCACGTGCAGGGTGCCGTCGTCGGAACGGCCGGTTCCCCACGCCACGACCGGACCGTGCGCGCACGCGCCGGCGCAGGCGGTGGACAGCAGCACCCCGCGGTCACTGGCCGCCGCCGCCGCGCGCAGGGCGGTCATGCCGTCCGGCTCCTGAGAGGTCAGCAGGGCACGGCAGCGGTGCCCCTGGCACACCGCGACGACGACCGTCCGCTCGACGGCGTCGGCCCGCGGCGCGGCGGTCACGGCAGCTCGAGCAGTCCGCGCCCGTAGGCCTCGAGCAGCCGCCGAGGCACCTGGTGCACGGTGCCGCCCATCCGCAGCGGGACGAGATCGGGCGGTGTCGCCTTCCACTGCGCCCGGCGGGAGCGGGTGCTGCTTCGGCTGGTGCGCCGCTTCGGGACGGCCATCAGCGCGACCGCTTGCCGAAGCGCCTCTCGAAGCGCTGCACCCGGCCGGCGGTGTCCATGACCCGCTGCGTGCCGGTGTAGAAGGGGTGGCTGGCGCTGCTGACGTCGACCCGCACGAGCGGGTAGGTGTTGCCGTCCGCCCAGACGACGGTCTCGCCGCTGGTGCGCGTGGACCGGGTGAGGAACATGAAGTCGGCCGCCTCGTCACGGAACACCACCGGCCCGTAGGCGGGGTGGATGCCCGGCTTCACCAGCTGCTCCCGGTGATGCCGGGGAGCAGCCGGCCGACGGACGCCGGTTCGCGGAAGACGCGGCCGTCGACCCGTGCCGCGGCAGACGCGCACCGCGCCGCGGCCCGTCCGGTCCTGGGAAGCCCTCGTTCGTCCATGCGAACGAGAGAACCTCTATTGGCAACGGTTGTCAAGTTCAGTTGCCTGCCTGCGCAGGGGTCGGCTGACGCCGGCACCCCGCCGGTCCGCGTCCGGCCGCGCTACGGCTCTCTAGTGCTCGTCGTAGTGACCGTCGTGCGAGGCGTGCCGGTGGCCGTCGTGCACGTAGTCGACGTGGTCGTCGTGCTGGACGCTCTCGTGGCCGCAGCCCTCGCCGTGGTCGTGCCCGGCGTGCTCCTCGGCCTGGGCGTGCCCGGGGCCCGAGCACTCGTCGTAGTGCCCGTCGTGCTCGCTGTGGACGTGCCCGTCGTGCAGGTAGTCGGTGTGGTCGTCGTGCCGGACGGCAGCATGGCCGCAGTCGTCCCCGTGCCGGTGGTCGTGCTGCCTGTGGGTGCGGTGGTCGGTGGCGGTCATGCCGTCTCCTCGTGGGGTTGGTCGGGAAGGGGGTCGTGCACGCGGTCGGTGACCGGCTCGTCGGCGTGCCGCAGCAGGTCGCGCACCACGTGCGCGACGTGGTCGTCGGCGAGGGCGTACTCGACCTCGCGGCCACGCCGGCCGGAGGTCACCAGCCCGGCCCCGCGCAGCACCCGCAGGTGCTGGGAGGTCAGGGGCTGGCTGACGCCGACGCGCTGGACCAGCTCGTGGACGCAGAGCGGGCCGCCGGCCAGCTCGGCGACCAGCGCCAGCCGCACCGGTGCCGCCAGGGCCTTGAGCAGCTCGACGGCCCGCTCGAGCCGGGCCGCGTCGGTCACCCGCGCACCATGTCACATGCACGTATGCGCATGCAACCGCGCGATCCCTCCCGCCGTCAGCCGAGCAGCCGCTCGAGGTCGTCGAGCACGCGCTGCGCCGCGCCCACCCCGGTGCCGAGGAACCAGACGTCGTCGTCGACCTCGTGCACGTCGCCGGACTGCACAGCCGGCAGCCGCTGCCAGAGCGGGCCACCGAGGACCGCAGGGCCGTCGGTCTCGCCGGGGTCGCCGTAGGTACCGACGACGATCACGTCGCCGGCGGCCTGATCCATCTGCTCGGGCGAGAGCACGACGTCGAACTCGTCGACGTCCTGGACGGCCGGGCGGGCGATGCCGGCGTCCTGCAGGACGGTGCCGATGAAGCTGTCCCGGGCGTACAGCCGGATCTCGCCCGGCACGAAGCGCACGACGCTGAGGGTGACGGCGTCGTCGACGGTCTCGCCGACCTCGGCGGCCCGCTGCTCGTAGGCCTCCAGCAGCTCCTGCGCCTGCTCCTCCCGGCCGAGGGCCGCGGCATGGACGGCCAGGTTCTCCTTCCACACCACGCCGACGGTCTCGGTGAGCACCGTCGGGGCGATGCCGGCGAGCTGGTCGTAGAACTCGCCGACCCGCAGCTCGCTGCCGAGGACGAGGTCGGGCTCGAGAGCGGCGATCTGCTCGAGGTTCGGCTCGCCGATCTCCCCGACCAGCTCGATGCCGGCGGCCTCGTCCTCGAGGTAGGACAGCAGCCCGCTGTTCACCGGGGCGCGCACGGCGCCGACCGGGGTGACGCCGAGGGCGAGGGCGGAGTCGAGCTCGCCGAGGTCGAGCACCACCACCCGCTGCGGGTCGGCCGGGACCTCGACCGGGCCGCGGATCGTCTCGACGGTCCGGGTGTCCTCCTGGGCGGGAGCGGCGGCGCCCGAGGACGACGCGCAACCGGACAGCGAGAGGGCGGCAGCGCAGAGGGAGGCGGTCAGGGCGGTACGGCGCACGGGTGGACCTTCCTGGTACCCGGCCTGGTGCGGCCGGCTCATCGGTGATTAGGTGAGCCTAACCTTACTCACATCCGAGGTGCTCGTGCCGATGACCTGGACGTCCCCCGCCTGCGCCCCACCCGCCGAGAAGGCGCGCTCGCTGGCCGTCACGGCCACCACGCTCGCCCTGCACGTGAGCGGCGGACCCGGCCTCGCCGCGGTCGGGGGCCACGCCACCGACGGCGCGGGGCGCGTGCTCGTGCCCACCTCGCCGGACTGCCGCGTGCTGGCCGCCGTCGCCGGCCGCGCTCGGGCCGCCCGAGCGGTGCTCACCGACGTCGCACCGCTGCCCGTGCGCGAACGCGTCCGGGGGCGCCTCGAGCTGCATGGACGGCTGACCGTCCCGCCCCCCGCTGTCGCCGCGCAGGACTGGGAGCGGGCCACCGGTCGGCCGCTCGAGCCGGGCCGGCGGGTGCTGCGGCTGAGCGCCGACACGGTGCGGCTCGACGGCACGGAGATCGAGCCACAGGCGTACGCCCGCGCGGAGCCCGACCCGATGGCGCCGCACGAGGCCGAGGTGCTGTCGCACCTGGCCGCCGGGCACGCCGCGCAGACCGCCCGGCTCGCGGGCCTGCTGCCACGACGGCTGCTCGCCGGTGCCGTCCGTGTCGTGCCGCTGCGCCTCGACCGGCACGCCCTGGTGCTCCGGGTCGAGCGCGTGGGAGCGGCCGACACCGACGTGCCGATCGCACTGACCTCGACCCGCGCCGAGCACCCCGGCCAGGTGCTCGCCGCCCTGCGAGCCCTGCTCGACACCGCCACGGGGGCCGCGCGCCGGCGGTGACGTGCGCGGACTCAGCCGCGCCCCGCGCTGTGGTGCTCGACCCACAGCCGCTGGCGGGCTGCGCACTCGCCGGCCTCCAGCAGTGAGCAGGTCGAGCAGTAGTCCGGACGTCCCGGGCCGACCGGGAAGCGCTCGCGGTACACCGCCAGCCACGCGGCCTGCGCGGGGTCGGGCTCCCCGGCCTCCTCCTGGCACAGGTAGGCCAGGCAGCAGCCGCCCTTCTGGCCGAGGTAGGCCGGCCCGGCTGCGGTCGGCCCCACCTCCAGCCGGGGCCGCGCCTTCCACGGCGCCCGTGGGAGGGCGACGACGGCGCGCAGCTCGGCCGCCACCGTCTCGTCGACCGGCAGCGCGAGGTCAGAGGTCACCGCGAGGCCCAGCCGGTCGCCGACCTCGGCCCACAGCGACGGGAGCCCGACCTTCGCGAGCGTGCGCAGGCGGGTCACCAGCGGTGTGGCGACGCCGAGCACCGAGTCGAGCGCCAGCTCGCGCACCGCGTCGGCGTCGGCCACGACGCGCACGCCGGGGTGCTCCGCCCAGGGGTGACCGGCGGCGACGGCGACAGCGGGCGCGCCGAGGTCGTAGCCGTCCGGCCAGCCCTCGGGGCGGACGTGCCAGCGCACGTCGGCCGGGTCGACCACCAGCGCGGCGCGGGCCAGCCCGAGCGTCCTGCCGACGGCCGCCGCCAGGCCGCCGGCGTACCAGCCGGCCAGCCACTTGGCAGCGGCCGGTCCGGTGGCGCCGTCGGCAGCCAGCCGGGCGTGCAGGTCCGCCAGCCGGGCGCGGTCGAGCCCGGCGAGGCCGGGCCAGGCGTCGTCGGGGCGTGGTGGCGGGGCGATCCCCAGCCGCGGCGCGAGCCAGCCGTCGAGCCAGGCCCGCGGGTCGGGCGCGGCGACGGGGAGCGCGGACGCCGGGGCAGGAGACACCCCGGCAGAGTACGTTAGGGCAGCCTTACCAAACTCTGCCGCTCTGCCCCCGAGGACGCCAGCCATGACCGCCGCGACGCCGACGGACGCCGTCGTGCCCCGCCCCGGGCGTCCCGCTCCTGCCGGCAGCGCGAGCCCGCGCCCGGCCACGAGCCGCCGGCGGCACCGCCGGCTGCTCGGGCTGGCCGGACTGGTGCTCGCCCTGGGGGTCGCGCTGGCCCTGAGCGTCGCCGTCGGCGCCCGGCCGCTCGGCCCCGGCGAGGTCTGGTCGGCCCTGGTCAGCCCGACCGGCACCGAGGCCGACGTCGTGGTGCGCTCGCTGCGGGTCCCCCGCACCCTGCTCGGCCTGCTGGCCGGCACGGCCCTCGGCGTGGCCGGCGCGGTCGTGCAGGGGCACACCCGCAATCCGCTCGCCGACCCGGGGCTGCTCGGCGTGACGGCGGGTGCCGCGTTCGCCGTCGTGCTCTCCATCTACGCCTTCGGCGTCGGCTCGGCCACCGGGCACCTCTGGTTCGCGTTCGCCGGAGCGCTGCTGGCCTCCCTGCTGGTCTTCGGCCTGTCGTCGATGGGCGGGCGCGGCGGCGACCCGCTGACCCTCGCGCTCGCCGGCGCCGCCGTCACCGCCTTCCTCGGGGCGCTGACGAGCGCGCTGGTCCTGCTCGACCAGACCACCCTGGACGGCTTCCGGTTCTGGAACGTCGGCTCGACCGCGGGCCGCGGCACCGACGTGCTCGTGCAGGTGGCGCCGTTCGTCCTGGTCGGCCTCGTCGTGGCGCTGGCCTCGACCCCGTCGCTCAACGCCCTCAACCTCGGCGAGGACGTCGCCCGCGCGCTGGGCACGAACGTCGCCGCCGCCCGCGTGGTGGGGGTCCTCGTCGTCACCGTGCTCACCGGTGCGGCCACGGCTGCCTGCGGCCCGATCGCCTTCGTCGGGCTCGTGGTGCCGCACGTCGCCCGCGCCGTCACCGGCCCCGACTACCGGTGGCTGGTGCCGTACGCCGGGCTCCTCGGCGGCACGATGCTCCTGCTCGCCGACGTCCTGGGGCGCGTGGTCGTGCGCCCCGCGGAGCTGCAGGTGGGGATCGTCCTCGCCCTGGTCGGCGGGCCGTTCTTCGTCGCCCTCGTGCGACGCCGCCGGCTGGTGACGCTGTGACCGGGGCGGTCGCCTCCCGACCGGCTCTGCGGGTCGGACCGTTGTCGGCGGTCTGGCGGCCACGCCAGGTCGCCGTCTGCGCGGGGCTCGCCGTCGTCCTGCTGCTGGTCTTCGCCGCCAACGTCGGCCGCGGCGACTACCCGATCGCGCTGCCGGACGTGCTGGCCGTCCTCGGCGGGGGCGGTGACGCGACCAGCCGCTTCGTCGTGCTCGAGCTGCGCCTGCCCCGGTCGCTGACCGGCCTGCTCGTGGGCGCCGCGCTCGGCATGTCCGGTGCCGTCCTGCAGTCGATCGCGCGCAACCCGCTGGCCAGCCCCGACGTCCTCGGCGTCACCGCCGGCGCCAGCGCGGCCGCTGTCGGGGTGATCGTGCTGGGCGGCGGCAGCGGCGCGCTGGCCGTCCTCGGGCTGCCGCTCGCCGCGCTGGCCGGCGGCCTCGGCACCGCGCTGCTGCTGTACCTGCTCGCCTGGCGCGACGGCGTCGACGGCTTCCGGCTGGTGCTCGTCGGCATCGGGCTGGGGGCCGTGCTGCTCGCGCTCACCAGCTGGCTCCTCATCAGCGCGGAGATCGAGGACGCCTCCCGGGCCGTCGTCTGGATCACCGGCAGCCTCAACGGCCGAGGCTGGGAGCACGTCGTGCCGGTGGCGCTGGCCGTCACCGGGGTCGGTGCGCTGTCGCTGGTCTCGTCCTTCACGCTCGGTGCGCTGCGGCTGGGCGACGACAGCGCCCGCGCGCTCGGTGTGCGGCTGCGCACGGGGCAGAGCGCCACGCTGCTCGCCGCCGTCGTCCTGGCCTCGGTGGCCACCGCCTCGGCCGGACCGGTGGCCTTCGTGGCCCTCGTCGCGCCGCAGGTGGCGCTGCGGCTGCTGCGCACGGCCGGGCCGCCCCTGCTCGGCTCGGCGCTGGTCGGCGCCCTGCTGCTGGTCGCCGCCGACCTCGTGGCCAGGGTTGTGCTGCCGGTCGAGCTGCCGGTCGGCGTCGTCACCGCCGCTCTCGGCGGACCCTTCCTGCTCCACCTCATCGTCCGACGCAACCGGGAGACGGCCGCATGACACCTCTCCCGCCGGACAGCCCGCCGGACAGCCCGCCGGACAGCCCGCCGAGCAGGCTGTCCGCCGTCGGCGTCACGCTCGGCTACGGCGAGCGCACCGTCGTCGACGGTCTCGACCTCGACGTCCTGGCCGGCGGCATCACGACGGTCATCGGCCCGAACGGCTGCGGCAAGTCCACGCTGCTGCGCGCGCTGG
>DATLGD010000022.1:0-20698 GCA_035540755.1 Mycobacteriales bacterium | reverse complement strand
CGCTCGTCCTCGGCGATCTCCCGGAGCAGCCGCCGCACGTCGTCCGGCGTGCGGATCACGTCGCGGGCGGCGTCGTAGAGGCGCTGGAAGCGGATCCAGCCTCGGCGGGCCGTCACGTCCACCCGCATGCCCTCGGGGTCGAGCAGCTCGGACGGCAGCCGGACCCCGTGGCGGTCGGCCAGCTCGAGCAGCGTGGCCGGCCGCATCCCGCCGGTGAGGTGCAGGTGCAGGTGGGCCTTGGGCAGGCTGCGCAGGTCACGCCGCCCGGAGTCCATCCCGCCGACTCTCCCACGGACCTCACCGCCGCCCGTGCGGGCCGGCCGGCCGGCGACGGTGAGGGGAGAATGGGGGCGGGTGTCGCTCCCTGCCCATGGCCGCTCGCCGTGACAGCGTGGGACGGCTCCAGCCGCACCGCCGACCGCAACGCCTGAGAGGCAGGACCCGCCCGGTGACCAGCCCGGCCACCCGCACCGCCCGCGCGCCGAAGCAGGGCGGTGACTACACCGCCACCAGCCTGTCCGTGCTCGAGGGCCTGGAGGCGGTGCGCAAGCGCCCCGGCATGTACATCGGGTCCACCGACTCCAAGGGCCTGACCCACCTGGCCTACGAGATCGTCGACAACTCCGTCGACGAGGCCCTCGCCGGCCACTGCGAGCGCATCGAGGTGACGCTGCACCCCGACGGCTCGGTCGAGGTCGGCGACGACGGCCGCGGCATCCCGGTCGACGTCGAGCCGCGCAGCGGCCTGACCGGCGTCGAGCTGGTGCTCACCAAGCTGCACGCGGGCGGAAAGTTCGGCGGCGGGGGCTACAAGACCTCCGGCGGCCTGCACGGCGTCGGCGCCTCGGTGGTCAACGCGCTGTCGGCGCGGCTCGACGTCACCGTCCGGCGGGCCGGGCGGGTGCACACCATGAGCTTCCAGCGGGGCGTGCCGGGCGTCTTCGCCGGCGACGGCCCCGGCGCGGCGTTCACCCCGCGGGACGGCCTGTCCGTCGCGGGCAAGGCGCCCAAGAGCTCGACCGGCACGAGCATCCGCTGGTGGCCCGACCTGCCGCTGTTCAGCAAGGGCAGCGAGGTCGACGTCGACAAGCTGCACGCGCGGCTCCGGCAGACCGCGTTCCTCGTGCCCGGCCTGACCCTCGCCGTGCTCGACCAGCGCAGCGGCGAGCTGGTCGAGGAGACCTTCCGGTTCGACGGCGGCACCGCCGACTTCGTCGAGCACCTGGCGCCCGACCGCCCGGTGTGCGACCCGGTGCACGTCGTCGGGACCGGCACCTACAAGGAGACGGTCCCGGTCCTCGACGCCTCCGGGCACATGACCACGCAGACCGTCGAGCGCACCTGCGAGGTCGACGTCGCCCTCCGCTGGGGCACCGGCTACGACACCGTCGTGCAGAGCTTCTGCAACGTCGTCGCCACGGGTCACGGGGGCACGCACCAGAACGGCTTCGAGCGGGCGCTGCTGCGCACCCTCAACGACGCGCTCAAGGCGGCGCGCGTCCTGAAGGCCAACGACGAGCCGGTCGTCAAGGACGACGTGCTCGAGGGGCTCACCGCCGTCGTCACCGTCAAGGTGCCCGAGCCGCAGTACCTCGGCCAGACCAAGGACGAGCTCGGCACGCCCGGCGTCAGCAAGATCGTCGCGGACGTCGTCGGCAAGGGGCTCAAGGCGCAGTTCCTGGAGAACCGCAAGACCAAGGCGGTCGCCCGGCAGGTGCTCGAGAAGGTCGCCGCGGCCGCCAAGACGCGCCAGGCCGCCCGGGCGAGCAAGGAGGCCGCCCGCCGCAAGAACGCGCTCGAGACCTCGACCCTGCCGGCCAAGCTGGCCGACTGCCGCTCGACCGACGTCGACCGCACCGAGCTGTGGCTGGTCGAGGGCGACTCCGCGCTCGGCACCGGCAAGCTCGCGCGCAACTCCGAGTACCAGGCGCTGCTGCCGCTGCGCGGCAAGATCCTGAACGTCCAGAAGGCCGGCGTCACCGAGATGCTCAATAACGCCGAGTGCTCCTCGATCATCCAGGTGGTCGGCGCCGGCACCGGGCGCACGTTCGACCTCGAGCAGATGCGCTACGGCAAGATCGTGCTGATGGTCGACGCCGACGTCGACGGCTCGCACATCCGCTGCCTGCTCATCACCCTGTTCGCCCGGTACATGCGGCCGGTGCTCGACAGCGGCCGGCTCTACGCGGCCGTCCCGCCGCTGCACCGCGTCGAGGTCGCCGGGGGCGGCGTGCACTACACGTACACCGACCGCGAGCTGAACGCGCTGCTCAAGAAGCTCGACAGCGCCGGGAAGAAGGTCAAGGGGCAGATCCAGCGGTACAAGGGCCTGGGCGAGATGGACCCCGACCAGCTGGCCGAGACCACGATGCACCCGGCCAGTCGCACGCTGCGCCGGATCCTGCCCGGCGAGGTCGGCGCCGCCGAGGCGGCCCTGGAGCTGCTCATGGGCAACGACGTCGGCCCGCGCCGCGACTTCATCGTCAGCAGCGCCGGCCGCGTGAGCAAGGAAGCCCTCGACACATGACCCACCCTCCCTTGCGTCCGCGTCCTGACACACAACCCCCGCGGACGCCGTCGGACGCCGTCGACCGGCTGCACGTGTTGCGTCCGACCGTGCACGCCGCCGGGATGTGCCAGGACGCGGACACAGCGGAAGGGGGAGGGCGGTAGTGGGGCGGAAGCGGAGCGGGGCGAGCGGGGCGATCCCGCCGTTCGAGGGCGAGGGCACGATCCTCGACACGAACGTCGTCGACGAGCTCGAGAGCAGCTACCTCGACTACTCCTACTCGGTCATCTACAGCCGGGCGCTGCCGGACGCGCGCGACGGGCTGAAGCCGGTGCACCGGCGGATCCTCTACTCGATGGCCGACAGCGGCCTGCGCCCCGACCGGCCGTACGTGAAGAGCGCCCGCGTCGTCGGCGACGTCATGGGGCGCTTCCACCCGCACGGCGACAGCGCCATCTACGACGCGATGGTGCGCATGGCGCAGAGCTTCGCCATGCGGGTGCCGCTCATCGACGGGCACGGCAACTGGGGGTCCCCCGACGACTCCCCGGCCGCGAGCCGGTACACCGAGTGCCGGATGACGCCGGCCGCGCTGCTGCTCACCGACGGCCTCGACGAGGAGACCGTCGACCACGAGCCCAACTACGACGGCTCGCTGGAGCAGCCGTCCGTGCTGCCCGCGGCGTTCCCGAACCTGCTGGTCAACGGCGCGTCCGGCATCGCCGTCGGCATGGCCACCAACATGATCCCGCACAACCTCGTCGAGGTCGTCGACGCCGCCCGCCACCTGCTGCAGCACCCCGACGCCGACCTCGACGACCTCATGGCGTTCGTGCCCGGCCCCGACCTGCCGACCGGCGGGCAGCTGCTCGGCATGAACGAGGTCCGCGAGGCCTACGAGAACGGCCGTGGCGTCGTGCGGGTGCGCGCCACCGCCGAGGTCGGCCCGCTCCCGCGCGGCAAGTCGCAGATCACCGTCACCGAGCTGCCGTACGGCGTGGGCGCCGAGCGCGTCATCGCCAAGGTGAAGGAGCTCGTCACCGGCAAGAAGCTGCAGGGCATCAGCGACATCAAGGACCTCACCGACCGGCACCGCGGCACCCAGCTCGTGATCGAGGTCAAGGCGGGCTTCTCCGGCCAGGCCGTGCTGGCCGAGCTGTACCGGCTCACCCCGCTGGAGGAGAGCTTCGGCATCAACAACCTCGCGCTGGTGGACGGCCAGCCGCGCACGCTCGGGCTCAAGGACCTGCTGCAGGTCTTCCTCGACCACCGGGCCGACGTCGTCACCCGCCGCTCGCGCTACCGCCTGCGCCGGGCGGAGGAGCGGGCGCACCTGGTCGAGGGCCTGCTGCTGGCGCTGGCCAACATCGACGAGGTCGTGCGCATCATCCGGGCCTCGGCCGACGTCGCCGAGGCGCGCGCCGCGCTGACCGCGGCGTTCGAGCTGTCCGACGTGCAGGCCGGCTACATCCTCGACATGCAGCTGCGCCGCCTGGTCGCGCTCGAGGTGGAGAAGCTCGAGGCCGAGCTGGCGGAGCTGCGCCACCGGATCGCCGAGCTCGAGGAGATCCTGCGGGACCCGGCCGTGCTGCGCCGGGTCGTCGACGGCGAGCTCGCCGAGGTGGCGGTTGAGCACGGCACGCCTCGGCGGACGGTGCTGGTCGGCGGCGACCTCAAGGCGCTGGTCGCCAAGCGCGCCACCTCCCTCGAGGTGCCGGACGAGCCGTGCGACGTGGTGCTGTCGTCGGCCGGCCTGATCGGGCGCACCCCCTTGCACGCCGACGGCAGCGACGGCGGGCGGCGTCGGACCGGGCGGGTGCGGCACGACGTCGTGCTCTCGGTGGCCCGCAGCACCACCCGCGGCACGGTCGGGCTGGTCACGTCCGCCGGCCGGGTGGTGCGCGCCGGTGTCCTCGACCTGCCGAACGTGCCGGCCGTCACCACTGGCGCGCTGTCGCTGCGCGGCGGGGCGCCCGTGCAGGAGTTCGTCGCGCTCGAGCGCGGCGAGCGGGTCCTGGCGGTGACCGCCATGTCGGAGGACGGGCCGGGGCTGGCGCTGGCCACTCGGCAGGGCGTCGTCAAGCGGGTCACGCCCGACTGGGCGGCCAAGGGCGACTCGCTGGAGGTGATCTCCCTCAAGGCCGCCGACGAGGTCGTCGGGGCGGTCGAGCTCGAGACCGGCGAGGAGGAGCTGGTGTTCTTCTCCTCCTCCGGTGACCTGCTCCGCTTCCCGGCGTCGGCGGTGCGCCCGCAGGGCCGGGCGGCCGGCGGCATGGCCGGCATGAAGCTGGCGAGCGGGGCGCTGGTGATCGGCTTCAGCGCCGTCGACCTGCGCACCCCCGAGGGCGTGCTCGACGTCGTCGACGAGCCGGTGGTCGTCACCGGCGCCGGGCTGCCGCCGGAGGGCCGCGGCAAGGCGCCGACCGGCATGGCCTGGGGCGTCGTCTCGAGCGTCAAGGTGACGCCGCTGTCGGAGTACCCCCGCAAGGGGCGCGCCACCGGTGGGGTGCGGGTGCAGCGCATGCTCGCCGGCGAGGCGCAGCTGGTGCTCGGCTGGGCCGGTCGTGGGCCGGCGTGGGCGGCGGCCGCCGGCGGCGACCCGGTCGACCTGCCGGCCACCTACGGCAGGCGGGACGGGTCGGGCACGCCCGTCGACAAGCGGCCGACCGCCGTGGGGCGTCCGCACCTCGCGTGAGGTTCACCCGTCAGGTAAGGCGATCCTCACGCACAAGATAGTGAGGTTGCGGGCACACCCCTCGAGGCAGCACCACCACACCCGCTTCGGAGGAGTCCCATGAACCGGCCCGACCACCCCTACGGCGACGACGCCGGCTCGACCCGCGTCGGGCGTGACACGCCTGCGAGCGGAACCGGCACCGGCGCGGACGTCACCGGTCGCATGAGCGGAACCTCTGGCGACGGCGGCCCGCAGCACGCCGCGACCGACCGCCCCGTCGACGGACGCCACGACACCGTCCGCGACGGCAGCTACGAGGAGCGCAGGATCGTCCGTCCGGCCAAGACCAGCGCCGCGGCCACCTTCGGCCTGGTGTTCGGCCTCGCCGCCCTGTTCTGCGCCCTCACCGCGATCCTCGCGCCCGCCGCCGTGGTCTTCGGCCTGATCGGGCTGATCCTGGGCGTGGTCGGCCTCAAGATGGCCAGGCGTGTGGGCGTCACCGGCAAGGGCGTGGCGATCGGCGGTCTCGTGACGGCCGTGCTCGGCCTCCTGCTCGGCCTGGCCGTGATGGCCGGTGCCGCCGTGTTCGTCAACGACGAGGCTCGGCTCGACCAGCTCCAGACCTGGATCGACGACGCCCGGGGCAACATCCCGAGCGGCAGCGAGGTCGTCGAGCAGGTGCCCGGCAACAACTAGCGCGTCGCACGTCAGGGTGCCCCCGTCCGCCGGGACGGGGGCATCGCTGCGTGCGGGGGCCTCAGCAGCCGATGAGGGCGAGGTCGCTGCCGGTGCGACCCTTGCGCACGTGCACCTGCGCCGGGATGCGCTGCCGCAGCTCTGCCACGTGACTGACGAGCCCGACGAGGCGACCGCCCTCCCGCAATCCGTCGAGCACGTCCATGACCTCCTCGAGCGTGTCCTCGTCGAGCGTGCCGAAGCCCTCGTCGACGAACAGCGCCTCGGTGCGCGCCCCGCCCGACTCCTGGGCCACGACGTCGGCCAGCCCGAGGGCCAGGGCCAGGCTGGCGAGGAAGGTCTCGCCGCCGGACAGGGTGCTGGTGTCACGGTCCTGACCGGTCCAGGTGTCGCGGGCCAGGAGGCCGAGGCCGGCACGGACGCCCCCCCGCCCGGCGTCGGTGTGGACGAGCGAGTAGCGCCCCTGGGTCATGCGCAGCAGCCGCTCGCTGGCGACGGAGGCCACCTCCTCGAGCCGGGCGGCCAGCACGTAGGCGGACAGAGTCATCCGCAGCGTGTTGGCGCCCTGCCCGGCGGCGAGGTCGGCCAGCGCCTTCACCTGCGCGGCGCGCTCGGCCAGCGGGGCCAGCTCGGCCAGCTGGCGCGCGAGTGCCGGCACCAGCGCGGCCAGCTGGGCCGCCCGCTCCCCCAGGCGGCCCGCCTCGGCCTCGGCCGCGGACAGCGCTGCGCGCTCGCGGGACACCGCCGCCGCCGCACCCGCGGTGTCGGCGGCCGGTTCGAGCGGCACGTCGAGGTCGGCCTCGGCGAGCACCGCCTCGACGGCGAGGAGGGCTTCGCGGTGCGTGTCGCAGCGGGCCGCCGTCGAGACCCGCCAGCCCAGGTCTCGGCGGGCAGCGGTGGCCGCGGCGGCGTCGTCGAAGCCGGCCGCGCGGGCGGCCTGCTCGGCGCGCCGGACCGCCTCGCGCGCCTCCTCGGCGGCGGCGAGCGTCTGCTCGGCGGCCCTCGCCGCGGCGTCCAGGTCCGCGGAGAGAGCCTGCTCGACGGCGAGCGCCTCGTCGAGTGAGCCGGCGTCGCCGAGCTGGGCCCGGACCGTCGCACGTGCCCCGGCCGCCCGAGCCGCCGCAGCGGCGGCGAGGTCGTCGGACCCCGCGCGCTCGGCCTCGGCGGCCGCGCAGCGGGACCGGGAAGCCGCGGCTCGTTCGTCGAGCCCCTCGAGAGCCGCCTCCGCGGCGGCGAAATCGGCGGCCGCGGCGGCGACCTCCTCGACCTCGGCGGCCAGGGCCGCGGCGCGAGCGGGGAGGTCGGGCACGCACACCTCGCCGAGTCCGGCGGCGAGCTCGTCACGGCGGGCCGTCAGCCCGGCGACCTGCGCGCCGCACTCCTCGGCCGCGGCGCGCAGCCGGTCGGCGGAGGCGACGGCCCGCTCCTCGTCGTCGCGGCTGACCCGCTCGCCGCGCAGCGCGGACGGCTCGGGGTGCTCGAGGGCGCCGCAGACCGGGCAGGGGTCGCCGTCGACCAGGGTCGCCGCGAGCTCGGCGATCATGCCGTCGATGCGGCTCTCGCGCAGCGACTGCGCCGTCTCGCGCGCCTCCGTCGCCGCCTCACGGGCGGCCAGGTGCCGCACGGCGGCCGCAGAGAGCTCGCGCTCGACACCGGCCAGCGCCGTGGCCTGCCGGGCTGCGGCAGCGCAGCGCTCGGCCTCTGCCTGCACCACGGGCAGCCGCCGGGAGGCTTCGCGGGCGACGGCGCGCCGGCGCTCGGCCCGCGCCCGCTGGTCGGGGAGGGCGGTCAGCTCAGCACGCAGCGCCTCGATCTCGCCCGCCAGCCCGGCTGAGACGGCCAGCGCCGCGGCCGCCGCGGCCTCCTCCTGCCGGGCCCGGAGGGCGTCGGCATGCAGGGCGTCGAGCCGGCCCAGCCGCGTCGCCGCCGCGGCACGGGCAGCCCGCAGGTCGGCCGGGTCGAGCCGGCCGAGGACGTCGGGCAGCGCGGACCGCGCGTCGCTCTCGGCCTGCTGCGCCCGCGCGTGCGCGACCGACCGGCGCCCGGCGTCGTCGAGGGCCGGCGCGACCTCCGCAGCGCGGGCGGCGGCAGCCAGCGCGGCGGCGAGCTCGGCGACCTCACCCGCCTGCGCCTGCAGCGCCTGCTGCTCGGCCAGCGCGGCACCGCGACGGCGCTGGCGGTCGGCCAGGGCGCGCGCCTGCTCGTCGGCCGCGAGCGCCTGGTCGAGCGCGGCCTGATGACGCAGGCGGGTGGAGACGGCGTCGTCGGCCTGGGCGGCTGCGGCAGCGCACAGCACCTGCGCCCAGCCCAGCTCGGCCGCCTCCGGCTCGTCGGCGCCGGCCACCTGCGCCACCCTTGCCGCCGTGCGGGCCACCGCTTCGCGTGCGGCGTCACGGGCAGCGGCGGTGGACCGCCGGCGGTCGACCAGCCAGTGCTCGACCGAGCGGAAGCGGTCGGTGGCGAACAGCCGCTCGAGCAGCTTGGCGCGCTCCTCGGACTCGGCCCGCAGGAAGCGCGCGAAGTCGCCCTGCGGGAGCAGCACCACCTGGAAGAACTGCTCGGCCGACATGCCCACCAGGTCGGACAGCTCGCGGTCGGCCTCGCCGACCCGGGTGGAGACGGCCTGCCAGGTGCCCGCGGCGTCCCGCTCCTCGAGCAGCACCTTCGCCGGCTCCCTGGTGGTGCCGGTGCCACGCAGCTTGGCCCGCTCCTGCTCGGGGCTGCGGGTCACCCGCATGCGGCGCCCGCCCAGCGTCACCTCGAGCTGCACCGAGGTGCGCGTCGCGGGGTCGGCGTGGTCGGAGCGCAGGCGCATGCCACCGCGACCGGCCCTGCCCCGCACCCCCGGCACCGCGCCGAACAGGGCGAAGCCCAGGCCGTCGAGCAGCGTGGTCTTGCCGGCGCCGGTCTCGCCGTGCAGCAGGAACAGCCCGCTGGCGGCGAGCGCGTCGAGGTCGAGCTCGACCGTGCCGGCGAAGGGGCCGAACGCGGTGAGCACCAGCCGGTGCGGCCTCATGCCGGCACCTGCGCACGGGTCGGCCGCTCGGCCAGGTGCCCGTGGTCGCAGGTCCGACCGGCCTCGAGCGCCTCGGCGAGCAGGGCCGCCTCGCCGTCGTCGGCCGGGGTGCGGCGGACGTGCTCGACGAAGCCGGTGACGACGTCCAGGTCGGAGCGGCCGCCGACCCGCTCGCGGTAGGTGCCCGTCGGCGCGGCTCCCTGCGGCTCCCAGGAGAGCGTGAGCAGGTGCGGGAAGCGCACCCGGAGCCGGTCGAACGCCGCATCGGGACGGGCCGGGTCGACGAGCACCGCGGACACGAAGTCGGCCTCGTGCTCGGCGAAGCGGGCCGAGGTGAGCAGCTCGTCGAGCTCGGCGCGCAGCACCGTGAGCCGGCGGTGGACGGGAGCCGGGACGTGCTCCACCCGGGCGAGGCCGCGGGCGTCGAGCTCGACCAGCCAGCTGCCCTTGACGTGCGCCGCCTCGGAGAAGGAGTACGGCAGCGGCGAGCCGCTGTAGCGCAGCGAGTCGCGCAGGACCTGCGGACCGTGGAGGTGGCCGAGAGCCGTGTAGGTGAAGCCGTCGAACGCCGACGCCGGCACGTGCCCGACGCCCCCGACGGTGATGTCGCGCTCGCTGTCGCTGGCCGCACCGCCGGTGACCCAGGCGTGCGCCAGCACCACCGACCGCATGCCGCCGCGTCCCGCGAGGTCGGCGCGGGCGCACGCGGCGGCCCGGCGGACCACGCCCTCGTGGCCCTTCGGGGCCGGCGCGTCCGGGGCCCCCGGCTCGGCCGGCAGATCGGCCCGGACGGCCTCCGGCTCGAGGTAGGGCAGCCCGTAGACGGCCACCGCACCGTGCGCGTCCTCGAGCAGCACCGGCTCGGCGACGTCGGCCACCCGGGTGCGCAGGTGCACGCCCGCGCCGTCGACCAGGCGCGAGCCGAAGCCGAGCCGCCGCGCGGAGTCGTGGTTGCCGCTCGTGACGACGACCCGGGCTCCGGCGTCGCGCAGCCGCACCAGCCCGTCCTCGAGCATGGCGACGGCGTCCAGCGGCGGGACCGCGCGGTCGTAGACGTCGCCGCTGACGAGCACGGCGTCGACCCGCTCGGCGCGGACGGTCTCGACCAGGGAGTCGAGGAAGGCGGCCTGCGCGTCGCGCAGGTCGGTGCGGTGCAGGGACCGGCCGAGGTGCCAGTCGGAGGTGTGGAGCAGGCGCATGCCCCGAAGGTAGGAGCGCCCTCCGACAGAACCCGGCTGGCGCGCCGTCAGCCGCCGGTGACGAACAGCCCGTCGTCGTCGGGCGGCGAGTCGGAGTCGGCCGACTCCCGCCAGCCCTCGGGCAGCGACACCTGCTTGGGGCCCTGCGAGTGCCCGCGCGGCAGCGCCTCGTGCCCGGGCGGCAGCGTCCAGGTGGGGTCGAGCTCGTCGAGCAGGGCGTCGAGCTCGGCGAGCGACGACGCCATCGCCAGGCTGCGCCGGAGCCGCCCGCCGGCGGCGTAGCCGGTCATGTACCAGCCGGTGTGCTTGCGGAAGTCGCGGACCGCCCAGGCCTCATCGCCCTTGGCCTCGACGAGCAGCCGCGCGTGCCGCTTCATCACCTCCACCACCTCGCCGAGCGCGGGCGCCGGCTGCACCGGTCGGCCGGCGAAGGCGTCGTCGAGGTCGCGGAACAGCCACGGCCGCCCGAGGCAGCCGCGACCGACGACGACGCCGTCGCAGCCGGTCTGCTCGACCATGCGCAGGGCGTCGGCGGCCTCCCAGATGTCGCCGTTGCCGAGCACCGGGACGGTCAGCGCCTGCTTCAGCGACCCGATCGCCGGCCAGTCGGCCCGACCGCTGTAGAGCTGCTCGGCGGTGCGGGCGTGCAGCGCGACGGCGGCGGCGCCGGCGTCCTGCGCGGCGCGGCCGGCGTCGAGGAAGGTGAGCGTGGCGTCGTCGACGCCTTTGCGCATCTTCACCGTCACCGGCACCGCGCCGGCCGCCTGCACGGCCGCGGCGACGATCGCCCCGACCAGGCGCGGGCGGACGGTGACGGCCGCCCCTCCCCCGCGCCGGGTGACCTTGGGCGACGGGCAGCCCATGTTGAGGTCGAGGTGGTCGACCCCCTGCTCGGCGACGACGCGCGTGACGGCCTCGCCGACCCACCGCGGGTCGGTCCCGTACAGCTGCAGGCTGCGCACCGGCTCGTCCTCGGCGAACTGCGCGAGCCGCCGGGTGGTGGCGTCGTCCTGGCAGAGCCCTCGGGCGGAGACCATCTCGCTGACGTAGAGGCCCGCCCCGAACGCGCGGCAGAGCCGGCGGAACGCCGGGTTGGTGACGCCGGCCATCGGCGCGAGCACCACGGGCGGGTCGACCTCGATCGGACCGATCTTCAGGACCACAGGTCGGTCACCTCCAGACCGAGCTCGCGCAGCAGCGTCCGCAGCAGCGGCATGGACAGCCCGATGACGTTGCCGGCGTCGCCGTCGATGCCGTCGAGGAACGGTGCCGACCGGCCGTCGAGCGTGAACGCGCCGGCCACCTGCATCGGCTCGCCGCTGGCGACGTAGGCCTCGACCTCGGCGTCCGTCGGCGTGCCGAACCGCACGACGGTCGCGGCGACGCCGTCGACCCGCCGTCCGGTTCCGCGGTCGACGACGCAGTGACCGGTCAGCAGGGTGCCGCTGCGCCCGCGCATCCGGTGCCAGCGCGCGACGGCGTCGCCGGCCGACGCCGGCTTGCCGAGCACCTCGCCGTCGAGGGCGAGCATGGAGTCGCAGCCGACGACGAGCTCGTCCTCGGCGAGCTGCTCGGCGACGGCCGTCGCCTTGCGGACCGCCAGTTCGCGCACCAGCCCGGCCGGGTCCTCGTGCCGCACCGCGTCCTCGTCGACGCCGCTGACGACCACGCGCGGCGCGAGCCCGGCGTCACGCAGCAGGCGCAGCCGGGCCGGCGACGCCGAGGCGAGCACGAGCGGGCGGGTAGGCACGGTCGTCCATGCTAGGGACGCAGGCCGCCCGGCCGCGTCCCTAGGCTCTCGCCGTGCGCGCGTACCTGCCTCTGCTCCGGCTGCCGGGCGCCGTCCTGTTCTGCCTGTCGGCGCTGGTCGGCCGCATGCCCATCTCCATGCTGGGCATCGGCTCGGTGCTGCTGGTGCAGGACCGCCGGGGCAGCTTCACGCTCGCCGGAGCCGTGGCCGCCGCATACGCGCTCGGACTCGCCGTCGGCGGCCCGCTGGTGTCGCGCCTGGTCGACCGCCGCGGGCAGGCGCGGGTGCTGCCCTGGGCGCTCGCCCTCAGCGCGCTCGGCATGCTCGCCGTGATCGCCGCCGCCGGCAGCGAGCTGCCGGGCTGGACGCTGCTGGCCTCCGCGGCCGTCGCCGGCGGCGCGCTGCCGCCGCTCGGAGCCTGCGTGCGGGCGCGGTGGGCGTCGGCGCTGCGCCGGGCCGACCGCGCCGAGCACCTCAGCACCGCGTTCGCACTGGAG
Source organism: Mycobacteriales bacterium (assembly GCA_035540755.1). GTDB lineage: Bacteria > Actinomycetota > Actinomycetes > Mycobacteriales > SCTD01 > DATLGD01. Next base: position 8,354 of record DATLGD010000022.1, on the reverse strand, counting down.
TCGGTGATCGACGAGGTCGTGTTCATCGCCGGCCCGGCGATCGTCGTCGGCCTCGCCGTCCTCGTCGACCCTGCCGTGGGGCTGCTCGCCGCGCTCCTGCTCTGCGTCGCCGGCACGGTGGCGTTCGTCCTCCAGCGCAGCACCGAGCCGCCGGTCGAGCCGCCGACCCCGGGAGGCACCCGCTCGGCGATCACCGTCAGCGGCCTGCGGACGACGGCGCTGGCGATGGTCTGCGTCGGGGTCGTCTTCGGCTCGCTGGAGGTGGTCATGGTCGCCTTCGCCGGCGAGCAGGGCCGGCCCGGAGCGGCCGGTGTCCTCCTGCCGCTCGTCGCCCTGGGCAGCGGGGTCGCCGGGCTGGCCTACGGCGCCCGGGCGTGGCGCACGGCGCTGGACCGCCGGTTCCTGATCGCCCTGGCCGCCCTGTCGGTGGGCGTCGTCCCGCTCCTGCTCGCGCCCGGCATCGCCTGGATGGCCCCGGCAGCCCTGCTGGCCGGCGTCGCCATCAGCCCCACCCTCATCGCCTCGTTCGGGCTGGTGGAGCGGCTGGTGCCGGTCGCGGCCCGCACGGAGGGGTTCACCTGGCTCAACTCCGGCCTCGGCGTGGGCGTGGCCGGAGGATCCGCGCTCGGCGGAGCCCTGGCGGACGGCCCGGGCGCACGGGCGGCGTTCCTCGTCTGCTTCGCCGGCGCCGTGCTGGCGCTCGGCACCGCGCTCGTCGGCCGGCGGACGCTCACGCCGGCCCGTGCGGTGAGCCCGGCGCCCAGCTGACGCGGGCGGCCGCCCGGCCCGGGATGTGAACCGGACAACTCCGGCAGGAGCCGGCGGCCCCACGTCGAACAAGGACTGCATGCGCCGCACCGCCCTCGCCGCCCTCCTGACCGCCCTGGCCGTCGCCGGCCCGGCTGCGCCCGCCCTGGCGCACCCGACCGTCGCCCTCGACCCGACGCTGCCGTTCGACGCCACCTACGCCGCGACCGACAACGTCGAGTACCTCGGCCGCTTCCCGGAGCACTTCGGCACCGCCGGAGGCGCACCGTCCGAGGACGGCAAGCTCTTCTACCTGACCGACCCGCGTGGCGTGCACATCTACGACACGACAACCCCCGCCTCTCCGAAGCTGCTGGGCTCGCTCGCGCTCTACCAGACCCAGACCGGGGCCGCGCTGGCGCAGGAGGACCCGGACACCAACGGCAAGATCCTGCTCGTCGACGCCGCCACCACGCCGGCGTCGACGTCGTCGCAGCTGCGGGTCGTCGACGTGTCCGACCCGCGCAAGCCGACCCTGCTGTCGAGCGTGCCGGTCACCGACCACACCTGGACCTGCGTCAGCGGCACCGACGCGACGGGGGCCCAGAACAGCTGCGCCTTCGCCTACGGCCGCACCGGCCACATCATCGACCTCCGCGACCCCGCGAAGCCGTCGCGGCTGCCGACGACGTGGCGCAGCTCGGTCGGCTACGGCACGACGACCAACAGCCCCTACACGCACGACCTCACCGAGATCCGGCCGGGCCTGGTGATGACGGCCGGCGCCACCGCCGTCCTCATGGACACCACCGACCCGACCGCGCCGGTCTACCTGACCGAGATCGGCGACCGGACCCGGTTCTCGAGCCTGGGCTACCACTCGGTCGAGTGGGCCCGGCAGGGCCACGACCACTTCGTCGTCCTCGGCACCGAGATCGCCCCGCCGGCGGTGCCGGGGCTCCCGCCGGCCACCGGCAACACCGCCGGCAGCGACTGCAAGGGCGATGACGCCGTCATCGAGACCTGGGACGCCCGCAAGGTCAAGGACGCCCTCGCGGTGTACGAGCAGACCCGCGACGCGGACGTGTTCAAGGACGTGTCGTTCACCAAGATCGACTCCTACAATGCCTCCGGGCGCGGCATCTTCCTCACCGGCGACGCCGCGGCCTCGCAGCTGTACTGCGCGCACTGGATGGAGACGCACCCGCGCTTCCACAACGGCGGGCTCATGGCCGTCGCGTACTACAACCGCGGCACGCGCTTCCTGTCCGTCGGCAAGGACGGCGTCATGAAGGAGATCGGCTGGATCACCCCGGCAGAGGGCTACACCGGCTCACCGCAGTGGATCAGCGACGACGTCGTCTACGTCATGGACTACCGGCGCGGGCTCGAGGTCGTGCGGCTCAAGGACAAGGCCGCGACCGGCGTGAAGCAGCGGAACCCGGACCGGATCGCTCCCGCCTCGGCGATGCAGGTCCCGCCCCTGCACCTGCACGGCCGGACGATCGCGCTCGGCGGCTCGGCGCTGCTGCTGCTGATGCTCGTCGGCGTGGAGCGGGCGGTGCGCCGCCGCACGGCGGTGCAGACCGCCTGACCGGACTCCCTCGGACCGGGTGACCGGACCGAGCGGGCACGACGAGGGCCGGGGGTGCGGGGGCGCCCCCGGCCCTGGTGCGTGCGGACGACCCGCCCGCATCCGGGCGCCCGGCCCGGGTAGGGGTCGGGGCAGCCCTGCCCGCTGACCTCCGGAGGTCGTCCGCGACATGCCCCCCGCTCCCCCCGCCGACCGGCTGCGGGCCGTCCTCGACCTGACCGTCCCTGCCGTCCGCGACAGCGCCGGCCGGCACGAGTACGACGGCGTCGTGCAGGACCTGTCCGACGATGCGGTGCGGCGGGGCCTGGCCCGGCTCGGCGGCGCCCCGCTCGAGGACCCGCTGGAGGAGGCGCACCTGACGGCCGTCGAGCGGCGGCTGCGCGCCGAGCTCGGCACCGCCCAGCTGCACCGGCGCAGCCCCCGCCCGCTGCTCGCCGCCCTCGACCTGTCGGTCTACGACAAGCCGTACGCGGCCGTGGAGGAGCGGACGACCGCCCGCGCCCGGCACCTGGCCGGCTGGCCGGACGCGATCGACGCCGCGCTGGGCACGCTCGACCTGGTCAGCGCCGCCGCAGCCCGCGCGCTGCTGCCTGCGGTGCGGGGTGCCGCGTCGGTGGTGTCGCCGGACGAGCCCGGCGGCCGGCAGGCGCTGGCCGCGCACGCGCGGCTGGTCGGCCACCTCGAGCGCTGTGCCGAGCACGGTGAGGCCGACCCCGCCCTGGGCGCCGAGGTCCTGGCGGCGCTGATGGCGGACGGCGCGCCCGAGCACCCGGACCTGGGGGCGCTCGCCGACATCGCGACGCGCGAGCGCGACCGCCTCCAGGGCTGGGTGGCCGAGTGCTGCGAGCGGCTCCAGCCGGGCCGGATGCCGGCCGAGGTTCTCGCTGAGCTCGTCCTCGACCACCCGACGGCCGAGGGTGTCATCGACGAGGCGCGGGCGCTCACCGCGGAGGTGCTCGCCTTCGTGCGCGACGCCGACCTGCTCGACGACGACGGCGGCGAGTGCCTCGTCCAGCCGAGCCCGCCCTCGCGGCGGTGGGCGACCGCGATGATGATCTGGGCGGCTCCCTACGAGCCGGACGGCCCGTCGGTTTTCGCGATCACCCCGCCGGACCCGACCTGGCCGGCCGACCAGCAGCGCAAGTGGCTGCGGGCGGCGAGCCGCACGACACTGCCGTCGACGACCGCGCACGAGGTCGCGCCGGGGCACTTCACGCACGGCCGGGCCCTGCGCCGGGTGACCGGCGACGTGCGGCGCAGCCTGCACTCCTCGTACACGGTCGAGGGCTGGGCGCACTACGCCGAGGAGCTCATGGTCGAGGTGGGCTTCCGCCGGGACGACCCGCGCTTCGCCCTCGGCGTCGCCCTCAAGGCCCTCATGCGGGTCACCCGCCTGACCGCAGCACTGGGAGTGCACACCGCGGGCATGACCGTCGAGCAGGCCACGGAGCTGTTCGAGCGGGACGCCCACCTGCAGGGGCCGGCCGCGCGGGGCGAGGCGCTGCGGGCGGTGATCGACCCGACGTACGGCCGCTACACCCTCGGCAAGCTGGCGGTGCTCGACGTCCGGGAGCGGGCGCGGCAGCGCTGGGGGGACGCGTTCACGCTGCGCCGGTTCCACCGGGCCGTGCTCTCCCTGGGCGCGCCGCCTGTCGGCCTGCTCGAGGCGGCGCTGGACGAGCCGCTCGGCTAGTTGCGCTCCCGCTCTGACCGGGTCGTCACGGCTCGGCCCGACGCTGCCGGCGGCCGACCTGCCGCGCGCCGTCGAGGACCGGAGGGTGGTGTGCGCCATCCGGGTGATGTCGGGCCCGGTGCGACACGAGGTCGCGCAAGGCACCCGTACGGGCCCTCCGCGTGGTTCACACTCGGGCTCCGCTCCGGGCTCACCGGCGCGCCTCCTCACCCCGGAAGGGCCACCATGCGCTCCAGCCTGCGCCGCCTCCTCATCGCCTCGGCGGCAGTCGCGGCCGTCACCGCATCGCTCACGCCCGGCGCCACGGCCGCCGAGCGCGACGTCATCGCCTCCGCCGACAAGCCGGTGCACGTCGTCGCCGTCACCGGCCCCGACGACCGGCTCTGGGTCCGGTACACCAACCAGCCGAGCTGGTTCAACCTGGGCGGCGCGCTGGTCGACGCCCCCGCCGTCGCGCGCGGCTACCGGGCCGACTACTTCGTCGGCGTCGGCGCCGACGGCAACGTGTGGATCCGCTCGCTCACCCGTGGCTGGCAGCCGCTCGCGCCGGCCAACACCAGGTGCGCAGGCGCCTCCGCCGTCGTCTCCGGCAACCAGCTCGGCGTCGCCTGCCGCGGCGGCGACGGCGCCCTGTGGGCCGGGTTCGCGACGCTGCCGAACAACGACACCCTGCCGTACGTCAAGGGCTTCGCCAGCCGAGGCGGCTCGTTCCGGCACGGCGTCTCGATCTCCGACATCGCCGACAGCACGGCGGCGCGATTCATCTACAGCGGTGTCGGCCTGGACAACCGGCCCTACTCCCGCACCGACAACGGCTCGTGGACGTCCGGGACCTCCGCCACCTGCTCGGCGAGCTTCGCGACGTCGGAGTTCTACGAGGTGGGCGCCTGCCGCGACACCCGCAGCGAGGGCATGCTCAGCTTCCCGATCGGCCAGGGCGGGACGGTCCGGCCGGTGAACGGCCGCACGATCGGGCGACCGGGCGTCGCCGTCCTCGTCGACGGCGAGGCGCGCATCTACGCCCTCGGCCTCGACGGCAGCATCTGGGTCGCACGGCACCCGGCCGGCGGCGTGCCCGGCGGTTTCGTCCGCTTCGGCGGTGCCGGCAAGCACGGCATCTCGGCGGCCAGCTTCTCCTGAGCCGCGCAGGGGGTGCACCCTGAGCACATGCCACAGAGCGCTGCAGGCGTCGTGGACCGGATCGCCCGCGCGCTGCTCGGCGGGCAGCTACCGCTCCGGGTCCGCTGCTGGGACGGCTCAGAGCTCCCGGGGCCGGCGACGGCGCCGACGCTGGTCGTCCGCTCCCCCCGCGCACTGCGCCGGCTGCTCTACGCGCCGGGCGAGCTCGGGCTCGCTCGGGCCTACGTCAGCGGGGACCTCGACATCGAGGGCGACGTCTACCAGGCCCTCGCGCTCCCCGACTCGCTGCCGGCCCGTCCTGACCTGCGGCTCGAGCCGCGCGTCTTCGCGCCGCTGGTGGGGTCGCTGGCGCGGCTGCGCGTGCTCGGCCCGCCACCCGCGCCGCCGCCCGAGGAGGCCCGGTTGTCCGGCGGGCTGCACTCGCTGCGCCGCGACCGCAGCGCCATCACGCACCACTACGACGTGGGCAACGACTTCTACCGGCTGCTGCTCGGCCCGTCGATGGTTTACAGCTGCGCGGTCTTCCCGACGCCGACCGCCACGCTGGAGCAGGCGCAGGAGACCAAGCTCGAGATGGTGTGCCGCAAGCTGGCAGTGGCGCCGGGCAGCCGGCTGCTCGACGTCGGCTGCGGCTGGGGCTCACTGGCCCTGCACGCCGCCGCCCGGCACGGTGCGTCCGTCGTGGGAGTCACGATCTCGGGCGCACAGGCTGAGCTGGCCCGGCAGCGGGTCGCCGAGGCCGGGCTCCAGGAGCAGGTCGAGATCCGGCTGCAGGACTACCGGGAGGTCGCCGACGGTCCGTACGACGCGATCGCCTCGGTCGGGATGGCGGAGCACGTCGGCCACGCCCAGCTGCCCGTCTACGCAGCTCAGCTGCACCGGCTGCTCGGTCCCGGCGGGAGGGTGCTCAACCACGCCATCGCGCGCGGTCCAGCCGCCGGTCCCGATCGCCCCGACCCCCGCTCCTTCCTGACCCGCTACGTCTTCCCCGACGGCGAGCTGCAGCCGCTGGCGAGGCACGTGGCGATGCTCGAGCAGGCGGGTCTGGAGGTACGGCACGTCGAGGCGCTGCGCGAGAACTACGCGCGCACCTGCCGCGCCTGGGTGGCCAACCTCGAGGCGGGCTGGGACGAGGCCGTCCGGCTGGCGTCGCCGGGTCAGGCGCGGGTGTGGCGGCTCTACCTGTCCGGAGCGGCGCTGGCGTTCGAGGGCTGCCGGGTCGGCGTGAACCAGGTGCTGGCGGTCAAGGGCGAGAAGTCGCCGGTTCGACCCGCGACGACCAGGCAGGACCTGGTGCAGCCGGCTCGCGTAGGACCAGCGCCTGACCGCGCTGGACGGCAGCGCGTCGCTGAGCGGCCGCGGCTCAGGCCATTCCGTCGGCAGGGTACGGAGTGGGCCTGGCCGGCCAAGCGGTGCCGGTGTCCCAGCGGGTGCTCGCCAGCTGCCGCTCTGCGGTGGTGATGAGCGCGAAGACCTCCATGGCGAGGTAGCCGCCGGTGCGGCGGTCGAGACGTCGCTTGGCCAGCACCCCAGCCGCGGCCAGCTCGTCGAGGGCGGTCACAGCCGCGGGTCTGCTGACGTTGAACAGCCGCATCACACTCGCCGTGGTCAGGACCGGGTGCTCCTGCAAGGTCGCGAGGATCCGTGAGGTGGCCGAGTCGGCGCGAGGCGTCTCGCGAAGGTTCTGCTCACGCCGCTTCGCCGCGAGATCCTGCTCCCAGCGCAGCCGCAGCTCGTCCAGGCTGGCCGCGAACTGCTCGGCCTGGGTGACGGCGATCCCGACTGCCTGCAAGAAGACGCGGAGCCACTGGGACACACCCTGCTGCCCTTGCGCGCTCGCGGACGGGCCGCTGTAGCGGTAGTCCGTCAGGCCTTGCACGTACTCCTGCGAGCGAGTCAGCAGCACAGGGCTGATCGGCAGGACGGCGTGCCTCGTCAGGCCGCGCCGCACGAGGACCGTGTGGATCAGGGCGCGCCCGACCCGGCCGTTGCCGTCTCGGAAAGGGTGGATCGTCTCGAACTGCGCGTGCACCAGGCCGGCCTGGACGAGCGGAGCATGATCACCGCCGTTCATGTACGTCACCAGATCAGCCATGAGCGCTGGCACCAGGGGCGGCGCCGGCGGCACGAACTCCGCCGCCAGCGGGTGGTAGTCCGAGCCGCCGATCCAGTTCTGCACGTCTCGGACGCCGTGCAGGTGCGGTTCATCGGCGAGCAGCAGCGTCTGCAGCCCCTCGACGCCGGTGACCGACAGCCGGTCGGCCTCGGCGAGCTCATGGGTCGCCCTCCGCAGCGCACTGATGTTCGCCGCGACCTTCTTCGCGGTGCGGTTGACGTTCTCAGCCGTGAGCGACTCCTCCTCGGCGACCTCCGCCAGGCCGACCTGCTGCGGGGAGACCTGCAGGCCTTCGATGCGGGAGGAAGCGATGGCCTCCGAGCGCAGCAGGAAGCGCGCGAGCCCTTCGAGCCCGCGACTGCCCGGCAGCTCGCCCAGCCGCCGGACCGAGGCCTCGACCCGACCAGCCAGTTCGGACACGTCGGCTGCCAGGGTGAGCGGGCGTTCCACGAGCAGGTCAGGGCGGTACGTGCTGTACGGCCCGCCACGCCGGTCGGCGCGGGTCGGCGCGGAGTCGACCGCTGGCCATACTGCGTCGTCCCAGTCGGCCACGAACCACTCCTTCACGTCGGGATACCCAGCAAGCCTGTCTGCCACGGCTGTATGTGCAAGGTTAGGTAGTCAAGGTTGCATCAGCGGGGTCGACGCGCAGGGATGAGCAGACTTGCCCACAGGTTCGTACCGGCGTCCGACCTACGAAGGCATGTCGCTGCTGAGGTGGTCGCGGCTGCGGCGTGTGCATCGTGCAGGTCCGTGATCGTGACCGTCGGGCACTGTCCCGCAGCTCAGGCTATGTGAGGTGCTGACGAAACTCATCGACGCAGGTCAGGGCAGGTGCCTCAAGACCTTGGCGGTCAGGCACCACGACACCCCCGTCCACCTGACCACGGCGTTACGTCCGCTTTGTCCATCTCGTGCGCCGCTTCGACTGGCCGAGGTCGGCCGACCCGCTCCCGGCCCCGGTGTGCCCCTGGTCCTGTCCGGGCCAGGATGGCAGCGTGCCGATCACCGTGGACAAGTTCGTACTCGCGCTGCCGAGACACGCGCCAGAGGTACAACCGCTC
>DATLGD010000021.1:0-21858 GCA_035540755.1 Mycobacteriales bacterium | reverse complement strand
GCCAGGGCCTGCTCGACGAGGCGCAGCTGCAGGCCGCCCTCGACGAGCAGGCCTCGACGCCGCCCGGCACGCCCCGGCGGCGGCTCGGGCAGGTCGTCATCGAGCTCGGCCTCGCGACCGAGCGGCAGGTCGCCGAAGCGCTCGCGGAGGCGCTGCAGCTGCCGCTCGTCGACCTCGGCCGGACGATGGTCGTCCCCGAGGCCGTCCGGCTGCTGCCCCGCGCGGTGGCCGAGCGCAGCGGCGTCCTCGTGCTCGAGCGGTCCGGACCGAAGGTCACCGTCGCCACGGCCGACCCCACCAACGTCGTCGCGCTCGACGACGTCAAGCTCTACACCGGCGCCGGCGAGCTGGTGGTGCTCGTCGCCACCGACTCGCAGGTGCGCGACCACCTCGCCCGCTCGTGGTCGCTGTCGGAGGACTCCTCCGACGTCCACACGCTGTTCGAGGGCATCGACGACGGCCCCGCCGACGCCGCCGCCGAGGACGTCAGCGCCACGGCCGTGGAGTCGGCGCCGATCGTCCGGCTCGTCGACGTCGTGCTCGCCGACGCCGTGCGGGCGCGGGCCAGCGACGTGCACGTCGAGCCGCAGGCCGGCGAGCTGCGCATCCGCTACCGCGTCGACGGCCTGCTGCGCGACGTCATGACGGTGCCGCGGAACGCCACGTCGGCGACGGTCAGCCGCATCAAGATCGTGTCGGGGCTCGACATCGCCGAGCGCCGGCGCCCGCAGGACGGCCGCGCGAAGCTCACCGTCGACGGCATGACGGTCGAGGCGCGCGTCTCGACGCTGCCGACGCTGCACGGCGAGAAGGTGGTCATCCGCCTGCTCCCCCGCGCCGGCGGCGTCCCGATGCTCGGGCGCACCGGCCTCACCGCGCCGCAGCTGGAGCTGGTGAGCAACGCGCTGGTGCAGGCGCAGGGGCTGGTGCTCATCACCGGCCCGACCGGCTCGGGCAAGACGAACACCCTGTACGCCGGCATCCAGCAGGTCTCCACGCCCGACCGCAACATCGTCACGCTCGAGGACCCCGTCGAGATCCAGGTGCCCGGCATCACGCAGGTGCAGGTGAGCGAGCGGCAGGGCCTGACCTTCGCCCGCGGACTGCGCTCGATCCTGCGGCAGGACCCGGACATCGTGCTGGTCGGCGAGGTGCGCGACGCCGAGACCGCCGAGCTCGCGCTCAAGGCCTCGCTCACCGGCCACCTCGTCCTGACGACCCTGCACACCAACGACGCCGTCGCCGCCGTCACGCGCTTGGTCGACATGGGCGTCGAGCCGTTCCTCGTGGCGTCGTCGCTGACGCTCGTGGTGGCGCAGCGGCTGGTGCGCCGGCCCTGCGCGTCGTGCGCCGCGCCGTACGTGCCGTCGCCGCGCACGCTCGCCCTGCTCGGGCTCACCGAGAGGGACATCGCCGAGGCCCGCCCGCAGCGCGGCAAGGGCTGCGCGGAGTGCGCCGGCACCGGGTACCGCGGGCGCATGGGCGTGTTCGAGGTGCTGCCGGTGACGGCGGCGCTGCGCCAGGTCCTGCTGTCGACGCCCACCGAGGCGGCCATCGGGGCGGCGGCCCGGGCGAACGGCATGCTGACGCTGCGCGCCTCCGCGCTGGCCGCCGCGCACCGCGGAGAGACGACGTACGAGGAGGTGCTGCGCGCCACCACGGTCGACACCGTCAGCGGCCACCGCTGCCCCTCGTGCTCCCGCGCGCTGGCCGACGACATGGTCTGCTGCCCGTACGACGGCACTCCCGTCGGCCGCGGCCGCTGCCCCGGCTGCGACAAGCACCTCGAGGCCGAGTGGGGCACCTGCCCCTACTGCCGCACGCCGGTCGAGCGGCCGGCGCCGGCGCACGACGAGGAGCGGCTGCCGCGGCTGCTCGTCGTCGACGACGACGCCTCGATCGGGGCCTTCGTGCAGGCGGCGCTGACCGGCTCGGCGGAGGTGCGCGTGGCGCTCACCGCCGAGGAGGGCCTCGCGCTCGTCGGCACCGAGGAGTTCGACGGCGTGCTCGTCGACAACGGCCTGCCCGACCTGTCGGGCGTCGAGCTCGTGCGGCTCCTGCGCACCGACCCGCGCACGCTCGCCGTGCCGCTCGTGCTGTTCACCGGCGACGACTCGGCCGAGGTCGAGCGGGCCGCCCGCCGGGCCGGCGCCGACGAGTACCTGGCCAAGCCCATGGAGCCGCTGCTGCTCGAGGAGCGCGTCCTCGGCCTGGTGCGCGACGGGCGGCGCCGCACCGCCTGAGCCCCCGCCCGGCCGATCTTCGACCTGTTGCGCGGTGATCTTCGACCTGTTGCGGGGCAGCGAGCGTGCGGGACCCGCAAGAGGTCGAGGATCACCGCACCACCGGGCGCCGGACCGCGGTGATCTTCGCCTCGTGCACCGTCCGACGGCGTGTCCCGGGGCACGGGACGAGGATCGGCGAGGTCAGAGGGCGCGGACGAGCGCCGCCGTCGCCGCAGCGACCACCACGAGCACGAGGAACGGCGCCCGCAGGGCCAGCGCCACCGCGCCGGCCGCCAGGCCCGCGAGCCGCGCGTCGACGACGAGCGCCCGCCCGTCGGCCGCGGTCTGCACCACCACGAGCGCGGCGAGCAGCGCCACCGGCACGAGCAGCGTCCCGCGCCGCACGCGCGGGTCCTCGAACACGCGCGCGGGCACGAGCCAGCCGGCCAGCTTGAGCGCGAACGCCCCGGCGGCCAGCCCGAGCACGGCGGCCCACGTGCTCACCGGCGCACCACCGCGGGCAGGACGGCGAGCGCCGCGAGGAGCACCGGCACGCCGGGCGGGGTGAGCGGCACGGCGACCAGCGCGACCGGACGGCGCTCGCCGTCGCCGTCGCCGGAGCCGTGGTCGCGCACCTGCAGCGCCAGCAGCCCGAGGAACGCCGCGCCGACGGCGGCGTCGAGCCCGAGCGCCCGCACGTCGACGACGCCCGCCCCCACCGCGCCGAGCAGCGTCGCGGCGTTCCACAGCACGAAGACCGACAGGCCGGTGGACCAGAACGCCAGGCCGGCGAGCGGCGGCGGCGCCGCGGTGCCCATCGCCGTCGACTCGTCGATGGTCAGGTGCGCGGCCACGACGCGGCGCAGGCCGCGCAGGCCGAGCAGGTCGGCGAGCCGCACGGCGTAGAGGGTGTTGCGGGCCCCCAGCAGCAGGCCGCCGAGCACCGCGGGCACCGCTCCGCCGCCGGCGCCGAGCACGCCGACGAGGGCGAACTGCGAGGCGCCGGTGAAGACGAGCACCGACAGCGCGCAGGCCTGCACCGGCGACAGCCCGGCGGTCACGGCGGCGGCGCCGAACGACAGCCCGTAGGCGCCGACGGCCACGCCGATGCCGACGGCGTCGCGCAGGACGGAGCGGGCGGTGGCGGTCAGGGCGCCGGCTCGTCGTCGAGCATCCGGCCGAGCAGGTCGCCGAGCAGCGCGAGCTCCTCCTCGGTGTAGCGGCCGACGACGCGCTCGACGACGCCGGCGAGGTGCGTGGGCCAGGCCTCCCGCAGCCGCTCGGCACCGGCGTCGGTGAGGACGGCGAGCGTGCCGCGCAGGTCGGACGGGCACGCCTCGCGGCGCACCAGGCCGTCGCGCTCGAGCCGGTCGACGAGGCGGGTGAGGCCGGACCGCGAGAGCAGCACGCTCTGCGCGAGGTCGGTCATCCGCAGCGCCCGGCCCGGCGCCTCGGAGAGCTGCACGAGCACGTCGTAGTGCGCGAGCGGCAGGTCGTGCGCCGACTGCAGGTCGCGCTCGAGCTGCGCGACGACGCCTGCGTGCGCGCGCAGGAACCGGCGCCACGCGCGCGACTGCGCCGCGGTGAGGCCGGCGGGCTGCTCCATGCGCCCAGGCTAGTTGCGCGCGCACGCGTCCCCCGGGGACCCGACCGCGCGGTGGCGGCGATCACTCCCTAACCTGACGAGCCGTGACCACCCGGAGCCCGAAGTCCTTCTTCCGCCCGCTGGCCGTCGGCGCGCCCGAGCCGCTGCGCGAGGTCCCCTGGCGCCCGTCGCGGATGATCCACTTCTTCGACCCGTCGAACGCCAAGATGGTCGCGAAGGTCCCGGACATCGCGCCGAAGGTCGACGTGCTCCTCGGCAACCTCGAGGACGCCGTCGCCGTCGAGAACAAGGAGGCCGCGCGGCAGGGCCTCGTCGACGTCGCGAAGGGCTGGGACGCCTCCGCGGGCACGCAGCTGTGGACCCGCGTCAACAGCCTCGACTCGCCGTGGGTGCTCGACGACCTCACGACGCTCGTCACCGAGGCCGGCGACGTGCTCGACGTCGTCATGGTGCCGAAGGTCGAGGGGCCCGAGGACATCCACTACGTCGACCGGCTGCTCGCGCAGCTCGAGGCGCGCGCCGGCGTCTCGCGGCCGCTGCTCGTGCACGCGATCCTCGAGACGGCGTCGGGCGTCGCGCGCGTGGAGGAGATCGCGCAGGCCTCCCCGCGCATGCAGGGCATCTCGCTCGGGCCCGCCGACCTCGCCGCCGACCGCCGGATGAAGACCACCCGCGTCGGCGGCGGCCACCCCGGCTACCTCGTGCGCCAGGACCCGCGCGACGACGAGGGCGAGCGCACCACCTACCAGCAGGACCTCTGGCACTACACCGTCGCGCGCATGGTCGACGCGTGCGCCGCCGCCGGCATCTACCCGTACTACGGCCCGTTCGGCGACATCAAGGACACGCTCGCCTGCGAGGACCAGTTCCGCAACGCCTACCTGCTCGGCTGCGTCGGCACGTGGTCGCTGCACCCGGTGCAGATCGACATCGCGAAGAGGGTGTTCTCGCCCGAGCCGGCCGAGGTGAAGTGGGCCAAGCGCGTCGTCGACGAGATGCCCGAGGGCGGCCGCGGCGCCGTCATGATCGACGGCAAGATGCAGGACGACGCGACCTACAAGCAGTGCCAGGTGGTGCTCGAGCTCGCCACCCAGCTCGCCGAGCGTGACGCCGAGCTGAAGGAGGCGTACGGCCTGTAGGCCTGGCGCGCCGCTACGCGCCCCCCCCACGGTGATCAACAAGAGGTCACCGGCGAAACGCCGACGGCGTGTCGGCGGCGACCCCTTGTTGATCACGGGAGAGGAACCGCGACGTGACGGCTGACATCTCGGTCCTGCGCTCGGTGCTCTACATGCCGAGCTCGAACGAGCGCGCGCTGGAGAAGGCCAAGACCCTCACCGCCGACGCGATCATCTTCGACCTCGAGGACGCCGTCGCGCCGGACGCCAAGGAGCAGGCCCGTGCGCAGGCCGTCGCCGCGGCGGGCTCCGGCGAGTACGGCCGCCGCCACCTGACCATCCGCTGCAACGGGCTCGACACCCCGTGGGGCGCCGACGACCTCGCCGCCGCCGCCACCGCGGGGGCGGCTGCCGTCGTCGTCCCGAAGGTGTCGGGCGCCGACCACCTCGGCCGGGTCGTGCAGCACCTGGAGAAGGCCGGTGCGCCCGACGACCTGCAGCTCTGGCCGATGGTCGAGACGCCGGCGGCCGTCTTCGCCGTCCGCGAGATCGCGGGCTTCGACCGGGTGGCGTGCCTGGTCATGGGCACCAACGACCTCGCCAAGGAGCTGCGCGCGCAGCTGGTGCCCGGGCGGGCCCCGCTCCTGCCGCACCTGGCCACCGCGCTGCTCGCCGCGCGGGAGGCCGGCGTCGCGATCGTCGACGGCGTCTACAACGCGGTGAAGGACCTCGAGGGCTTCGAGGCGGAGTGCCGGCAGGGCGCGGAGATGGGCTTCGACGGCAAGACGCTCGTGCACCCCTCGCAGGTCGACGTGGCCAACCGCGTGTGGGCTCCGACCGAGGACGAGATCCAGCACGCCCGCACGGTCGTCGTCGCCTTCGAGGAGGCCGGTCGCGAGGGACGCGGCGTCGTCACCGTCGACGGGCGGATGGTCGAGAACCTGCACCGCGACAACGCGCTGCGCACCCTCGCCGTCGCCGAGGCCATCGCCGCCCTCTCCTAGCGTCCGCCGCCGCCCGCCGGCGGGATGTGCCAGGACGCGGACGCACGCCCAGCTCTACCCCTTGCGTCCGCGTCCTGGCACACGGGGCCGGTGCGCACGGGCGGACGTAGACTCGGGGGCGCCCGGAGCCAGCCCAGGAACGACTGCCCGGGACCCCCTCCCGAAGGACGACGTTGACCACTCCCCTGCCCACCGCCGAGCAGCTCACGGCTGCCCTGAGCACCGTCGAGGACCCGGAGATCCGGCGTCCGATCACCGAGCTCGGCATGGTCAAGAGCGCCGAGGTGGCGCCCGACGGCGTGGCGCGGATCGGCGTCTTCCTCACCGTCAGCGGCTGCCCGATGAAGGACACCATCACCGAGCGGGTGACGGCGGCGGTCGGCGCGCTTCCCGGCGTCACCGGCGTCCGGGTCGAGCTCGACGTCATGAGCAGCGAGCAGCTGACGGCGCTGCGGCAGACCCTCAAGGGCGACCAGGGCGACAAGGAGATCCCGTTCGCCCGCCCGGGGTCGCTGACCCGCGTGTTCGCTGTCGCGTCGGGCAAGGGCGGTGTCGGCAAGAGCTCGGTCACGGTCAACCTGGCGGCGCAGATGGCGCAGCGCGGGCTGCAGGTCGGCGTGCTGGACGCCGACATCTACGGCTTCTCGGTGCCCCGCATGCTCGGCGTGCAGCACCGACCGACGCAGGTCGAGTCGATGATCATGCCGCCGTCGGCACACGGCGTGAAGGTCATCTCGATCGGGATGTTCACCAAGGACAACACCCCCGTCGTGTGGCGCGGGCCCATGCTGCACCGCGCGCTGCAGCAGTTCCTCGCCGACGTGTTCTGGGGCGACCTCGACGTGCTGCTCATGGACCTGCCGCCCGGCACCGGCGACGTCGCGATCTCGGTGGCGCAGCTGGTGCCGAACGCGGAGATCCTCGTCGTGACGACGCCGCAGCTGGCCGCGCAGGAGGTGGCCGAGCGGGCCGGCTCCATCGCGCTGCAGACCCACCAGCGCATCGCCGGTGTCGTCGAGAACATGAGCTGGCTGCCGTGCCCGCACTGCGACGAGCGCATCGACGTGTTCGGCTCGGGCGGCGGGCAGTCGGTCGCGACCTCCCTGTCGACCCGGCTCGGCGCGAGCGTGCCGCTGCTCGGCCAGGTGCCCATCGACGTCCGCCTGCGCGAAGGCGGCGACGCCTGCCGCCCGCTGGTGCTCGACGACCCGGATGCCCCGGCGAGCAAGGAGCTGGTGCGGATCAGCGACGCACTGGTGGGCAAGCCGCGCGGGCTCGCCGGGATGTCGCTCGGGCTGTCCCCCGCCGGGCGGGCGTAGCAGCGGAGTCCCCGCGGCGGTCTCGCGCCGTCCCGGAAGCGGCGGGAGGGCTCCTGTCGGACAGAACCGGTTCCGGAGCCGTCGGGAGGGCTCCCGACGCTCAGGTGGTGTCGGGATCCCAGGGGGCCGGCTCACCCGGACCGAGCGGTGCGCCGGGCGACGGCCGCGCGTCGGCGCCGTCGAGCAGGTCGAACGTCGACGGCTCGTCCTGGTCGTCGAGCAGGTGCTTCTGCACGAACGTCCGTGGGTGCAGCGAGCGCAGGTCGACGTCGGCGAACTCCGGGCCCAGCTCGGTCTTGAGGTCGTCGGTGAGCCCCTTCACCTGCTTGCGCAGGCTGCGCAGCGTCCGTCCGGCGTCGGCGGCCAGGCTCGGCAGGCGCTCGGGGCCGACGATGAACAGGGCCAGCAGCAGGATGACCCCGATCTCGGGCCAGCCCAGGCCAAGCACCGCCGCACCCTCCCTCTGCCCTGCTCGTCGTCCGCGTCGCCGTCAGGGTAGGCCGCGCCGCCTCGCTCAGTTCGCCTGCAGGTCCTGCAGGGTCAGCTCGGCGGTGCGGGTCTCACCACCGCGCACATAGGTGACGGTGACCGTGTCGCCGACCCTGTTCTGCCGGATCGCGAGGATGAGCTCGTCGACGCTCGAGATCTGCTCGTCCTGCACCTGCACGATGAGGTCGCCGGGCTGCAGGCCCGCCTGGGCCGCGGCACCGCCGGGCGTCAGCTGCTGCACCCGGGCCCCCGGCCGGTCGACGTTCTCGCCGGACACGGTGAGGGCCGCAACGCCGATCGCCGGGTGCGTCGCCCGTCCGGTGCGGATGATCTCCTCGGCGACCGACGACGCCTCGTCGATCGGGATGGCGAAGCCGACGCCGATGCTGCCGCCGCCCTCGCCGCCGAACAGGCCGCCGCCGAGGGTGGCGATCGCCGAGTTGATGCCGATCACCTCGCCCCGGGCGTTGACCAGCGCACCACCGGAGTTGCCGGGGTTGATGGCGGCGTCGGTCTGGATCGCGTTGAACAGCGGGTTGCGGCCCTGACCGTCCTGCGCGGGCACGTCGACGGTGCGGTTCAGCGCGCTCACGATTCCGGTGGTGACGGTGCCCGACAGGCCGAGCGGCGAGCCGATCGCGATGACGGGATCACCGACGACGAGGTCGCGGGAGCGGCCCAGGGTGGCCGGCTCGAGCTCGCGGTCGCTGTCGACCCGGAGCACGGCCAGGTCGGTCACCGGGTCGAGCCCGACGATGCGGCCGGGCAGCGACGTCGCGCCGTCGTCGAACGTCACAGTGATCTGACCGCCGTTCGCCGCGGAGGCGACGACGTGGTTGTTGGTGAGGATGTAGCCGTCGGAGCGCAGGACGACGCCGGAGCCGGTGCCGCGGTTCCCGCCGCCCTGGACGGCGATGCTCACGGTGCTGCGCATGACGGCGGCGGCGATGCCGGCCACCGACTCGGGCGCCCGGTCGACGTTCGCCGGCGCGCTGCTGCCCGAGCCCAGGCTCGCGCCCGGGTCGAGCAGGCCCTCGCGGTCGGCCGAGCGCGCGCCGAGGTAGCCGCCCGCACCGCCGGCGACGAGCGCCGTGACCACGACGAGCGCTGCGGTGGCGAGAGCGCCGCGGCGCGCCTTCGACGGCGCCTCGGCCGAGCTGCCGATGGTGTCGGTGGGGTAGCCCCAGGCGGGCGCGCCCGTGCCGAACACCGCCGTCGAGCCCGGCGAGCGCCAGGGGTCCTCCTCCTGGGCCGGTTCGCGTGAGGGAGCCGCGTAGCTGCCGTACGGCGGCTGCCCGCTTCCGGTGACCCGCGGGGCTCCCCAGGCGTCCTGGCCGGCGTCCTGGTCGCTGTCCGAGGGCTGCGACCACCACGGACGCGGCGGCGGCGAGGCGGGCGGTCCGGCAGGCGCGTCGAACCGGGGGTCAGAGCCGGTCTCGCGGGGATCGGTCATGTCAGCGTCCTCGCTGGGGATGGGGTCGGACCGCCAGTGTGCCCAGCGGCGTGTGAAGTCCGTGTCAGCTGCGCGCGGCCGCTCATGCGAACGGGTTCAGCCAGCTGCCGAGCCGGCTCAGCCCGCGGGCGAGACGGGCGCGCAGGCCGTCGTCCGGGAGGTCGTCGTGCGGCAGCGCCTGCAGGGCGGCCGCCGTGGCCCCGTCCGGCGCGTCGGACACCAGGGTCCAGACCCGCTCACCGCCGGCCCAGATCATCCGCTCGGGGGCGCCGTCGTGGACCCACACCGGGCGGTCCCCCACGGCGCGCCCGACGAACCCCTCCGGCGGCTCGCTGCCCAGCTCCCCGCGCTGCACGAACAGCGACGTCGTCGACAGCCCGTCGGTGTAGGCCAGGTGCAGGACCTCGTCGTCGTCGCCGTGCGCGCGGCTGCGGGCCTCGAACAGCACGAAGCCGCCGGGCAGGTCGGTCGGCGCGTGCCAGCCCTGCGCCCGCAGCTGCTCGAGCCGCTGCTCGTCGACCGGGGAGCCGTTGTCGCGGCCGATCCGCCGCTCCGCGGAGGCGGTGACGACCGGGCTGCCCGGCGTCATCTCGAGGTCGAGGAAGGCGCTGCTGCGGACGCGGTGACCGGCGTCGTCGTACACCTCGCGCCGCAGCAGCAGGCGGCTGTCGCGGTCGATCCAGAACCGGCCGGCGACCGTGCCCGTGGGTCGGCGGGCCTCCACCACGTCGGCGTCGCGGCCGGTGCAGCGGCCCGTGCCGGCGATGCTCAGGGCGAAGACGTCGCCCAGGACGGCGAGCAGCGCGCGGTCGAGGCTGGCGGCGGCGAGCACCATCGCGTCGTCGTCGGCTGCGCGGGCGGCGGTGGGCGACGCCGTCATGACCAGGCCGCCCCGGGGGTCGTGCCGCACCTCGACCAGCGAGGTGCTCGTGCCACCTGGGCGCCAGGCGGCCACGTACTTCGTGCCGCTGTAGGTCAGCGCCCGCGAGGCCCGAGCGGCGTCCTCGAGCAGCCGCAGGGCCGCGGTCTCGTCGCTGTCGGTGCTGCGCGGCGAGGCGGCGACGACCGGTGCCGCCGTCAGCAGCAGGCCGAGGCCGACCAGCAGGGCGGCGAACCGGAGGCCGCGCACCTGGGCCGGCCGCACCGCGGTGGCGTCGGCGTCGGTCACCGCGGGGGCGAGAGCGTCAGGCCCACCGGGTCGGCGAGCGGCACCTCGCTGGTCGTCGAGACGAAGTCGACGACGAAGTCGACGCTGCCGGGGTCGACCGGGGTCGAGGCCGGCGCGCCGCCGGCCCCCCCGAGCAGGAGGGCGGCGCTCACCCCGAGGGCGACCAGGCCGCCGCCGACGGTGGAGGTGCGCCGGAGCCGGCCGAGCGGCCCTCGCCCGGGCCCGGCGGCCGGAGGGGCGGCCCCGCCCGGGCGCGCGCCCCGCGGACGCACCGGCGCGCCCTGCGGCGGGCCGAACGGACGGGCCAGGGGGTCGGTGCCCGGCACGGCGAGCGCGCGCAGGCTCCGCACGAGCGAGTCGGGCGGCGCGGGCGTGCCGGCGATGGCCGCCAGACGGGCCTTGAGCGCCCGCTGGGCCTCGACCTCCTCACGGCAGCCTGCACACCCGGTCAGGTGGGCGAGCGCACGCTCGCGCTCGGCATGGGAGAGGGCGCCGTCGACCAGGGCGGTGAGGAGCTCGCCGAGGCAGGCGCGGGTCACGAGGGCTCCCGGACGACCCGGACGTCGTGCTCGTCGTCCTCGTCGTGCGCTGGATCGAGCGCCGCGACCGCGGCCCGCCGCGCGGCGGGATCGCGGTGGGCCAGCGCGGCCCGCAGCTGCGTCCGCCCACGGTGGATCCGACTGCGGACGGTGCCGATCTTGATGCCGAGGGTGGCGGCGATCTCCTCGTAGGACAGGCCCTCGAGGTCGCACAGCACGACCGCGGCGCGGAAGTCCGGCGGCAGCGCGTCGAGCGCGCTCTGCACGTCGTCGTCGAAGTGGGTGTCGTCGTAGCGCTGCGCCGGGCTCTCCATGCCGGACTGCCCGCGCGAGGGGATGCGCTCGGCGTCGTCGGGCAGCGGGTCGAAGCGGATGCGCGCCCGCCGCCGGACGAGGTCGAGGAACAGGTTGGTGGTGATGCGGTGCAGCCAGCCCTCGAACGTGCCCGGCGTGTAGCTCGACAGCGACCGGAAGACGCGGACGAAGACCTCCTGGGTGAGGTCCTCGGCGTCGTGCTGGTTGCCGGTCAGCCGGTAGGCGAGGCGGTAGACCCGGGCGGAGTGCGTGCGCACGACGTCGTCCCAGGACGGCGGCGCCCACGGCTCGGTGGCGTCCGGCGCGGGCTCGGTGCGGCCGGCGTCGGTGCCGGGAGCAGGATCGACCGGCAGCGGCTCTGGTCGGGTCAGCGGACTCGCACCTCCGGTCGTGTCGTGCCGGGCCTGTTCCCGGACGGGCAGAGGCAGGACGCCGGTGCTGCTCATGGTGCCCTGCCCTTCCAGACGTCGCGACCCGTGCCTGACCAGAACGCCCGTCCCGCCTACGGCGTTCCCGAACGCCCGCCCACTACGCTCCGGACGCACCACCGGTCCACCAGCCTCGGGGAGGCCGTCATCGCCAGCGAGCCGGGCAGTCGAGCAGTCGCACCCGCCGTCACGGCGTGGATCGAGGGGTGGCAGCCGGAGGAGCCGCACCTGCACGCCGCGCGCGCACGGGCCGGGGAGGTGGGCGTCGGAGCGGTCGACGCCGCCACCGGCGCGGTCCTGCGGCTGCTGGCCGCCACGACGCGGGCCAAGGCCGTCGTCGAGCTCGGCACGGGCGTGGGCGTCTCCGCGCTGTGGCTGCTCGGCGGCATGCGCGAGGACGGCGTGCTCACCTCCGTCGACAGCGAGGCCGAGCACCAGCGCCTGGCCAAGCAGACCCTGGCCGAGGCCGGGGTGCCCGGCGGCCGGGCCCGGCTGATCTCGGGCCGCGCGCTCGAGGTGCTCCCGCGGCTGTCCGACGGCGCCTACGACCTGGTCTTCTGCGACGCCGCCCGGTCGGAGAACCTGGACTACCTCGACGGCGCGGTGCGCCTGCTGCGCCCGGGCGGCTGCGTGGTCTTCGCCGGTGCGCTCGCCGGCGGCAAGGTGGCCGACTCTGCCCAGCGCGACGCCGACGTCGTCGCCCTGCGCGAGCTGGCCCGGGCGGTCCGCGACGACCCGCGTCTGACGACGGCGATGCTGCCGGTGGGCAGCGGCCTGCTGGTGGCCTCGGTGTCGGAGCCCGCCGCCTCCTGACCCCTCCTGACGCCTCCGGCCGTCTCGCTACCGCGCGGCGCGCCCCACGAGCGCCGGCCGCACCGGAGCCTCTGCCTGCACCACCGGCAGCTGCACCCGGGTGTTCCGCAGCACCAGCGCGCCGGGCGTCCGGCTGCCGTTCGTGCCGAACTGGTCCGACACCGGAGACACCACCAGGTACAGCCGCTGCCCGGCAGCCAGCGTCGCGGCGACGCCGGCCAGCTCGACCGAGCGCTCACTGCCGACGAGCGGCACCGGCTCGTGCAGCGGCATCAGGTTGTTGTGCACGACGACGGCGTCGGCCGGCGAGGTGCCCACGGCGAGCGCGAAGAACGCCTTGTTGTTGAGCCCGGCCGAGCTGACCACGGCGTCGACGCGCGGCACGCCGGCGATCGTGAGCGGGCCGGCCGCCAGCTCGCGGTACTGCGGCGCGCCGGCCGCGGCCGTGGTGACGACGTCGCCGAGCGTGACCGTGGTGGTCGGCCGCACCGAGTCGACGGTGACGCAGTCCTTCGCGTCCGTGGTGCCGAGGTGGTACTGGCCGGTGCCCCGGACCTGCGCCGTCCGGTCGCCCTTGAGGTGCTGAGCGAAGAAGGCCAGCCGCAGCGCCTGCCAGCTGCCGCCGAGCTCGGCGGAGCAGGGGTCGCCGTTCGGGGCCGATCCGGCCGGCACGACGCTCGGCGCGGGCAGGACGTGCCCGCCGTTGTAGCCGATCAGCAGGCTCTGCGCCCGCGCCCCGGGCGTGAGGACGCTGTCGAAGTTCGCGACCGCCTCGTTGAGGTTGAACAGCGTGTCGCTGGTGCCCTGGCGCATGAGCAGCGGGATGTCGAGCCGCCGACCCTGCTCGACGTGCCAGCGAGGGCCGGTCTTGTCGAAGTAGGCGTCCATGTCGGCGTCCAGCGCCTCGGCCGCCGGACCGCTCGCCCACAGGCCGGTCGCCGCCCCGTAGGCGAAGGCGCGCTGAGCCCGCTCGTCGTTGTCCTGCAACGACACGGCGGTGAGCAGGCTGAGCCAGACGCTGCGGGCGACCTCGTCGGGCGCGAGCGCCGTCTTGAGGTCGTTCCAGGTGATCTCGGGCGCGAGCGCGTCGAACCGGTTGCGGCCGTTGTAGAGCTGGTCGGCGAAGGCGCCGAGGTACTGGTAGCCGCCGCCGTAGGAACCGCCGATGGCGCCCAGCACGGGGTCGTCGGCCGTGCCGGGCTCCTTGCGCACCCACGGCTGGGCGGCGAGAAGGTCCACGAGCCCGAGGACGTCGTGCGCCTCGATGTCGGCCTGCAGGGTGTGCGCGCGGCCACCGCTCTGGCCGAAGCCGCGCTGGTCGAACGACAGGAGGCCGTAGCCGGCGTCGAGCAGCGCCTGGAACTCGGCGCTGACGGTCCGCTGGCGGCTGCCGCCCCAGCCGTGCCCGTGCATCACCGCCGGCACGGGCCGGGCCGCGGTGGCACCGGCGGGCTGGAACAGCGTGTAGCAGATGTCGACCGGGGCCTGGCTTCCCGGCTCCGGCGCGCTCGCGATGCAGCCGTGGGTGATGGTGGGCTCGGCGGCGGCGGAGGACGGGGCGGCGGCGGCGAGGCCGCCGAGCAGCAGAGTGGCCGTGGCGGCGGCCACGAGGCGGTGTCGGCTCATGGCCGGGGACGTTCGACGTCGACCTCGTGGACTCCTGCCGGCGCGCCGGACGAGGCACCCCCCGGCGGCATGTCCGGGCGCCGGTTCAGGACGCGGTCAGCGGCCCGTCGGCGCCGACGGCGACCCCGATCAGCTCCCACTCCTGGATGACGTCCGGGCCCTGCCCGACGATCTTGGTGACCGCGGACGGGTTGGCGCGGAAGCCGTCGAGGAACTGCTGGCGCGCCTCCGGGGTCGACCAGATGTAGATGCCGGAGAAGAACCCGCGGTCGTTCATCTGCCAGGTCTTCTGGACCAGCCCGGGCATGCCGGTGAACCGGGCCACCGACTGCTCGGCGACGTAGTCGCGCAGCGCCTGCTCGGTGCCGGGCGGGGTGTCGCGCAGGGACCACCGGACGGTGAGACCGTGCATCTCAGGCGCTCCTCTTCCTCGTGCGGGCGGCGCGGCCGGTTGACGACAGGTCCTCGAGCCAGCGGGTCAGCAGCCGCACGCCGAAGCCCGTGCCGCCCTTGGTGACCTCGTCGTCGTCACCGCCCGAGCGGGCCGGGCCGGCGATGTCGAGGTGCGCCCAGGGCCGGCCGCCGGTGAACTCCCGCAGGAACAGCGCAGCGGTGATGGAGCCGCCCTGCAGCTTGAGCGTCGGTCGCCCGATGTTGCGCAGGTCGGCCACCGGCGAGTCGAGCGCCTGCCGGTAGTCGTCGACCAGGGGCATCCGCCACACCTGCTCACCGGAGGACGACGACGCGGCCTCCAGCTGCGCGGCGAGGCCGTCGTCGGAGGCGAACAGGCCGGCGCACCGGCGGCCGAGTGCGACCGGCATCGCGCCGGTCAGGGTCGCGACGTCGACGAGCACGTCGGCGTCCAGGTCCTGCACGGCGTAGGCGAGGGCGTCGGCGAGCACGAGCCGGCCCTCGGCATCGGTGTTGAGCACCTCGACGGTGCGACCGCCGTACTGCCGCAGCACGTCGCCGGGGCGCTGCGCCGCGCCGCTCGGCATGTTCTCGGCCGCTGCCACCAGCGCCGTGACGCGCAGCGGCAGCTGCAGCCGCACGACCGCCGCCAGCGCGCCGAGCACGGCGGCCGCACCGCCCATGTCGGTCTTCATGGCCACCATGCCGTCGTTGGGCTTGAGCGACAGGCCGCCGGTGTCGAAGGTGATGCCCTTGCCGACGAGGACGACGTGCGGCCCGCGCCGGCTGCCGACGTACCGCGCCTCGATCAGTCGCGGAGGACGCGCGGACCCCTGGCCGACCCCCACGATGCCGCCGAACCCCCTGTCCTGCAGCGCCTTCTCGTCCAGCACCGTGACGTCGACGCCGTCCAGGAGCTGCTTCGCCCGTTCGGCCAGCCACTGCGGCGTCTTCTCCAGCGAGGGAGTGTTCACCAGGTCGCGCGCCGCCGCGGTGGCCGTGGCGACGGCGACGGCCCGCTCGACCGCGTCGCGCAGCCGGTCCGGCGCCGGGACGACCAGCACGACGTCCTGCAGCACCCGAGCAGGAACGCTCGCCTTGCGAGAGAACCCGTAGGAGGCGAGCAGCAGCCCCTCGACGAGGGCGCGCACCTGCTCGTCGTCCGGCTCGAGCCCGCGCAGGTCGACCGCGAGCGACGAGCCGCCCTTGGCGCGGCGGGCGATCGCCGCGCCGGCCTTGCGCAGGTGCGCCGGCGTCGCCTCGCCGGATCCGAACAGCAGCACCCGCTCCAGCAGTGCGTCGCCCGGCACCGGCACGGCCACGACCTCACCCGGCTCGCCCTCGGCCTGCTCGCGCACGAGCAGGCCGTCGACGTCGACCGGCGGGTCGCCGAGCAGGGCGGGCGGGCCGGACGTGCCGGGCCTGGTCGGCACCGCCACGACCGCGGCCGGCGGCAGGTCGTCCTCGACCCGCACCGCGGGCAGCGGCGTGGCCGGGAGCGACACGCCCGCGGACCGGCCTCTGCGTGACCGTGGTGCTGACGGCACGGGCTCTCCCTCTCCGGCAGTGACGGCGGCGGTTGCGCAAACGCTGACGACGTCAGCGGCGGGCGGCTGTGGCGCTAGGAGACGACCGCCTGCAAGGCGTCACCCAGGGCCTGGGCCTCCTCGGCGTTGAGCTCGACGACGAGCCGGCCACCGCCCTCCAGCGGCACGCGCATGACGATGCCCCGGCCCTCCTTGGTGACCTCGAGCGGACCGTCCCCCGTCCGCGGCTTCATGGCCGCCATGGCCTGACCTCCCGTAGCTCTCGGCACCTGTCCGCCCTCCGGCGGGGCGGGTGCGCCCTGAGCCGTACATCCTTCCGCATGGCCGGCGGGGCAGGCATCCCGACCCCCAGACCTCTGCAGACGGGACGGGTCGACCCTGACATCCTCGGCTCTCCGGCCGGGTGCGGACGACCGCACCGAGCACCGAGGAGGCTGCCCCGGTGGACGCCCGCTCCGCGCTCTTCGACGTCTACGGCGACCACCTGCGCACCTGGCCCGGCCTGGTGCGCGGCGCCACCCCGGTGGCCGCCCTGGTGCGCCTGCTCGCCCCGCTCGGCGTGCGCGGCCCGGCCGTGCGCACCGCCGTCTCACGCATGCGCGCGCAGGGCTGGCTCGAGGCGGTGCGCCTGCCGGCCGGCCCCGGGTACGCGCTCACCGCCCGCGCGGTCAGGCGTCTCGACGAGGCGGCCACGCGCATCTACCGCAGCAGCGAGGTGCTGCGCGAGGGGCGGTGGGACGGCAGCTGGCACGTGCTCGTCGTCGCCGGCCCACCCGGACGGGCCGAGCGGGAGCGGCTGCACGCGGCCCTGGGCTACCTCGGCTACGGCTGCCTCGGCGGCGGGACGTGGGTGGCGCCGCGTCCGGCGCAGGAGCTGGCCGCGGTGCTCGCCGAGGCCGGGGTGCGGGGGCAGCGCTTCACCGCGCAGTCCGACGACGACCCGGCCGACCTGGTGGCCCGCGCCTGGGACCTCGACCGGCTCGCCGAGGCCTACGACCGCTTCCTCGCCGACGCACGGCGCGACGTCGAGGCCGTCGACACCAGCGGCGGCAGGGGGGACGAGAACGCCTTCGCCGCCCGGCTGCGGCTGCTGCACACCTGGCGGCAGTTCCTGCGGGTCGACCCGGGGCTGCCACCGGCGCTGCTCCCGGCCGGCTGGCCGGGAACGACGGCGGCGAGATGGTTCGACGAGCAGTCCGATCGGCTGCTGCCCCAGGCTCAGCGCTTCGTGGCCGCCTGCCTGTCCGACCGGACGGCCGCCTCCTCGGACGAGAACGCGACCGGGGAGACTGCCGTCGGCACCCGCACGCCGCCTCGTCCCGCACTCCCGCTCGGCGCCGGCCCCGGCCGGACCCAGGAAGGACCCGTCCCGTGTCCACGACCTCCGGTTCCGGAACCGTCCACCTCGACGTCGCGGACGGCGTCGCCACCCTGACCCTCGCGCGTCCGGAGGGGATGAACGCGCTCACCCTGGACGTCAAGCGAGGGCTGCTCGAGGCGGTGGCGGCGGTCCGTGCCGACAGCACCGTGCGCGCCCTCGTCGTCACCGGCACCGGGCGGTCGTTCTGCGTCGGCCAGGACCTGCGTGAGCACGCCGAGCTGCTCGAAGCCGGTGACCCGGCCCCGCTGTCGACGGTGCGCGACCACTACAACCCCCTCGTGACGGCGCTGGCCGCCCTCCCCGTCCCGACGGTCGCGGCGATCAACGGCACCGCGGCAGGAGCCGGCCTCGGCATCGCCTGCGCCCTGGACTTCCGGATCGGGGCGAGCGGGTCGCGGTACACGACCGCCTTCACCGGCATCGGCCTCACCGCCGACAGCGGCCTGTCGTGGACGCTGCCCCGCCTCGTCGGCGAGGGGCGGGCCCGTGCGCTGCTGCTGCTCGCGGAGCCGTTCACCGCCGAGCAGGCGCTCGAGATGGGCATGCTCAACGCGGTCGTCGAGGCCGAGCAGGTGCTCGTCGCGGCGCAGGAGCTCGCGCACAAGCTGGCCATGGGCCCCACGGCCGCGTACGCGTGCGTGAAGCAGTCGCTGCGGGTCGCGGGAACGTCGACCCTCGAGGAGGCGCTGGCCGAGGAGGACCGGATGCAGACCCGCGCCGGCGCCACCGAGGACCACCGCGACGCCGTGCGGTCGTTCCTCGCCAAGCAGGTGCCGGTCTTCACCGGCCACTGACACCCCCGCTCCCGAAATCAACAGCACCCTGGTGCTGTGGATTTCTGGAGGTCAGGCGGCGCGGTGGACCGGCCGGCCGGCCTCGGTCCAGCGCGCGAAGCGACGCAGGGACAGCTGCACCCCGAACGCGAAGAACGGGCGCACGACTTCCCAGCCGAGGCGGCCGAGCACGCCGAGCGGCAGGTCGAGGTCCTCGCGCCAGACGAAGCGGGAGCGGTCGCCCTCGCGGGCCTCGACGCGGAAGGTCCCGGTGCCGCGGACGACGCGGCCGGTGTGCCGCACATGGCACAGCACCGGCGGCTGCCACTGCTCGACGACCATCGGGTCGAGGACGCCGAGCCGCAGCCGGCCGGCCTCGAGGCCGCTGAAGGCCTCGATGCCACCCCCGACGCCCTGCCCGTCCTGCGCCGTCGGCCGCACGGTGGTGCCGAGCATCCACTGCGACTGGCCGGCCCAGTCCGTGGCGGCGGCCCAGGTGTCGGCCACCGGGGCCTCGACGTCGACGGACAGCTCGAGGACCACAGGCGGGCGTCGGCTCATGCCTCCATGCTGACCCCGCCGGCACGGGGCGGCGAGTCGGAGCGCGGGTCGGGCCGGGGCGCGAGCTCGACCAGGCGGCGGTCGCGCTCGGCGAGCTCGTCGCGCAGCCGGGCGAGGACGGCGTCCACCTCGCTCATCCGGTAGCCGCGGACCGCCATCGAGAAGCGGACGCCGTCGACGTCGTCGGCCGTCATGCCCCTGTCCGGGAGGGCGAGGTCGGGCCGGTCGGGCGGGGCGTCGACCAGCAGCGGATCGGCCCGCGTCGCGACCCAGGCGGTGACGAGCAGGACGGCGACGACGCCGAGCAGGCCGAGCAGGGTCACCACGACAGCGATCCTGCCACGGTGCAGCGGGGGTCCGTCCGCGGTGGAGCGGGCACACCGGACCGGTGTCCTCCCCCGGGCCCGGTGGCGCCGCCGACCTCCCCGTGGACCTGCCCGTCGACCTCGGCGTGCCGCTCGCCCCTGACGTCCCGCCCGCTCCGCACACGGCCAGCGGCGAGCAGGTGCCGCTGCGCGACCTCGCCGGCATCGCGCCGCCGGCGCGTCCCGGCCGCCGGTGGACGCCCAGGCGCGTCGTGGTGACGCCGGCCGCGCTCGAGCACGAGCACGGCCGGCGCATCGTCGAGCGGGTCGAGGGGCTCGGCCTGGAGGCTGCGCTCCAACCGGCTGAGCGGCGTGCGCGGCGACGACGAGCGGGCCACCTACGCCCTCGCCACGTCGACGATGGCCGTCGTCGTCAGCCCGCCGAGCCGCCGGAAGCTGCAGCCGATCGCGCCGAGCGCGGACTGGCGCTTCGACCTCGCCGAGGGCTGCCCGGCGCACTGCCAGTACTGCTACCTGGCCGGGTCGCTGTCTGGTCCTCCGGTGACGCGCGTCTACGCCGACCTCGACGACGTCCTCGACGGGCTCGCGCCCTACGTCGGTGAGGGCACGGCGCAGCGCCGGCCGGAGGAGGGCACGACCTTCGAGGCGTCCTGCTACACCGACCCGCTCGCGCTCGAGCACCTCACCGGCAGCTGGCGCCGCGCGGTGGAGCACTTCGGCACCTGGGACGCCGACGTGCAGCTGCGCTGGACGACCAAGTACGACGACGTCGCCGGCTTCGTCGGCCTGCCGCACGCCGGCCGCACCCGGGTGCGCCTGTCGGTGAACTGCCTGCCGGTGACCACCCGCTTCGAGGGCGGCACCAGCCGGCTCGAGGACCGGCTGCAGGCCCTGCGCACTGGCACTGGACGGCTACCCCGTCGGGCTGACGATCGCGCCGATCATGCCGGTGGCGGGCTGGCGCGAGCACTACGGGCACCTGCTCGACCTCGTCGAGCAGGCCGTCGACGGCCTCCCGCGGCTCGACCTCACCGCCGAGCTCATCACGCACCGCTTCACGCCCGGCAGCAAGGAGGTGCTGCTCGGCTGGTACCCGCGCACCAGGCTCGAGATGGACGAGCAGCAGCGCACGACCAAGCGCGGGAAGTTCGGCGCGGTGAAGCACGTCTACCCCAAGGACGTGATGGCCGAGCTCCGCGGCTGGTTCACCGACCGGCTGGCCGCCCAGCTGCCCGAGTGCCGCGTCCTGTACTGGACCTGAGCGGCTACGGCTCGGCCTCGAGCACCTCCTCGACGAGCGGCCGGAACGCCCTCGGCGCCCGCAGCCCCGCCTCGACGAGGTCGAGCGCCTCCTCGACCCCCGTGGCCCACTGCAGAGCGGCCACGGCCGGCGACCGGACGAAGCCGCGCTCGACCATGAGGTCGACCTGCGCGCGCAGCGGCGCGTAGAGGCCGTCCGGGTCCAGGGCCACCACCGGCTTGTCGTGCATGCCGAGCGAGCGGGAGACCCACACCTCGAGCAGCTCCTCGAGCGTGCCGAGGCCGCCAGGCAGGGTGAGGAAGGCGTCGGACCGTGCGTCCATTCGGCCCTTGCGCGTGCGCATGTCGTCGACGACGAGCAGCTCGTCGGCGTCGCGGTCGCCGACCTCGAGCTCGAGCAGCGCCGACGGGATGACGCCGACGGTGCGTGCGCCCCCAGCGCGCGCGGCCCGGGCGACGGCGCCCATGGACGCCAGGTTGCCGCCGCCGCTCACCAGCGAGTGACCGCGCCTGGCCAGCTCCGCACCGACCTGCGCCGCCACCTCGACGTGGGCGGGGTCGATGCGGGTGCTCGACGCGCAGAAGACGCAGATCGCCGCCACGTCAGGCGCTCGTACCGGATCCGCCGGGGTGCTCGGCTCCGGTGGCCGCTGGGCGCTGGCGGTCGGGGCGCGCGGCGTCGGCCGCCGCCATGAGCGCGACCGCCTCGTCGACGTCGTCGGTGAGCGTGACCAGGTC
The DNA here is from genome assembly GCA_035540755.1 of Mycobacteriales bacterium. GTDB lineage: Bacteria > Actinomycetota > Actinomycetes > Mycobacteriales > SCTD01 > DATLGD01. The sequence goes on along the minus strand of DATLGD010000021.1, from coordinate 758 downwards.
GATGTCGCCGGGCGAGACGAAGCCGCCCTCCTGCAGGGTGTCGCGCACCCAGTCGAGCAGCGGCGACCAGAACCGGGTGCCCATGAGCACGACCGGGAACTGGTTGACCTTGCGCGTCTGCACCAGGGTGAGCGCCTCGAACAGCTCGTCCATGGTCCCGAAGCCGCCGGGCAGGCAGACGAAGCCCTGCGAGTACTTGACGAACATCGTCTTGCGGGCGAAGAAGTAGCGGAACTCGATGCCGAGGTCGACCCACTGGTTCAGGCCCTGCTCGAACGGCAGCTCGATGCCCAGGCCGACCGACAGGCCGCCGGCCTCGGAGGCGCCGCGGTTGGCTGCCTCCATGACGCCCGGCCCGCCGCCGGTGATGACTGCCCAGCCGGCCTCGGCGAGCGCACCGCCGAGCCGCCGGCCGAGGGCGTAGTCGGGCGAGTCCGGCGTGGTGCGGGCGCTGCCGAAGACGCTGATGGCGCGGGGCATCTCCGCGAGCAGGCCGAAGCCTTCGACGAACTCGGTCTGGATGCGCAAGACCCGCCACGGGTCGGTGTGCACCCAGTCGCTGGGTCCGCGGGTGTCGAGCAGGTGCTGGTCGGTGGTGCCCGCCTGCACCTGGTTGCGGCGCAGCGTCACCGGACCGCGCTGCTTCTCGGGCACGGCCTCCGGGACGTCGGGCCGCAGCGCAGCGGGGTGGCTGGCCTGACCGTCGGCGGTCGGGCCGGGGATGGGCAGGCGCTCGGGGTCGATGGAGGCAGGGGGCA
>DATLGD010000020.1:0-11324 GCA_035540755.1 Mycobacteriales bacterium | reverse complement strand
GGCTAGACCACCGGCTGGGGCTGACCTGCCGGCACCGGCTGCCGGACGGCGGCCACCATGGCCTCCAGGTCGACCAGCAGCACCACGCCCCGCTCGCCGCGCAGCACGTCCACGACGTAGTCCGGCAGCACGGCACGGTCGGCCGCACCGGCCCGCGGCAGGTCGGCGGTGCTCACGACCGCCCGCACCTGGTCGACGGCGACCCCGACCTGACCGCTCGAGGCGACGTCGCCGTCGACCGCCGGCGACGACCCGCGGTCGATGACGAGCACGTCGCCGCGCGCCCCGCGGTCGACCCCCGGTCGCAGGTCGAGCACCGGCAGCGCGCTCCCGCGCAGGTCGAGCACGCCGGCCAGCGGCGGGCGCATGCCCGGCATGTCGGCAAGGCCCTGCAGGCGCACGACCTCGCGCACCTCCGCGAGGGGGGTGGCGTACTCCCGCTCGCCGAGCCGGAAGGTCACCAGGCCCGCGGCTCCCAGGTCGTTCACCGCCGCTCCTTCTCGCTCGGCCCGGCGGCGCCGCCGACGGGCGCCGGGTCGCCGGACGGCGGCGCGGCCTCGAGCTCGGCGGACAGCCGAGCGCAGAGCGCGACCAGCTCGCCGACGCTGCGGCCGGCCAGCTCGGGTGCCGGCCGGCCGGCCGGCCGGCGGCCCAGCACCGCCGCCGCGGCCCGGTACTCCCGCGCCGCGGCGGCGCGGGAACCCTGACGGCTCAGGGCCACCGCGAGCTGGAAGTGGGCCATCCCGTCGTCGGGCTCGAGGTACAGCGCCTTGCGCAGGGACACGAGGGCGTCGTCGTCGCGCCCCAGCGCGAGCAGCGCCTCGCCGCGGAGCCGGTGGGCGGCGGCCCGCAGCGGCTCGACCTCCGCCGCGGCGCCGGCCAGCTGGGCGGCGTCGGCGTAGCGGCCCTCGGCGAGGGCAGTGCGCGCCTCGGCCGAGCGGTCGGTTCCGGAGCGCGGCTCGGGGGTGGGCGGCGCCGAGCCGGGGGCGGGAGCTGTGGGAGGTGCGACGGCCGGCTCGTGCCGGTCGGGCACCAGCGACCGGGTCAGCGCCTCCCACGCGCGGCGCGGCCCGTACCGGCGCTCCACCTCGGCCGGCCGGCCGTCGTCGGCCGTCCGGCGGTCGGGCAGCACCCGGCGGCGCTCGTCCTCGGCCGGGGGACCGTCGAGCCGGCGGTAGACGAACGCGGCGCTGTCCCCGGAGCCGAGGGCCACCAGCCGGAACTCGTCGCTGACCTGCCACAGCGTCTCGGCGTGGCCCAGGAACAGGTAGCCGCCGTCGCGCAGGGCGCCGTGCAGCCGGCTCACGAGGGAGCGCGTGGTCTCCCGGCTGAAGTAGATGGTGACGTTGCGGCACAGCACGAGGTCGAGCCGCTCATCGGGCGGGAACGGCAGCGCGTCGGTGACCAGGTTGTGGTGGCGGAAGCGAACGAGGGACCGGATCTCCGGGCGCACCTCGTACCGCCCGTCGTCCCGGGCCACGAAGAACCGGCTCAGCTCCTCCGGCGTCGCCAGCTGCACCGCGCGGGCGCCGTAGACGCCGGCGCGTGCGGCTCTCAGCGCGCGCTCGGAGACATCCGTCGCCACCACCTGCACGTCCCAGCCCTCGGTGGAGGGCAGCAGCTCGCGCAGCACCATCGCGATGGTGTACGGCTCCTCGCCGGTCGAGCACCCGGCGCTCCAGATCCGCAGCCGGCGGTCGCCTCCGGCGGCGGCGCGGACCAGCTCGGGAACGACGTGCTGACGCAGCGCCCGCACCTGCGGCGGGTTCCGGAGGAAGTGCGTCTCCTGGATGGTGACCTCGTCGAGCAGCTCCTGGCGCTCGTGTGACCCGGCGACCTGCACCAGCTCGACGTACTGCCCGACCGACCCGGCACCGGTGGCCCGCAGCCGCTCGGCCACCGAGTACGCCAGCGACTCGCGCCGGCTCTCGTCGAACACCAGCCCGGCCAGCTTCGCCAGCAGCATCCGCAGGCGGGCGAAGTCCTCGTCGGACAGGTGCAGCGGTGCGCTCACGGCGTCGGCTCCCCGCCCGTCGGCGTGCCCGGCCGCGGACGCCCGACGGCGCTGAGGACGGCGCCGGCGATGCGGTCCAGCGGCAGCTGGTGCTCGACGGCGCCGAGGGCGGCGGCCGCCGCCGGCATGCCGTACACCGCGCTGGTCGCCTCGTCCTGCCCGACGGTGACGGCGCCGCGCTCCCGCATGAGCTTCAGCCCGGCCGCGCCGTCGCGCCCCATGCCGGTGAGCAGGACGCCGCAGGCTTCCGGTCCGAGCGCCGAGGCGACGCTGCTGAACGTGGCGTCGATGCCCGGGACGTGGAACTGACCCGGGGCCGGCGGCTCGCAGAGCACCCGCAGCCGGGCGTCCTCGACGAGGAAGTTGCCTCCGCTCGGCGCGATGGTGACCGTGCCGGCGGGAAGCCGTCGACCGCTCTCACCGACCACGACGGGCAGCGGCACGAGGCCGTCCAGCCATGACGCGAGGCCGGGGATGAAGCCGTCGGCCATGTGCTGCACGACCAGCACGGCCGTCCGGAGGTCGGCGGGCAGGGCGCCGAGCAGGGCGAGCAGGGCCTGCGGGCCGCCGGTGGAGGCGCCGATCACCACCAGCCGGACCTCGCGCTGGGCCGGCAAGGCGCTGTGGTGCGGGGCGCTCGGCGTGTGCAGCGGCGCTCGTGAGCCGGTCCCGGCCAGCCGCCGCTGCGGCTCGGCACCGGTGCGCAGGCGCCCGCGGGGGTGGGTGATGACGCGCACCCGCGCGGCGACGCGCAGGCGCTTGCGCAGCGCGTCGGCGTACTGGTCGAGGGCGATCGCCTCGGCGGGTCCCGGCTTGGCGAGCACGTCGACCGCCCCGGCCGAGAGCGCTTCGAGGGCGTTGCTGCGGGCGGCGCCCTCCACGAAGCCGCTGCAGACGAGGATCGGCGTCGGTGTGGACGCCATGATCCGCTCGATGGCCTCCATGCCGCTCATCACCGGCAGGTCGAGGTCCATGAGGACGACGGCGGGCCGCAGCCGCTCGACCATCGCGACGGCCTCCCGCCCGTTGCGGGCCTCGCCGACCACGGTGACGTCGCCGTCGGCCTCCACGGCGCCGCGCAGGAAGCGGCGCTGCACCGGCGAGTCGTCGACGACGACCACGCGCAGGAGGCCGGTGCGCGCCGGTGCAGCGGCCTGCTCGGGCAGCCGCCCGGGCCGGGCCGCGGGGGCCTCGCCGGGGGTGCCGGCTCGGGTGCCGTCCCGGGCGTCGGCTCGGGGGGCGGTGCCGGGGGTCGTCGTCACGGGGTGCACCGGCTCACGAGGACCACCGGACCAGGGCGCGTCGCAGCGTCTCCACCTCGTCGCGGAGCACCGCGAGCCACGGCCCGCGGTCGGCGGTCTGCAGGTCGGACAGGAGCGCCTCCACGCGCCGGGCGGCCCGAGAGGCCTCCGGCTCGCCGACCACCGCGGCGCTGCTGCCCAGTGAGTGCGCGTCCCGCACGGCCGCGGCGAGGGCCGCGGGATCGCCCGAGCCGACGGCGGCGGCCAGCGCGGGAAGGCGCTGCGCGACCTCGCCGGCGAAGGCCTCGTGCAGGCCGGCCAGGGCGCCCGGCGGCAGGCGCCGCGTCGCGGCCAGCGCGAGCTCGTCGTCCCGCACGTCCGCTCCTGTCCGCCGGGTCCGATCTCCGACTGCTTCACCGGGGGATCGGCCGGTCGGCGCAGCGCCTTGAGCGGCGGTGGGTGCCGGTCACCTGCGCGCCGGGCGGGCGGCTCACGGCCGGACGGTGAAGACCGCCCCCGGCACGCGGAGCTCGCCGACGCGGGCGTTGACGCGGTAGGTGCCGGGCTGGGCCACCGGCTGGTCGGGCGGGCACCCGGGGGCCGAACGGGTGCCCGGCCAGGTGGCGCGGGCGCTCTGCGAGCCGCCCGGCTCGAGCACGACGACGCCCTCGTCGCCTCCTGGGGCGCAGTCGTCGGAGGACCAGATCCGGTCCTGCCCGGAGGTCACGACCAGCTCCACGGCTCCCTGCCCCAGGGCGCGCCGGCACGGGACGTCCCCGGAGTTGCGCACCGTGAGGGTCAGCGGGGCGGCAGCGCCGGGCGCGTACTGCGCGGCGTCGCTGGTGGTCTCGACCTCGAGCACGTCGTCGGCGCACGTCTCGGGCTCGCCGGGAGCAGGGTCGCCGGCCGCCGGGTCGGCGGTGGGGTCCGCAGCGGGCTCGCCGGTGGGTGCGGCGGACGGCGCACCGGTCTGCAGGGTGTCGTCGCCGCCGCGGCCGAGCAGCCAGCCGACCAGCGCGACGACGGCGACCAGCGCGAGCAGCACGACGGCGCGCCGGCGCCAGTAGGTGGCGGGGGGCAGCGGGCCCACCGGTCGCCAGTGCAGGGCCACGCCGCGACCCTAGCGCCGCATTAGCCTGTGCGGCGGGCAGGCGCTCGGGACGCCGGGCCGCGGATCGGAGGCGCGGGTGGCCGGGAGCGCTCCGGCGGCGGGCGCCGTGCCGGCCGGGCAGCTGGTCGAGCAGGTGCGGCGCTGGTACGGCGCTGCTGCCCGCGACCTGCCCTGGCGCCGGCCGGGCACGAGCCCGTGGGCGGTGCTGGTCAGCGAGGTGATGCTGCAGCAGACGCCGGTCGCCCGCGTGCTGCCGGTCTGGACGGCCTGGCTCGACCGCTGGCCCACACCACCGTCCCTCGCCGCGGACGAGCCGGGCGAGGCCGTGCGCGCCTGGGGGCGCCTGGGCTACCCGCGGCGCGCCCTGCGGCTGCACGCGGCGGCCGTGGCGGTCACCGACCGGCACGGCGGCGCGCTGCCGCGCACCGTTCCCGAGCTGCTGGCCCTCCCGGGCGTCGGCGACTACACCGCGCGGGCGGTGGCTGCGTTCGCGTTCCGCCAGCGGCACGCCGTCGTCGACACGAACGTGCGCAGGGTCGTGGCGCGCGTCGTGGAGGGTGTCGCCGACGCCCCGGTCACGCGGCGCGACCTGGCGCGGGTCGAGGGCCTGCTGCCGCCGGACGACGAGGCCGCCGCGACGGCCTCGGTGGCACTCATGGAGCTCGGCGCACTGGTGTGCACCGCCCGCGCCCCCCGGTGCCCCTCGTGCCCGGTGGCCGACGCGTGCGCCTGGCGGGCGGCCGGCTCGCCGCCACTGGCCGCGCCGGTGCGCCGCCCGCAGACCTGGGCCGGCACCGACCGGCAGGTGCGCGGCCGGCTGCTCGCGGTGCTCCGCGACGCCGACGGTCCGGTGGGCCTCGACCTCCTCGCCCAGGCGTGGGACGAGCCGGTGCAGCGAGCCCGGGCGCTGGACGGGCTCGTGGCGGACGGGCTCGTCGACCCCCTGCCCGACGGGCGGCACGCGCTGCCGTCCCGGCGGCCGACAGGCTCTTGACACGGGGCGCCGCGTGCGTCAGGTTCGAACGGTGTTAGACAAACCGACAGGAGATTGGCGGGCCGAGCGCCGTGAGGCCGCGCGGGCAGAGATCCTCCGGGTGGCCGGGCAGCTCGCCCGCGAGCACGGGCTGGCCGGGCTGTCCCTGCGCGACCTGGCGCGTCGGCTGGGCATGGCAGCACCGTCGCTGTACTCCTACTTCGAGTCCAAGAACGCCCTCTACGACGCGATGTTCACCGAGGGCTGGCAGACGCTGCTCGACCTCCCGCAGCCCGATCCGGACCCGGACCTGCGCACGAGCCTGCGCCGGTCGACGCACGCCTACGTGCGCTGGGCGCTGGAGGACCCGGTGCGCTACCAGCTGCTCAACCAGCGCACCATTCCCGGCTTCGAGCCCTCACCCGAGGCGTACGCGGTGGCGCAGCGGGCCTACGAGCACATGATGGCGCCGCTGCGAGCGCTCGTCGACGTCACGCAGGAGGACCTCGACCTGCTCACGGCGCTCGTCGGCGGCCTGATCAACCAGCAGATCGCCAACGAGCCGGGCGGCACCCGCTGGGTCGGCCTCGTCGACGACGCGATGGACCTGTACGCGCAGTGGCTGCGAGCCCGGGCCACGACCACACCTGCGGCCTGACGCCGCGCGAGTCGAGGGGGACCCATGACGACCGTTGCACCTGCCCGACTGCACCACCTGGCACTCACCGTCACCGACCTGCCGACCAGCGTCGAGTGGTACTGCGGCGTGTTCGCCGTGCGGTACGTGATGGACGCCCCGCACCCAGGCGGCTCCGCCCAGGTCCTCGCCGACGAGGCGATGGAGCTGATGATCGTCCTGCACCGGCACGAGGCCAATGAGAGCGAGCTGTTCCGCGAGTCGCGCACCGGCCTGGACCACCCCGGGTTCGTCGTCCCCAGCCGCGACGACCTCGTCGTGTGGCAGGACCACCTCGAGGCGCACGGGGTCGTTCGTGCCGACACGGCCGACAAGCCGCTCACGCAGTCCCCCATCGCCGACGAGCCCTACGGCTCCGTCCTCGTGTTCCGTGATCCCGACAACATCCAGCTCGAGCTGTTCGCCCCTCCCGCCCACGCGACCCAGGAGTAGCCGATGCGCAGCCACCGCCCCACCGACGACGTCACCGTCCTCGCCCACGCCGAGGAGATCCCCGGCCTCGGCTGTCTCCCCGTCAACGCCTTCGTCCTGCACGCCGACCAGCCGCTGCTCGTCGACACCGGCATGCCGAGGTGCCGCGAGCAGTTCCTCGACCTGCTGTGGTCGGCCGTCGACCCCGGCGACCTGCACTACGTCTGGATCACCCACCCCGACCGCGATCACACCGGCGCCCTCGCGCAGGTGCTCGAGGCGGCGCCGCAGGCGCGGCTGGTCACCACGTTCATGGGGTACGGGATCATGTCGATCGAGCACGACATCCCGCTCGACCGGGTGCGACTGGTCAACCCCGGCGAGCAGCTCGACCTCGGCGACCGGATGCTCGCCGGGTTCCGCCCGCCGCTGTACGACAGCCCTGTCACCACCGGCTTCCGGGACGGCCGCACCGGCACGGTCTTCACCTCCGACTGCTTCGGCGCGCCCCTGGCCAGCGCCGACCTCGCCATCGGCGACGACGCGCGCGACGTGCCGGCCGCCGACCTCGTCGGCGCGATGCAGCTGTGGGCGGTCGCGGACAGTCCGTGGGTGCAGATGGTCGACCGCGCGCGGTACGCCGACAGCCTGCGCGGCGTCGGCGAGGCAGGACTGCCGCTGGTGCTCAGCACGCACCTGCCGCCCGCCCGTGACCTCGGCGACCGGCTGCTCGACGCGATCGCGGCGGCGCCCGACGTCCCGCTGCCGCCCGAGCCGGACCAGGCGGCACTGGACGCCATGCTCGCGTCGTTCGCACCGGCGCAGCGGGCGTCAGAGGACGTCAGCGTCGCTCCCTGACCCGGCGGACGCTTCGCGGCCGGTGCCGCCCTGCAGACGCCGCGAGGGCGGCCCCTGCCGGGGACCGCCCTCGACGGAGGTGCGGTGCGGGCTACTCGCTCGCCGGCGGGTTTCCTGCGCTCGGGGCCCCGCCGCTGCCGGCGAGGTCGACCGGCGGCGCGTCGGGCACCATCGTCGGCTTGGCCTCCCCGCGGAAGGTGAACGCGGCGTCGTCCCCGGTGCCCTCGACGTCGACGAGGACGATCTGCCCGGCCTTGAGGTCGCCGAACAGGATCTTCTCCGAGAGAGCGTCCTCGATGTCGCGCTGGATCGTGCGGCGCAGCGGCCGGGCGCCGAGGACCGGGTCGTAGCCCTTCTTGGCCAGCAGCTCCTTGGCGGCCTGGGTGAGCTCGAGCCCCATGTCCTTGTTCTTCAGCGCGGCGTCGACCCGGGCGAGCATGAGGTCGACGATCTGCAGGATCTCCGGCTCGGACAGCTGGGTGAACACCACGATGTCGTCGATGCGATTGAGGAACTCGGGGCGGAAGTGCTGCTTGAGCTCGTCGTTCACCTTGGTCTTCATGCGCTCGTAGGCGCCGCTGGTGTCGTTCTCCTTCTGGAAGCCGAGGTTGAAGCCCTTGGAGATGTCGCGGGTGCCGAGGTTGCTCGTCATGATCAGCACGGTGTTCTTGAAGTCGACGACCCGTCCCTGGGAATCAGTCAGGCGACCGTCCTCGAGGATCTGCAGGAGTGTGTTGAACACGTCCGGGTGCGCCTTCTCCACCTCGTCGAACAGCACCACCGAGAACGGCTTGCGGCGCACCTTCTCGGTGAGCTGACCGCCCTCCTCGTAGCCGACGTAGCCGGGGGGCGAGCCCACGAGCCGCGAGACGGTGTGCTTCTCCATGAACTCGCTCATGTCGAGCAGGATCAGGCTGTCCTCGTCGCCGAACAGGAACTCCGCCAGCGTCTTGGACAGCTCGGTCTTCCCGACGCCCGAGGGGCCGGCGAAGATGAACGAGCCACCGGGGCGCTTGGGGTCCTTGAGGCCGGCGCGGGTGCGGCGGATGGCCTTGGAGACCGCGACGATCGCCTGCTGCTGGCCGATGACGCGCTTGTGCAGCTCGTCCTCCATGCGCAGCAGCCGGGCGGTCTCGGCCTCGGTGAGCCGCACGGCCGGGATGCCGGTCCAGATCTCGAGGACCTCGGCGATCTCCTCGTCGCCGACCTCGGCGACGACGTCCATGTCGCCGGCCTTCCACTCCTTCTCGCGCTGCGCCTTCTCGGCGAGCAGGGTCTTCTCGCGGTCGCGCAGCGCGGCGGCCTTCTCGAAGTCCTGCGCGTCGATCGCGCTCTCCTTCTCGCGGCGGACGCCGGCGATGCGCTCGTCGAACTCCCGCAGGTCCGGCGGCGCCGTCATCCGGCGGATGCGCATGCGCGAGCCGGCCTCGTCGATGAGGTCGATGGCCTTGTCCGGCAGGAAGCGGTCGCTGATGTAGCGGTCGGCCAGCGTGGCGGCCGCGACCAGCGCCTCGTCGGTGATCGAGACGCGGTGGTGCGCCTCGTACCGGTCGCGCAGGCCCTTGAGGATCTCGATGGTGTGGGCCAGCGAGGGCTCGCCGACCTGGATCGGCTGGAAGCGGCGCTCGAGCGCGGCGTCCTTCTCCAGGTGCTTGCGGTACTCGTCGAGCGTCGTGGCGCCGATGGTCTGCAGCTCGCCGCGGGCCAGCATCGGCTTGAGGATGCTGGCGGCGTCGATGGCGCCCTCGGCCGCGCCGGCACCGACCAGGGTGTGGATCTCGTCGATGAACAAGATGATGTCGCCGCGGGTGCGGATCTCCTTGAGCACCTTCTTCAGGCGCTCCTCGAAGTCACCGCGGTAGCGGGAGCCGGCGACCAGCGCGCCGAGGTCGAGGGTGTAGAGCTGCTTGTCCTTGAGCGTCTCGGGCACCTCGCCCTTGACGATGGCCTGGGCCAGCCCCTCGACGACGGCGGTCTTGCCGACGCCGGGCTCGCCGATGAGCACCGGGTTGTTCTTGGTGCGGCGCGACAGCACCTGCATGACGCGCTCGATCTCCTTCTCGCGCCCGATGACCGGGTCGAGCTTGGACTCGCGCGCCGCCTGGGTGAGGTTGCGGCCGAACTGGTCGAGCACCAGCGAGGTGGACGGCGTGCCCTCCGCCGGCCCGCCGGACGCCCCGGCCGGCTCCTTGCCCTGGTAGCCGCTCAGCAGCTGGATGACCTGCTGCCGGACCCGGTTGAGGTCGGCCCCGAGCTTGACCAGCACCTGGGCGGCGACGCCCTCGCCCTCGCGGATGAGGCCGAGCAGGATGTGCTCGGTGCCGATGTAGTTGTGGCCGAGCTGCAGCGCCTCGCGCAGCGAAAGCTCGAGCACCTTCTTGGCGCGCGGCGTGAAGGGGATGTGGCCGCTCGGCGCCTGCTGCCCCTGGCCGATGATCTCCTCGACCTGGTTGCGCACGCCCTCGAGGCTGATGCCGAGGGACTCGAGCGCCTTGGCCGCGACGCCCTCGCCCTCGTGGATCAGCCCGAGCAGGATGTGCTCGGTGCCGATGTAGTTGTGGTTGAGCATCCGGGCCTCTTCCTGGGCCAGGACGACAACGCGGCGGGCGCGGTCGGTAAAGCGCTCGAACATCTGCTCGCTCCTCACGGGGCGGGGGGCACGGCCGGGGCTGGTTGCCTGCCCGCTCCCCCGCACAGTAGACCTGGCCCGGCCCTCAGGCTGACCGAGTTCCCAGATGCCTGGTCCAACCGCGCGCACCGCCGCCGCGTTCCCCCGGCTCGGCCGGCGCGCTACGCCCGGAGCGAACGCCCACCGCCGCCCAGGCCCCTTGCGTCAGAACCCCGGAGAGGCGCCGTGCGGCGGAGTTCTGACGTCCGGCTCAGGGGGGTGCGGACGTCAGAAGCCCGGAGAGGCGCCGCGCGGCGGGGTTCTGACGTCCGAGGTGGTCAGTGGGCGGCGTCGTACGCCTCGATCACGGCGGCGGACAGGCGGCCGCGCTCGCTGACCTTGTGGCCGTTGGAGCGGGCCCACTCGCGGATCTCCTGCACGCGCTGCCTGTCGCCGGACCCGGCGGCCCGCGGCCGGCCCTGACCCGCCGACCGACCCGACGAGCGGGTGCCGCCGGCCCGACGGGCGGCGCCGACCCAGGGCGCGAACGCGTCGCGCAGCTCGGCGGCGTGCTCGTCGCTGAGGTCGATCTCGTAGCTGGTGCCGTCCAGCGCGAACGCCACCGTCTCGTGCGCCTCGCTGCCGTCGAGGTCGTCGACCAGCAGGACCTGGACCTTCTGCGCCATGGTTGTCATCGCTTTCCGTGGGACTGCCGTCCCCCTTTCGGGGGAAGCGCGGGAAATGGCCCGCGCAACAGCCACCAATAAAGCACACGCGCATTGCGCAATTGGACCGGAGCGGCCTCGGGCAGATGTGCTCTCGCCGACATTTTTCGGCTTTTCTGTCACGAGGGCCGGACGCCGGACAGCTTTCCGCTGCGGAAGGCGTCGACGAACAGCGCGTGGTCGCGGCGCACGGTCGCGGCGTGCTCGTGCGCGAAGGCGACGACGTCGGCCACGAGGTCCTCCTCGCGGCCCCGGACGACCGCCGAGACGGCGTCCTCTGTCTGGAAGTCCACCAGCGGGGTGCTCTCGTCGTCGGCGTCGGAGACGCAGTGCACCTTCGCGGCGGCCCGGCCGAGCTGGTCGAGGACCTCCTGCATCTCGTCCGGCTCGGTCAGCGACGACCAGTCCAGGTCGGCCTCGTAGGGCGAGAACTCCTTCACGACGAAGCCGACGCCGTCGTGCGGCCCGCCCGACATGCGGGCGTGCCCGAGCCAGGGGTCGGCGTGCGCCTGCAGCGCCCGCTGGGAGACGGCGGTGCGGTGGCCCTCGTGCTCGAAGTGGGCCCGCGCCGCGGCGTCGTCGACGATCCTGCTGGCCGCGGCGACGCCGCCCTGCTTCATGGTGAGGACGACGTCGTTCTCGAGCGCCTGCGTGTGCCCCTCGACGAGCAGGCTGTAGGCGGGCAG
>DATLGD010000019.1:0-7118 GCA_035540755.1 Mycobacteriales bacterium | reverse complement strand
ACCCGGCCGTGCTCGTCGACCACCTCGACGCCGGACAGGGTGGCGACGGGAGCGGGCAGGTCGCTGCCGGCGAGCGCCTCCAGCGCGACCCGCAGGTGGTCGGGCAGCAGCACGTCGTCGTCGTCGAGGTAGGTGACCCAGCGGCCGGACGCCTCGCGCAGCCCGACGTTGCGTGCCGCCGCACCCCCCCTGTTGGCCGGCAGACGTACCAGGCGCAGCCGCGGGTGGGCCGGGAGCACGACGGGCGTCGCCGAGGCGTCGTCGACGACCAGCACCTCGACGTCCCCGGCGGTCTGGGCGAGCGCGCTCTCGACGGCGTCGAGCACCAGAGCCGGCCGGTCGTGCGTCGGGATGATGATGGTCGCGTCCGTCGGCACGGCGGACAACCTAGTGTGCGCCGGTGAGCTCCGACGAGGTCGCCTTCTACCTGCCCGGGGCGCGTCTCGACCTGCTGCGGAAGCTGGACGTCGACGCCGAGTGGCCGCGGTTCGCCACCGGCCTGCACGCCTGGGTGCTCCAGACCTACCTGCGGCTCCGGGAGCGCGGCCTGCCGGTCCGGCTCACCGACACCGTGCCCGACCAGGGCGTGCTCGTGACGCACGCGCACAGCCGGGAGCAGCTGCTGGCCGGCGGCCCGGGCCGTGGACTGGTCGTCGTCACCGTCCGGGCCGACAAGGCACCGCAGCACTACGCCGACGTCGAGGTCGTGCAGAACGCCGGCTCGGCCGACGGCCGCAGGGTGCTGGCGGTGCCGCACTGGCCGCAGCCGGGCCTGGTGCCGCGCGACCCCGGTCGCGGCGACGAGGTCCGCACCGCGGCCTTCAAGGGCCACCTCAGCGCGCTGCACCCCAGTCTGCTCGAGCCGTCCTGGGCGGCCTTCCTCGCCGACCGCGGGATCGACTGGCACTGCGACGGGGCCGCCTTCGGCGGGCCGGGCACGACCTACACCGGTGTCTCCTGGAACGACTACTCCGGCACCGACCTGGTCGTGGCCGCCCGACGCGACTGGACCGACCCGGCCGCGCGCAAGCCGGCCAGCAAGCTCGTCAACGCCTGGCTGGCCGGCGTTCCCGCGCTGCTCGGTCCGGAGCTGCCCTACCGCGAGCTGCGGCGCAGCCCGCTCGACTACCTGGAGGTCGGCTCCCTGACCGAGCTGCAGTCGGCCGTCGACCGCCTGCTCGGCTCACCGGACCTGTACCGCGCCATGGTCGAGAACGGCCGCGGGCGCGCTCACGCGTTCACCGTCGCAGCCGTGGCCGAGCAGTGGCAGCGGTTGCTGTTCGAGCAGGTCCCCCGCGCGACCCGCACGCCGGTCCGGCACCTGCCGCGCCGGGCCGCGGCCGGCCTGCGCAGGCTCCGGGCCCGGCTGGGCTGAGCGCGGGCCGGCCGGCCGGCTCAGGAGCGGCCGGGCTTCCACACGACCAGCGCGCTCTGCCGCACCGGGACGAGGTCGCGTCGCATCGAGGCCACGGCGCGGTCGTGCGCCTGCTCGGCCGCACGGCGGGTCTGCTCGAGCTCGTGCGACACCTCGGCCAGCCGGTGCTGCAGCGCCTCGACCTGGTTCTCCAGCTCGATGACGCGCTTGATCCCGGCGAGGTTCACGCCCTCCTCCTGCGAGAGCCGCTGCACCTCGCGGAGCAGCTCCACGTCGCGGGCGCTGTAGCGGCGACCGCCACCTCCGGCGCGGCCGGGCGTGACCAACCCGAGCCGGTCGTACTGCCGCAGGGTCTGCGGGTGCATGCCGGCCAGCTCGGCGGCCACCGAGATGACGAAGACGGGGGTGTCGTCGTCGAAGCCCGCTCCGGCCGTCCCGGGTCCGGTCATGCCCGCCTCCTCACAGCGTCACCTGCGCGAGCGCGGCCCGCGGGTCGTCGCCCGCGGTGGCCTGCGCGTACCGCTCGAGCGCCTCGCGGGCGTCGCCGGTCAGCTTCTGCGGCACCGCGACCTGCACCGTCACCAGCAGGTCACCGGCGGCACCGCCCTTGCGCTGAACCCCGCGCCCGCGGACCCGCAGCGTCCGTCCGGACGAGGTGCCGGGCGGCACCCGCACCGTCACCGGTCCGTCGACGGTCGGGACCGTGACCAGCGTGCCGAGAGCGGCCTCGGCGAAGGTGACCGGCACGGTCAGCAGCAGGTCGTCGCCCCGGCGGGTGATGTGCTCGTGCGGCGTCACGCGCACGGTGACCAGCAGGTCGCCGGCCGGGCCGCCGCGCTCCCCGGGCGCCCCGCGGCCGGCCAGCCGCACCTTCTGCCCGTCGTCGACGCCGGCCGGGATGCGCACGTTGAGCGTCTTCTCGCTCGTGCCCGTGCCGGAGCCGGCGCAGGTCGGGCACGGCGTGTCGACGACCCGGCCGGCGCCGCGGCAGGCGCGGCAGGGCTCGGAGAAGGCGAAGCCGCCCTGGTTGCGCGTGGTGACGCCCTGCCCGTGACAGGTGCCGCACTCGCGCGAGGACGTCCCCGGGGCTGCGCCGCTGCCGTGGCAGGTCGTGCAGGGACCGGAGGTGGTGAGCCGCACCGGCACGGTGGCACCGCGCAGCGCGTCGCCGAAGGCGAGGGTCACCGCGGTCTCCACGTCGGCGCCGCGACGCGGCCCCCTACCGCGGCCGCCGCCGAACAGCCCGCCGCCGAACATCCCCGAGAACGCGTCGCCCAGACCGCCGCCGGCGCCGGCGCCGCCGGCTCGGGCGAACAGGTCACCCAGGTCGAAGCCGGGCACGCCGCCGCCGGGGTAGCCGCCCGGGGCGCTGCGCATACCGCCGGCGCCGAACAGGCTGCGTGCCTCGTCGTACTCGCGCCGCTTGGTGTCGTCGGACAGCACGTCGTAGGCCTCGGACACCTCCTTGAAGCGCTCCTCGGCCGCGGCGTCGCCGGGGTTCTTGTCCGGGTGCAGCGTCGTGGCGAGCTTGCGGTAGGCCTTCTTGACGTCGGCCGTTGAGGCGTCCTTCGGGACGCCGAGGGCGGCGTAGTAGTCCTTCTCGACGTAGTCGCGTGCGCTCACCTGGTGTCCCTCCTCTCCGCTCTCACGCCTCCGGTCGCTGCTCTCCCGGCTCGGCGCTCGAACCGGCGGCGGGCGCGTCCTGCCCGGCCGGTGCACCGGGCTCGGCGACCGACACCCGAGCCGGGCGCAGGACCCTCCCACCCCGGAGCCGGTAGCCGGGCTGCAGCACCTGGGCGCAGACCGCGACGCTCGCCGACGGGTCGGGCTCGGCGTTCATCAGCGCCTCGTGGACGGCAGGGTCGAACGGCTCGCCGGCCTCGCCGTACTTCTCGAGACCGGCTTTGCCGACGACCGCCTCGAGCCGCTCGCCGACGGCGGCGAACGCGCCGGTGAGGTCGCCGTGCTGCCGGGCCCGCTCGACGTCGTCGAGCACCGGGAGCAGCTCGGCGAGCAGCCCGGCCGTCGCCATCTCGACGACGGCCACGCGGTCCCGGTCGACCCGCTTGCGGTAGTTGGCGTACTCGGCGGAGACCCGCTGCAGGTCGGCCGTCAGCTCCGCGACCCGCGAGTCGCCGGAGCCCTCCTCACGGTCTTCCACCCCCTCCGACCCGTCAGGAGGGCTCCCGGCGGTCCCGGGGGCGCCCGGAGCCGCCGCAGCCGCTCCGTCCGCGGTCACTCCGTCCCCAGCGGCCGCCGGCTCGTCGGCCGGGGGGGCCGGCGCCTTGACCGCACCGGTCTCGGGGTCGAGGCGGCGCTTGTCGCGGATGACCACCCGGTCCGGGTCGAACTCGCTCTCCTCCAGGTGCGGACGGCTCACTTGCGGTCGTCCTCCGTGCCCGGGTCGATGTCGCCGTCGACGACCTCGGCGTCGACGACGCCGTCGTCGGCCGGGCCGCCGTCCGCCGTCGGTGTGCCCTCGGCACCGGCCGAGGCGTAGAGAGCGGCGCCGACCTCGGAGCTCTTGCGGGCCAGCTCCTCCGCGGCGGTGCGGATCGCGGCGGTGTCGCTGCCGCCGATGACCGCCTTGAGGTCGGAGAGCAGCGACTCGACCTCGCTCTTGCCCTCGGCCGGCAGCTTGTCGCCGTTCTCGCCGAGGAACTTCTCGGTCGTGTAGACGAGCGACTCGGCCGAGTTGCGGGTCTCGACCTCCTCCCGGCGCTGCTTGTCCTCCTCGGCGTGCTGCTCGGCCTCGCGCATCATCCGCTCGATGTCGTCCTTCGGCAGCGCCGAGCCGCCGGAGATCGTCATCCGCTGCTCCTTGCCGGTGCCGAGGTCCTTGGCCGACACGTGCACGATGCCGTTGGCGTCGATGTCGAAGGTGACCTCGATCTGCGGGACGCCGCGGGGCGCCGGCGGCAGGCCGGTCAGCTCGAACATGCCGAGACGCTTGTTGTACTGCGCCATCTCGCGCTCGCCCTGGAACACCTGGATCTGCACCGACGGCTGGTTGTCGTCGGCCGTGGTGAAGACCTCGGAGCGCTTGGTCGGGATCGTGGTGTTGCGCTCGATGAGCTTGGTCATGATCCCGCCCTTGGTCTCGATGCCGAGGGACAGCGGGGTGACGTCGAGCAGCAGGACGTCCTTGACCTCGCCCTTGAGGACACCGGCCTGCAGGGCCGCGCCGATGGCGACGACCTCGTCGGGGTTGACGCCCTTGTTGGGCTCCTTGCCGCCGGTGAGCTCCTTGACCAGCTCGGTGACGGCGGGCATGCGGGTCGAGCCGCCGACCATGACGACGTGGTCGATCTCGCCGAGCGACATGCCGGCGTCCTTGATGGCCTGCTGGAACGGGTTCTTGCACCGGTCGAGCAGGTCCTGCGTCATCCGCTGGAACTCCGCGCGGGTCAGCGTCACGTCCAGGTGCAGCGGCCCCTCGGGGCTGGCGGTGATGTAGGGCAGGTTGATGCCGGTCTGCTGCGACGCCGACAGCTCGATCTTGGCCTTCTCGGCCGCCTCGCGCAGGCGCTGCAGGGCCATCTTGTCCTTGGACAGGTCGATACCGTGCTGGCCGTTGAAGGTCTTGACCAGGTGGTCGACGATCCGCTGGTCCCAGTCGTCGCCGCCGAGCTTGTTGTCGCCGGAGGTCGCCTTGACCTCGATGACGCCGTCGCCGATCTCGAGCAGCGAGACGTCGAACGTGCCGCCGCCGAGGTCGAAGACGAGGATCGTCTGCTCCTTGTCGCCCTTGTCGAGCCCGTAGGCCAGCGCCGCCGCGGTCGGCTCGTTGATGATGCGCAGGACGTTGAGGCCCGCGACCTCGCCGGCCTCCTTGGTGGCCTGGCGCTCGGCGTCGGAGAAGTAGGCCGGGACGGTGATGACGGCGTCGGTGACGTCCTCGCCGAGGTAGGCCTCCGCGTCGCGCTTGAGCTTCTGCAGCACGCGGGCGCTGATCTCCTGCGGCGTGTACTCCTTGCCGTCGATCGCGGCGGTCTTCCAGGACGTGCCCATGTGGCGCTTGACGGAGCGGATGGTGCGCTCGACGTTCGTGACGGCCTGGCGCTTGGCGACCTCGCCGACGAGCACCTCGCCGTTCTTCGCGAACGCGACGATGGAGGGGGTGGTACGGGCGCCCTCGGCGTTCGCGATGACGGTCGGCTCACCGCCCTCGAGGACGCTCACGACGCTGTTGGTGGTACCGAGGTCGATGCCGACGGCACGGGCCATGGGGCTGTCTCGCTTTCCTGCTCGGGGGTTGAGTGCGCGGCACTCAGGGTGCTGACGACGGGTGCAACCGTCAAGTCGGCTTGAGCCTTCCCGGCTCAGGTTGATTCCTTGGATCCGCCTCACCGTACGGCCACCGAGCGGAGGGCTCCCGTCGGGCTGCCGCCGGCCCGAACCCGAGGGGAGGGCTCCCGTCGGGTTGCGGCCTGCCGGAACCCGTCGGGAGGGCTCCCGTCGGCCGGCCGCGGGCCCGCCCCCGTCGGGAGGGCTCCCGTCGGGGGCGGCGGCCTACGCTGGGCGGTGTGCTGAGCGGCCTGCGCGACCCCCGTGGCCGTCCGAACCTGCTCGTCCGGCTGCTCGCCCTGGTGGTGGCCCTGCTGCTCGCCTACCCGGTCACCGTCGTGGTCGTGCGGGCCGTGGGCCGGGTCCTGTCCGCCGTCTACTGAGGCGAGACGCCGGGGGACGAGAGATCCACCACCCGCCTCACCCCGGGCTCTCCGCGAGCCGCGACGCAACGCCGTCGGCCGGGACCGCGGGGCTTCGCTCGACCGCCGCGGCGCGCCGACACCGACCCCCTCGTACCGGTCCCACGCGCCCGCGGGACGATGGGCGCGTCACGGCACCGCCGTGGACGGTTACTCGCGAGTAGCAAGCGGCCGCCTGGCGACCGTAGGCTGCTCGCTGGCGCCGCGGCCGGGAGACCCGGTCACGGTGCCCGGCACAGCCCCCTCGGGAGGGAATCGCGTGGAGACGCACATCCTCGTGCGGATGGTGCTCGGCCTGCTCATCACGGCCGTCTGCCTGGCCATCGCGGCGCGCCGCGTGGCCTTCCTGGTCAGGATGATCGCGGCCGGCCAGCCGTCGCCCGGACGGCTCGACGGCGCGGTGCGGCGCTTCGCCGCGCACACCGTCGAGGTGTTCGGCCAGAAGCGGCTGCTGAAGTGGAGCGTCCCCGGCATCGCGCACTTCTTCGTGTTCTGGGGCTTCGTCATCCTGTTCCTGACGATCATCGAGGCGTACGGCCACCTGTTCACCGAGTCGTTCGCGATCCCGCTGATCGGGCGCTCGCCGGTGCTGGGCTTCCTCGAGGACTTCTTCGCCGTCGCGGTCTTCCTGGGCCTGGTCGCGTTCGCGATCATCCGGAAGCGGAACGACCCTGGCAAGGTCGAGCGCAGCTCGCGCTTCTACGGCTCGCACAACCGCGCGGCGTGGGGCGTGCTCGCCTACATCAGCGCCGTCATCATCACGCTGCTGCTCATCCGGGCCGCGCAGCTCGCGCACGGCACCTCGCCGTGGCAGGACAACGAGTGGGCCCCGTTCGCCAGCAAGCTGCTCAGCCTGGCGATCGAGCCGCTGGGCGACACCTTCGCCGCCCGGCTCGAGGACGTCATGATCGTCGCGCACATCGCGGTGATCATGAGCTTCCTCGTGCTGGTCACCTACTCCAAGCACCTGCACATCTTCACCGCGCCGATCAACGTCCTCACCAAGCGCAACCCCGAGAGCGACACCCCGGCCC
>DATLGD010000018.1:0-31850 GCA_035540755.1 Mycobacteriales bacterium | reverse complement strand
GACCTGCACACCCACCTGCGCGAGCCGGGCCGCGAGGACGCCGAGACGGTCGAGACCGGCACCCTCGCCGCGGCTCTCGGCGGCTTCACCGCGGTGCACGCGATGGCGAACACCGACCCGGTGGCCGACACCGCCGGGGTGGTGGAGCAGGTCTGGCGGCTCGGTCAGGAGGCGGGGCACTGCGACGTCGCACCGGTCGGCGCGGTCACCGTCGGGCTCGGCGGCGAGCAGATGGCCGAGCTCGGCACCATGGCCGACAGCGCCGCCCGGGTGCGGGTGTTCAGCGACGACGGCAAGTGCGTCAGCGACGCCAGCCTGATGCGGCGCGCGCTCGAGTACGTGAAGGCGTTCGACGGCGTCATCGCCCAGCACGCGCAGGAGCCGCGGCTCACCGTCGGCGCGCAGATGAACGAGGGGGTCAACTCCTCCAGGCTCGGTCTGACCGGCTGGCCGGCCGTCGCCGAGGAGGCGGTCATCGCCCGCGACTGCCTGCTCGCCGCGCACGTCGGGAGCCGCCTGCACGTCTGCCACGTCAGCACCGCCGGCAGCGTCGAGCTGATCCGGTGGGCCAAGAGCAAGGGCTGGGACGTCACCGCCGAGGTCACCCCGCACCACCTGGTCCTCACCGACGACCTCGCCGGCACCTACGACCCGGTGTTCAAGGTGAACCCGCCGCTGCGCACCGAGGCCGACGTCGAGGCGCTCCGGGCCGGCCTGGCCGACGGCACCATCGACTGCGTCGCCACGGACCACGCCCCGCACGCGCTCGAGGACAAGGAGACCGAGTGGGGCGCGGCCCTGCCAGGCATGACCGGTCTCGAGACCGCGCTGGCCGTCGTCGTCGACGCGATGGGCGACCGGCTGCCCTGGCGCACGCTGGCCACGCGGCTCTCGGAGACGCCGGCCCGCATCGGGCGGCTCGAGGGCCATGGCCGGCCGATCGCGGTGGGGGAGCCGGCGAACCTGACGGTCGTCGACCCGGGCGCTGCCTGGACCGTCGACGCACGGCAGATGGCCACCCGCAGCCGCAACACGCCCTTCGCCGGTCGCGAGCTGCCGGTGCGGGTGCGCGCCACGTTCCTGCGCGGTCGCCCGACGGCGCTCGACGGCCGTCCCGCCGCCGCGGTCACAGGTCCGGCGTGACGACCGACCGGGTCGTGCTGACCCTCGCGACCCTTGCCTTCGGCCTCGGCGTCAGCCTGCTCATGCTGCGCGGCTGGCGGAGCCGGGTGCGCCGGCAGGCCGACCTGCCGCCGCCCCCGGTCGCGCCGGCGACCGAGGGCGACGTCGTCGTGCCCGCCGTCGAGGGGCTGTTCGTCGGCACCACCTTCGCCGGCGACTGGCTCGACCGGGTGGCCGTCCACGGACTGTCCTCCCGCTCACCGGGTTGGCTGACCGTGCGCACCGACGGCGTCCTGCTCGAGCGCGACAGCGGCGACGACGTCTACGTGCCGCTCCGTGCGGTGCGCTCCGCCTCGGTCGGCGACGCGCTGGCCGGCAAGGTCGTCGGCAAGGGCGGCCTCGTCCTGGTCGACTGGCAGCTGGGCGACCGCCTGCTCACCACCGGCTTCCGCGCCGACGACCACCAGCAGCACCGCCGTATCGCCGCCGCTCTCACCGCTCTCCTGCCCGTCGAAGAGGCCTCATGACCGCCACATCCCGCACCCCCGCCGTCCTGGTGCTCGAGGACGGCCGCACCTTCCGCGGCACCGCGTACGGGGCAGTGGGTCAGACGTTCGGTGAGGCGGTCTTCAACACCGGCATGACCGGCTACCAGGAGACCCTCACCGACCCGAGCTACCACAAGCAGGTCGTCGTCATGACGGCGCCGCACATCGGCAACACCGGGGTCAACGACGAGGACCCGGAGTCGGGCCGCATCTGGGTCAGCGGCTACGTCGTGCGCGATCCGGCGCGCGTCGCCAGCAGCTGGCGGTCGCGGCGGAGCCTCGACGACGAGCTGCGGGCGCAGGACGTCGTCGGCATCGCCGGCGTCGACACGCGCGCGCTGACCCGGCACCTGCGCGACCGCGGCGCGATGCGCGCCGGCGTCTTCTCCGGTGACGCGGTCGCCGGCGTCGACGAGCTGGTCGAGCGGGTGCGGCAGAGCCCCGAGATGGTCGGCGCCGACCTCGCGCACGAGGTGACCACGCCCGCGCCCTACGTGGTCGAGGCGGTGGGGGACCGGCGGTTCCGGATCGCCGCCGTCGACCTCGGCCTCAAGCGCGCCACACCCCGCTATCTGGCCCGGCAGGGCTGCGAGGTGCACGTGCTCCCGGCCACCGCCACCGCCGACGACGTGCTCGCGCTCGAGCCCGACGGCGTCTTCTTCAGCAACGGCCCGGGCGACCCGGCCACGACCGACGGCCCGGTCGCGGTCGCCCAGGGGGTGCTGGAGCAGCGGGTGCCGGTGTTCGGCATCTGCTTCGGCAACCAGATCCTCGGCCGCGCGCTCGGGCTCGGGACCTACAAGCTGCGGTACGGCCACCGCGGGGTGAACCAGCCGGTCATGGAGCGCGCCACCGGCCGGGTGCACGTCACCAGCCACAACCACGGCTTCGCCGTCGACGCCCCGACCGACGGGACTCCGGTCGACACCCCCTACGGCCGCGTCGAGGTCAGCCACGTCGACCTCAACGACGACGTCGTCGAGGGCCTGCGCTGCCTGGACGTGCCGGCCTTCTCGGTGCAGTACCACCCGGAGGCGGCGCCCGGTCCGCACGATGCGACGGGCCTGTTCCAGCGGTTCGCCGAGCTGATGGCCGACAACGCGAAGGAGGGCCGGCGTGCCCAAGCGCACTGACCTCGAGCACGTCCTCGTCATCGGCTCCGGGCCGATCGTCATCGGCCAGGCGGCGGAGTTCGACTACTCCGGCACGCAGGCCTGCCGGGTGCTGCGCGCCGAGGGCCTGCGCGTCACGCTCATCAACAGCAACCCCGCGACGATCATGACCGACCCGGAGTTCGCCGACGCCACCTACGTCGAGCCGATCACGCCGGAGTTCGTCACGAAGGTGATCGAGAAGGAGCGCCCGGACGCGCTGCTCGCCACCCTCGGCGGGCAGACGGCGCTGAACGCGGCCATGGCCCTGCACGACAACGGTGTGCTCGAGAAGTTCGGCGTGGAGCTCATCGGCGCCGACGTCGCCGCCATCCGGCGCGGCGAGGACCGGCAGGCGTTCAAGCAGATCGTCGAGCAGATCGGCGCCGAGAGCGCCAGGAGCGCGGTCTGCCACTCCATGGACGAACTGCTCGACGCCGTCGAGGACCTCGGCTACCCCGTCGTCGTGCGGCCGAGCTTCACCATGGGCGGAGCCGGCGGCGGCATCGCCCACGACGAGGCCGAGCTGCGCCGCATCGGCGGCGCCGGGCTGCAGGCCAGCATCACCACCGAGGTGCTCCTGGAGGAGTCGATCCTCGGGTGGAAGGAGTACGAGCTCGAGCTGATGCGCGACCGCAACGACAACGTGGTCGTCATCTGCTCCATCGAGAACCTCGACCCGATGGGCGTGCACACCGGCGACAGCATCACCGTCGCCCCGGCCCTGACCCTGACCGACCGCGAGTACCAGCGGCTGCGCGACATCAGCATCGACGTCATCCGGGCGGTCGGCGTCGACACCGGCGGCTGCAACATCCAGTTCGCGGTGAACCCGGCCGACGGGCGCATCGTCGTCATCGAGATGAACCCGCGCGTCTCCCGGTCCTCGGCGCTGGCGTCGAAGGCCACCGGCTTCCCGATCGCGAAGATCGCCGCGAAGCTCGCGGTCGGCTACACCCTCGACGAGATCCCCAACGACATCACCCGCGAGACACCGGCGAGCTTCGAGCCGAGCCTGGACTACGTCGTGGTGAAGATCCCGCGGTTCGCCTTCGAGAAGTTCCCCGGTGCCGACCCGCACCTGACCACGACGATGAAGTCGGTCGGCGAGGCGATGGCGATGGGCCGCTCGTTCGCCGAGGCGCTGCAGAAGGCGATGCGCTCGCTCGAGACGACAGCGACCGGGTTCTGGACCGTGCCGGACCCCGACGGCGACACCGTCGACGCCGCACTCGAGCGCGCCTCGCGCGGGCACGCCGACCGGCTGTACGACGTCGAGCGGGCCCTTCGATACGGCGCCAGCATCGACCAGGTGCACGCCGCCACGGCCATCGACCCCTGGTTCGTCGACCAGCTGCAGCAGCTCGTCGAGCTCCGCCAGGAGGTCGTCGACGCACCGGAGGGACCGCTGCCGGAGGACCTGCTGCGCGCGGCCAAGCGGGCCGGCTTCAGCGACCGGCAGCTCGCGGTCCTGCGCGGCGTGAGCGAGCACGAGGTGCGCGACCGCCGGCACGAGCTCGGACTGCGGCCGGTCTACAAGACGGTCGACACGTGCGCGGCCGAGTTCGAGGCGCGCACGCCCTACCACTACTCGGCCTACGACGAGGAGACCGAGGTCGCGCCGAGCGGCAAGGACAAGGTGCTCATCCTCGGCAGCGGCCCGAACCGCATCGGCCAGGGCATCGAGTTCGACTACGCCTGCGTGCACGCCTGCTACGCGCTCTCGGCGGCCGGCTTCGAGACCGTGATGGTCAACTGCAACCCCGAGACGGTCAGCACCGACTACGACACCAGCGACCGGCTGTACTTCGAGCCGCTCACCGTCGAGGACGTGCTCGAGGTCGTGCACGCCGAGCGCGAGTCGGCCCGGCAGGGCGGCGGCAGCCTCGTCGGCGTCGTGGTGCAGCTCGGCGGGCAGACGCCGCTCAAGCTGGCGCAGGAGCTCAAGGACCTGGGCGTCCCCGTCGTCGGCACACCGCCCGAGGCGATCCACCTCGCCGAGGAGCGCGGCGCGTTCGGCAAGGTCCTGGCCGACGCCGGTCTGCCGGCGCCGAGGCACGGCGTCGCGACGTCCTACGACGAGGCCAAGCGCATCGCCGACGACGTCGGGTACCCGGTGCTGGTGCGCCCGTCGTACGTCCTCGGCGGCCGCGGCATGGAGATCGTCTACGACGACGAGATGCTGGTCGGCTACATCCAGCGCGCCACCGACGTGACGCCCGAGCACCCGGTGCTCGTCGACCGGTTCCTCGAGGACGCCGTCGAGATCGACGTCGACGCGCTCTACGACGGCACCGACCTGTTCCTCGGCGGAGTCATGGAGCACATCGAGGAGGCCGGCATCCACTCCGGCGACTCCGCCTGCTCGCTCCCGCCGACCACGCTCGGCCGCAAGGACCTCGACCGCATCCGCGAGAGCACCCGTCTCATCGCCGACGGCGTCGGCGTGCGCGGACTGCTCAACGTGCAGTACGCCCTCAAGGACGACGTGCTCTACGTGCTCGAGGCCAACCCACGGGCCAGCCGCACCGTACCGTTCGTGAGCAAGGCCACCGCCGTGCCGCTGGCGAAGGCCGCGGCACGGGTGATGCTCGGCGCGACGGTGCAGCAGCTGCGCGACGAGGGCCTGCTCCCGGCCGTCGGCGACGGCGGCGACGTCCCCTACGACGCCCCGATCTCGGTGAAGGAGGCGGTGCTGCCCTTCGGTCGCTTCCACGGCGTCGACACGCTGCTCGGGCCGGAGATGAAGTCGACCGGCGAGGTCATGGGGATCGACGCCGTCTTCGGCACCGCCTTCGCCAAGTCGCAGGCTGCGGCCTACGGGGCGCTGCCGACGAAGGGGCGGGTGTTCGTCAGCGTCGCGAACCGCGACAAGCGAGCGATGCTCTTCCCGGTCAAGCGGCTGGCCGACCTCGGCTTCGAGGTGCTCGCCACCGAGGGCACCGCCGAGGTGCTCCGGCGCAACGGTGTGCCGACCACCGTCGTCGGCAAGCACTCGGAGGGCAAGGGCGACGACGTCGTGCCCATGGTGCTGGCCGGTGAGATCGACCTCATCGTCAACACCCCGTGGGGGGTCGGCGCGCGCGTCGACGGCTACGAGATCCGGACGGCGGCCGTGACCCGCGGCGTCCCGTGCGTGACCACTGTTCAGGGCGCGGCTGCGGCGGTGCAGGGCATCGAGGCGATGGTGCGAGGCGACATCGGCGTGCGGTCCCTGCAGGAGCACCACCAGCTGCTGGCCGCGGCTCGGACGGATGCCTGATGCCGCTGCAGGTGCAGGGCGAGGTGCTGTCGCTGCGCAAGGTCGGTGCCTACAACGCCATGACGGTCGTCGCCCCCGGCATCCCCGAGCTGACCCGCCCGGGGCACTTCGTCGCCGTGCAGGTCGGCGGCGCCGAGTCGAGCATGCTGCTGCGCCGGGCGTTCGCCGTCTACGACGTCAAGGACCGCGGCGTCTACGGCGGGACGGTGGAGTTCGTCTTCTCCGTGCACGGCAAGGGCACCGCGTGGCTCGCCGCCCGCCGCCCGCAGGACCGCATCGACATCGTGGGGCCGCTCGGCAAGCCCTTCCGCCTGCCGAAGACCGCGGCCAACGCGACCCTCGTCGGCGGCGGCTACGGCAGCGCACCGCTGCTGCCGCTCGCCACCGCGCTGCGCGAGCGCGGCTGCCGCGTCGACGTCGTCCTCGGGGCCGCCAGCCGCGACCGCCTGTTCGGCCAGCTCGAGGCCAAGCGGATCGCCACCTCGATCGCCCTCACCACCGACGACGGGTCGGCGGGGGACAAGGGCCGCGTCAGCGACGTCCTGCCCTCGGTGCTCGAGCGCACCCGCAGCGACGTCGTCTACGCCTGCGGTCCGATGCCGATGCTGCGTGCGGTCGCCGACATCGCGGCGGCGCAGGGCATCCCCAGCCAGGTCGCGGTCGAGGAGTCCATGGCCTGCGGCATCGGCGTGTGCATGACCTGCGTGCTGCCGGTCGTCGGCGACGACGGCGTCACGCGCATGGTGCGCTCCTGCGTCGAGGGCCCGGTGTTCCGTGGTGACCGGCTGCGCTGGGACGCCGTCTTCGAGGGGCCCGGCACCGTCCCCGCCGACGCGCTCGGCGCCCCCGCAGGAGGGCACTGATGACCGACATGCGCACCACCCTCGCCGGGCTCGAGTTCCCCAACCCGGTGTTCACGGCGTCGGGTTGCGCGGCGGCCGGTCAGGAGCTCGACCAGTTCTTCGACGTGACGGCGATCGGCGGGGTCGTCACCAAGTCGATCATGCTGGCGCCACGTTCGGGCCGGGCGACCCCCCGGATGGCCGAGACGCCCAGCGGGATGCTGAACAGCATCGGGCTGCAAGGGCCGGGCATCGACCACTTCCTCGAGCACGACCTGTCCTGGCTGGCGGCGCGGGGCGCCCGCGCCGTCGTGTCCATCGCCGGCGGGAGCGTCGACGACTACGTGCGCCTGGCCCAGAAGCTGCGCGGCCGACCCGGCCTGACGATGGTCGAGGTGAACATCTCCTGTCCCAACGTGGAGGACCGCGGGCAGGTGTTCGCCTGCGACCCGCGTGCCGCCTCCGCAGTGGTGGAGGCGGTGCGCCGCAACACCACCCCGAGCATCCCGGTCTTCGCCAAGCTCTCGCCCGACGTCACCGACATCACGCAGGTGGCCCGGGCCTGCGTCGACGCCGGGGCCGACGGCCTGTCGGTCATCAACACGCTCCTGGGCATGGCCATCGACACCGACCGGATGCGGCCCGTGCTGGCCGGGGTCACCGGCGGGCTCTCCGGCCCGGCCATCCGGCCGGTAGCGGTGCGCTGCGTGTGGCAGGTGCACCAGGCGCTGCCCGACGTCCCGGTGCTCGGCATGGGCGGCATCCGCACCGGCCTCGACGCGCTCGAGTTCGTGCTGGCCGGGGCGAGGGCGGTCAGCGTCGGCACCACCGTCTTCGGCGACCCGACCGCGCCCGTGCGGGTGCTGGCCGAGCTGGAGCAGGCTCTGCAGCAGCGCGGGTTCGACCGGTTCGCCGACGCCGTCGGGCTGGCCCACCGCCCGCCGGAGACCTACGTCCCCGAGGACCCGGACCCGGTCGGGGACGTCCTGGCGGAGGAACCGGCGTGAGGGCGCCGATCGCGGTCGCGCTCGACGCGCCCGACGTCGAGACGGCCGCCCGCTGGGCGCAGGCGGTCACTCCGCACGTGTCGGTGGTCAAGGTCGGCCTCGAGCTCTACTGCCGCACCGGGCCGACGATCGCCGACGTCGTGCGCGGCGGGAGCGGGGTCGACCTGTTCCTCGACCTCAAGCTGCACGACATCCCGAACACCGTCGCCGGTGCCGCGCGGAGCCTGGCCCGGCTGGCCCCGCGGTACCTGACGGTGCACGCCGTCGGCGGCCCGGACATGGTGCGCGCGGCCGTGGAAGCGGCGCCGCACGTCGACATCGCGGCGGTCACGGTGCTCACCAGCTCCGACGCCGCCACGCTCGACAGCGTGGGCCTCGCCGGCCCGCCGCTCGACGCGGTGCGGCGGCTGGCCGTCCTCGCCGTCGGTGCCGGTGCCCGGGCGCTGGTGTGCTCGCCGCAGGAGGTGCGCGCAGTCCGCGCCGAGGTCGGCCCCGACGTCACGCTCATCACGCCCGGTGTGCGGCCGGCCGGCAGCGCGCTGCAGGACCAGGTGCGGGTGGCGACTCCGCAGCAGGCGCTCGACGACGGCGCCGACCTGCTCGTCATCGGCCGCCCGATCACCGGCACTGCCGATCCCGGTGCCGCCGCCGCGGCGCTCGCCGCACAGCTGGCCGGCTGAGCTGAGCCGGTCAGCGCGGCTGGCGCGGGGCCGGCAGCAGCCGCCGGGTCAGGGCCGGCCCGACGACCTCGGCCGGCCCGGGCCGCGACAGCAGGTACCCCTGGGCGAGCTCGCACCCGGCGTCGGCCAGGAAGTCGAGCTGGTCGGTCGTCTCCACGCCCTCGGCCACCACCCGCATGCCCAGGCCGCGCGCCATGGCGAGCGTCGCGGTGAGCACGGCGGTGCCGCTCGTGCCGTCGATGGCGCTGACGAAGGAACGGTCGACCTTGAGGGTGTCGAACGGGTAGTCCACCAGTCGCGACAGCGACGAGTAGCCGGTGCCGAAGTCGTCGAGGGCCAGGCCCACACCGGTGGTGTGCAGCTGCTCGAGCACCTGCCGGGCCGACTCGTCGTCGTGGAACAGCAGGCTCTCGGTCACCTCGAGGACGAGCGCCGACGGCGGGAGGGCGTACCGGCCGAGCGTCGCCATGACGGTGGGAAGGTAGTCGCGCTCGCGCAGGTGACGGGCACTCACGTTCACCGCCACCGTCAGGCCCGGGCTGGTGCGCCGCCAGCGGGCGAGCTGCGCGCACGCGGTGTCGAGGACGACCCGCTCGAGCTCGACCACCAGGCCGCTGCGCTCCGCGGCGGCGATGAAGGCCAGCGGTGAGACCGGCCCCTGCGTCGGGTGGGTCCATCGGGCCAGCGCCTCGACCCCGACCACCCGGTCGGCCAGGAGGTCGACGACAGGCTGGTAGTGCACCTGCAGCGCCCGCGCGGACAGCGCGCTGCGCAGGTCCACCTGCAGCTGCAGGCTCCGCCGCACGGCCTGGTGCATCTCCGGCACGAAGACGCGCACGGCGTCGCCGCCGTCGGCCTTGGCCGCGTGCAGCGCGGTGTCGGCGTCCCGCAGCAGCTCGCGGACCGCGAGCGCGCACGCCGTCCGATCGCCCGCCGGTCCCGACGCCGAGGCGAGCCCCGCGGTCGCGGCCACGACCACCTCGAGCCGGCCGAGCTCGAGCGGGTGCTGCATGCGCAGGACCAGGCGCTCGGCCACGGCGGTCGCGTCGGCCTCGCCGCGCAGCCCCGTGAGCAGCACCCCGAACTCGTCGCCGCCGAGCCGGCCCAGCAGCTGACCGCTCCGCAGACCGGAGGCCAGGCGCCGCGCAGCCGCCTGCAGGACGGTGTCACCCACGTCGTGCCCGAGACCGTCGTTGATCTCCTGGAAGCGGTCGAGGTCGACCAGGAGCACGGCGCTGTGCGCATCCGGCAGCGCGGTCGACAGGGCCTCCGCCACCGCCTCCACGAACCCCTCGCGGTTCGGGAGACCCGTCAGCGGGTCGGTGCGAGCGCTGCGGTGCGCGGCGTCGACCGCGGCCTGCAGCTGCTCGGTGCGCTCGGCGACCTTGCGCCCCAGCGACCGGTGCAGGGCGGCGTTCTCGAGACCGAGGAGCACCTGCCGGGCCGTGAGCGCGCCGCCCAGGGTGGTGACGACCGCCACGAGCACCGGGTCGAGGCCGGTCAGGAGCCGGCCAGACAGCAGCAGCGACACCCCGGCGGCGGCGGCGGGCAGCAGGGGGAGCAGGCGGGTGCCCGGCCGCGGGTCGTCGATCGCTCCGCCCCGGACCCCGGCGGCCGACGCGAGCACGAGGAACCCGGTGCACCACAACGCGTCGGCGACGGTTCCCACGGCGTACTCCGAGGTGCTGGCGAGAGCGCTGTAGAGCACGTCCGAGAGGACGACCACGACGACGCCCGCCGCCGCGCGGCGAGCCGCCGGCAGTGATCCCGGCCGGATCCGGTCGAGGACGAGCAGGCCCAGCGTGGCGGCGAGCACGTCCAGGCCGACGAACAGCAGCCGCCCGACGTCGGCCGCCGGGCTGTCGCCCTGGACCTGGGCCATGCCGGCGAGCCAGGCGACCAGGACCAGGGCCGTGGTCGCGGCCGCCCCGTCCACGAGGAGGCGGACCCGGGTGGTCGCGGACAGGGGGAGGCCCGGCAGCAGCAGCAGCCCGGCGATCGCCAGCGGCGGGAACAGCAGGAAGCCGAGGTCGGCCGGTGACGGGAACGGCGGGGAGGCGCCTGCCGTAGCGCAGCTGATCGCCCACACCGTCGCGCCGGTGCCCCAGGCGGTCGCTGCCGCAGCCAGCAGCCACCACGCGCGGTGGCCGGGGCCTCGACGACGGGCCCGGCGCAGGCAGCGCCAGGCGGCGAGCCCGGCCGACACCGACCAGGCGGTGCCGCTGACGGCTGCGTCGACCCCAGGGTCTGCGACCGGCAGGAGGAGCCAGGCGAACAGCAGCAGGACCCCGACAGCGGCCGCCCGCTCGAAGCGTCCGGCGCCCGGTGCGGACCGTGCGCGGGCCGCCGCTGCGTGCGGCGCCGGGACGTGCGCGCGCAGCGCGCCCGTTCCGTTTCCCGGCAGCAACCCGAACTCCGTTCCGCCGTCGTGCGGCAGCCGACGCGCGCGCCGACGAGCGGCGCCTTCGGAGGTGCTTCGGCGTCGTCGCCGAGGACTTGAGGCCCTGCGCGGCTCGCCTTTGCGTCCCGCCGGCGGGAGCGCCACGGTGCCCCGTTGCCCGGCCACGCGCGCGACCGCTAGGTTTCCGGCGACACAACCCCCCGAGCGGAGGAACCGCGTGGCACTGCCGCCCTTGACGCCCGAGCAGCGGGCGGCCGCCCTGGAGAAGGCGGCCGCTGCGCGGCGTGCGCGCGCCGCCCTGAAGGTGCGGCTCAAGACGAGCGGCACCAGCCTGTCGGAGGTGCTCGACGAGGGGGAGTCCGACGACGTCATCGGCAAGATGAAGGTGGTCGCGGTCCTCGAGTCGCTGCCTCGGGTCGGCAAGGTGAAGGCGCAGCAGATCATGGAAGAGCTCGAGATCTCGCCCTCCCGCCGGGTGCGCGGGCTGGGTGCCAAGCAGCGCGAGGCGCTGCAGCGGCGCTTCGACGCCTCCTGAACCCGGTGCCCGCCGAGACGACCGGGGGTGGCCGCCTGACCGTCCTGTCCGGGCCGTCCGGGGTCGGCAAGGGCAGCGTCATCGCCGCCGTCCGGCGTCGGCACCCGCAGGTGTGGCTGTCGGTGTCCGTCACCACCCGCGCTCCCCGGCCCGGCGAGGTCGACGGGGTGCAGTACCACTTCGTCCGCCGCGAGGAGTTCGACCGCCTGGCCGCCGCCGGCGAGCTGCTCGAGCACGCCACCTACGCCGGCAACTCCTACGGCACGCCGCGGCGCCCGGTCGAGGAGCGGCTGGCCTCAGGGGTGCCGGCGCTGCTCGAGATCGAGCTGCAGGGAGCCCGGCAGGTGCGCCAGGCGATGCCCGAGGCGCAGCTGGTGTTCCTCGCGCCGCCGTCGTTCGACGAGCTGGCCAGACGCCTCACCGGCCGCGGCACGGAGGACCCCGAGCGGGTCCGCCGCCGGCTGGACCTCGCCCGCATCGAGATGGCCGCGGAGGACGAGTTCGACGTCGTCGTGGTCAACGACGACCTCGAGGAGGCGGCCGACCGGCTGGTAGCGTTGCTCCAGATCTGATCTTCCCTGTCTGAGGAGCACCTGTTGGCCGGCACCGTCGCGAACCCGATCGGCATCACCAACCCGCCGATCGACGAGCTGCTCGACCGCACCGACTCCAAGTACAGCCTGGTCATCTACGCCGCCAAGCGCGCGCGCCAGATCAACGCCTACTACAGCCAGCTCGGCGAGGGCCTGCTCGAGTACGTCGGCCCGCTGGTCGAGACCGGCGTGCAGGAGAAGCCGCTGTCGATCGCGCTCCGCGAGATCAACGAGGGCCTGCTCTCGCACGAGCAGGTCGCCGACCCCGCGGCCTCCTAGGAGCCGTCCGTGCCGGGCCGCCCGCGCGTCGTCCTGGGCGTCTCGGGCGGCATCGCGGCCTACAAGGCGGTCGAGCTGCTCCGGCGGCTGACCGAGAGCGGCTCCGAGGTCCGCGTCGTGCCCACGGCCGCGGCGCTCGAGTTCGTCGGCGCGCCGACCTGGGCGGCCCTGTCCGGCGCGCCCGTCACGACCAGTCCCTGGCAGGACGTGCACGAGGTGCCGCACGTGCGCATCGGCCAGTCCGCCGACCTCGTCGTCGTCGCGCCGGCCACGGCCGACCTGCTCGCCAAGGCCGCGCACGGCCTGGCCGACGACCTGCTCACGAACACCCTGCTCACCGCCCGCTGCCCGGTCGTGCTGGCTCCGGCGATGCACACCGAGATGTGGGAGCACCCCGCGACGCAGGAGAACGTCGCCGTGCTGCGCGGACGCGGCGTCGTCGTCGTCGAGCCGGCGGTGGGCCGGCTGACCGGTGCCGACTCCGGCAAGGGCCGCCTGCCGGACCCGGACGAGCTGGCGCGCGTGTGCCTGGCCGTGCTGGCCCGCGGTGCGCGCGAGCCGGACCTGCGCGGACGTCGCGTGGTGGTCAGCGCCGGCGGCACCCGTGAGCACCTCGATCCGGTGCGCTACCTCGGCAACCGCAGCAGCGGCCGGCAGGGGCACGCGCTCGCCCGCACCGCCGTCGCCCGCGGGGCCGAGGTGGTGCTCGTGACGTCGTCGGCCCTGCCCGACGTCGCCGGCGCGAAGGTGCTGCGCGTGACCAGCGCGGTCGAGCTGCGCGACGCCGTGCTCGGCGAGGCCGCGTCGGCCGACGCCGTCGTCATGGCCGCCGCGGTGGCCGACTACCGGCCGGTCGAGCGCCTGGCCACCAAGCGCAAGAAGACCGACACCCTCACCGTCGAGCTGGTGCAGAACCCGGACGTGCTGGCCGAGCTCGGCCGGCTCCGGCGGGCCGGGCAGGTGCTCGTCGGCTTCGCCGCCGAGACCGGTGACGCCGACGGCTCGGTGCTCGAGCACGCGCGGGCCAAGCTGGCCCGCAAGGGGTGCGACCTGCTCGTGGTCAACGAGGTGGGGGAGCCCGGGCACCCGACCGGCTTCGAGACCGACCAGAACGCCGCGGTGGTGCTGGCGGCCGACGGCTCCTCGACCGAGATCCCGCTCGGCAGCAAGGACGCCGTCGCGGACCTCGTGTGGGACCTCGTCGCCGAGCGCCTTCGCTAGTCTCTGCCGCGAGAGCCTGCGCGCGTCCGCGCGAGCCGCGACCCCAGAGGAGCCCCGTGTCCCGTCGTCTGTTCACGTCCGAGTCGGTCACCGAGGGCCACCCCGACAAGATCTCCGACGCGATCAGCGACGCGATCCTCGACGACCTGCTGCGCCAGGACCCGAAGAGCCGGGTGGCCGTCGAGACCCTCATCACCACCGGTCAGGTGCACATCGCCGGCGAGGTCACCACAGAGGGCTACGCCGACGTTCCCGAGATCGTCCGCAGCACCATCCTCGAGATCGGCTACGACTCCAGCCGCAAGGGCTTCGACGGCGCCTCGTGCGGTGTCAGCGTCTCCATCGGCCGGCAGTCGCCCGACATCGCCCAGGGCGTCGACGACGCCTACGAGCACCGCGTCGAGGGCGAGAGCGACGAGCTCGAGCGCCAGGGCGCCGGAGACCAGGGCCTGATGTTCGGCTTCGCCTGCGACGAGACGCCTGAGCTCATGCCGCTGCCGATCGCGCTGGCCCACCGGCTCGCCCGCCGGCTGACCGCCGTGCGCAAGGACGGCACCGTGCCCTACCTGCGTCCGGACGGCAAGACGCAGGTCACCATCGAGTACGCCGACGGCAGGCCCGTCCGGCTCGACACCGTCGTCGTCTCGTCGCAGCACGCCGAGGACATCGACATCGAGACGCTGCTCAAGCCGGACATCGCCGAGCAGGTCATCGCCCCCGAGGTCGCTGCGCTCGACCTCGAGACCGAGGGCTACCGGCTCCTGGTCAACCCGACCGGCAAGTTCGTCATCGGCGGCCCCATGGGCGACGCCGGCCTCACCGGCCGCAAGATCATCGTCGACACCTACGGCGGCTACGCCCGCCACGGCGGCGGCGCCTTCTCCGGCAAGGACCCGTCCAAGGTCGACCGCTCCGCCGCCTACGCGATGCGGTGGGTGGCCAAGAACGTCGTCGCCGCCGGCCTGGCCAGCCGGTGCGAGGTGCAGGTCGCCTACGCGATCGGCAAGGCCGAGCCGGTCGGGCTGTTCGTCGACACGGCCGGCACCGGCGTGGTCGACGACGCGACGCTGCAGGCCGCCATCACCGAGACCTTCGACCTGCGCCCGGCCGCGATCATCCGCGACCTCGACCTGCTCCGGCCGATCTACAGCCAGACCTCGGCCTACGGCCACTTCGGCCGTGAGCTCCCGGACTTCACCTGGGAGACCACCGACCGCGCCGACCTGCTCAAGAAGGCCGCCGGCCAGTAACCCCCTGCGTCAGAAGTCCTGAGCCTGCGGCTGCTCCGGGTGTCTGACGCAGCCGCGCGTGCCACGGCCTGCGTCAGAAGTCCTGAGCCTGCGGCGGCTCCGGGTGTCTGACGCAGCGGGAGGCGACGGCCGTGTCGGAGGGGCTGGCTAGCCTCGCGCGGATGACGGCGGGGGAGCAGGCGCGCACCTCGCGGCGCCGCCCCCCGCGCACCCGCGAGCGCCCGCCGCCGCCCGAGACCGCCGCCGATCTCCCGGTGGCTCGGGTCGCGGTCGACAGCGGCCTCGCGCACCTGGACCGGCCGTTCGACTACGCCGTCCCGGCCGCCGTCGCCGACGACGCGCAGCCCGGCTGTCGGGTGCGGGTGCGCTTCGCCGGGCGGCTGGTCGACGGCTGGCTGCTCGAGCGCGCGGCCACCAGCGACCACGACGGCCGGCTCGAGCCGCTGAAGCTGGTCAGCCCCGAGCCCGTCCTCACCACGGACGTGCTGGCGCTCGCCCGCGAGGTGGCCGCCCGCACCGCCGGCACCCTGCCCGACGTCCTGCGCCTGGCCCTGCCGCCCCGGCACGCGCGCGTCGAGGCCGAGCCCGCCGGCGACGCGGGTCCCCTGCCGCCTGCGCCGGAGGTCGGCACGTGGACCCGCTACCCGGCCGGTCCGGGGCTGCTCGAGGCCCTCGCCGACGGCCGCGCCCCGCGGGGGGTGTGGACGGCGATGCCCGGACCCACGTGGCCGGCGGAGGTCGCGGCCGCGGTGCAGGCATGCGCGGCCGGCGGTCGGGGCGCGCTGGTCGTGGTCCCGGACGGCCGCGACGTGGCCAGGGTCGCCGCTGCGCTCGCGGAGGCGGGCGTTCCCGCCGCCGCCCTCACGGCCGATCTCGGCCCGGCCGAGCGGTACCGGCGGTGGCTGGCCGTGCGCCGGGGCACGCTGCGCGTCGTCGTCGGCACCCGCGCCGCCGCCTTCGCCCCGGTCGCCCACCTCGGCCTCGTCGTCGTCTGGGACGACGGCGACGACCTGCACGTCGAGCCCCGGGCGCCCTACCCGCACGTGCGCGAGGTGCTGGTGCTCCGGGCGCACCTGGCCGGAGCCGCGGCCCTGATCGCCGGGCACGCCCGCACCGCCGAGGGCCAGCTGCTCGTCGAGAGCGGCTGGGCGCACCCCGTCGTCGCCGACCGGGCTGCGCTGCGCGAGCAGGTGCCGGCGGTCGACGGCACCTCCGACGACCAGCTGGCCCGTGACCCGCTCGCCCAGGCCGCCCGGCTGCCCGCCACCGCCTTCGCGGCCGCCCGTGCCGCCCTCGACGCCGACGCACCGGTGCTCGTGCAGGTGCCGCGTCGCGGGTGGGCGCCGAGCCTGGCCTGCGCCACCGACCGCACTCCGGCCCGCTGCCCGGCCTGCTCCGGTCCGCTCGCCCTGGCCTCCGGCCAGGCCGTCGCGTCCTGCCGCTGGTGCGGCC
This sequence comes from Mycobacteriales bacterium, assembly GCA_035540755.1. Lineage (GTDB taxonomy): Bacteria > Actinomycetota > Actinomycetes > Mycobacteriales > SCTD01 > DATLGD01. The sequence goes on along the minus strand of DATLGD010000018.1, from coordinate 15,507 downwards.
GGCTCGCCGGCGACTGGGCGTGCCCGGTGTGCGAGCGGCGGCAGCTGCGCGCCGCCGTCGTCGGATCGCGGCGCACCGCCGAGGAGCTGGGCCGCGCCTTCCCCGGCGTCCCGGTGCGCACCTCCGGGCGTGACGCCGTCCTCGCGACGGTTCCCGGCGGCCGGGCGCTGGTGATCGCCACGCCCGGCGCCGAACCGGTCGCCGACGACGGGTACGGCGCCGTCGTGCTCCTCGACGCCTGGGCGCTGCTGTCCCGTCCCGACCTCCGGGCGGGGGAGGAGGCGCTGCGGCGCTGGACCGCCGCGGCGGCCCTCGCCCGGCCTGCGGCGCGCGGGGGCCGCGTCGTCGTGGTCGCCGACCGCGGGCTGCGGCAGGTCCAGGCCCTGGTGCGCTGGGACCACCCCTGGGCCGCCGAGCGCGAGCTGGCCGAGCGGCGCGAGCTCGGGTTCCCGCCGGCCGTCCGCACGGCGTCCCTGACCGGTCCTCCCTCCGCGCTGGCGGAGGTCTCAGCCGAGCTGCCGCCGCAGCTCGACGGCGTCGAGCTGCTCGGCCCGGTGCCCGCGGCCGACGACGAGGAACGGCTGATCGTCCGGGTGCCGAGGAGCCGCAGCCGTGAGCTGACCGCCGCGCTCCGGACTGTGGCCGCGACCCGCAGCGCCCGCAAGGCCGAACCCGTACGGATCGAGGTCGACCCCCGCGAGCTGGCCTGATCCAGCGGCCGGCCGCGCCGCCTACGATGGTCGCGTGGCCCTGCGACCCATCCGCCTCCTCGGTGACCCCGTGCTGCGCACCCCGGCCGAGGCGGTGACCACCTTCGACAAGGAGCTGCGGGTCCTCGTCCAGGACCTCGTCGACACGATGCTCGAGGCGCCCGGCGTCGGCCTCGCCGCCCCGCAGCTCGGGGTCGGCCTGCGGGTGTTCGTCTACGACGTCGACGACGTCATCGGCCACCTCGTCAACCCGGTGCTGCACTTCCCGAGCGACGAGGAGCAGGACGGCGAGGAGGGATGCCTGTCGCTGCCCGGCCTGACCTTCGACTGCGTGCGCAAGCAGCACGTGGTCGCGCACGGCCAGAACGTGTACGGGGACCCGGTCACCGTGCAGGGGAGCGACCTCATGGCCCGGTGCGTGCAGCACGAGACCGACCACCTGGACGGCGTGCTGTTCATCGACCGGCTCGACCCCGAGACCAAGCGCGCGGCCATGGCCGCGATCCGCGACGCCGAGTGGTCGGGCGAGCCGAAGCCGGTGGTCAAGGCCAGCCCGCACCCGCTGTTCGGGCGCGCACGCTGAGGCTGGTCTTCGCCGGCACCCCCGAGCCGGCGGTGCCGAGCCTGACGGCGCTGCTGGCCAGCAGCCACGACGTCGTCGCCGTCGTCACCCGGCCCGACGCGCGCGCCGGCCGCGGCCGGACGCTGCGCCCCAGCCCGGTCAAGGAGCGCGCGGTCGAGGCCGGGGTCGAGGTGCTCACCCCCGCGCACCCGCGCGACGAGGCGTTCCAGCAGCGGCTGCGCGAGCTGGCGCCCGGCTGCGTGCCGGTCGTCGCCTACGGCGCGCTGGTGCCGCGGGAACTGCTCGACCTCCCCCGGCACGGCTGGGTCAACCTGCACTTCTCGCTGCTGCCCGCCTGGCGGGGCGCGGCGCCCGTGCAGCACGCGGTGCTGCACGGGGACGAGGTCACCGGCGCCAGCACCTTCCGGCTCGAGGAGGGCCTGGACACGGGGCCGGTCTTCGGGGTGCTCACCGAGCGGATCCGCCCGACCGACACCAGCGGCGACCTGCTGGCGCGCCTGGCGACCGCCGGCGCCGAGCTGCTCGTCGCCACCCTCGACGGGCTGGAGGTCGGCCGCGTGCAGGCCGTGCCGCAGCCGGCCGAGGGCGTCAGCCTGGCCCCCAAGCTCGGCACCGGCGACGCGCGGGTCGACTGGGCGGCTCCGGCCGTGCGCGTCGACCGGCTGGTCCGGGCGTGCACCCCGGCCCCCGGAGCCTGGACGACGCTGCGCGACCGTCGGGTCAAGCTCGGCCCGGTGACGCCGCTCGACGCCCCGCCGCTCGAGCCCGGCGAGGTGACTCCCGACGGCGCCGTCGGCACGGCCACCGCGCCGGTGCGGCTCGGCGAGGTGCGACCGGAGGGCAAGGGCGCCATGCCCGCCGTCGACTGGCTGCGCGGGCTGCGCCTCGAGCCCGGCGAGCGGTTCACGTGAGCACGCCGGGAGGCGACCGCCCGCGCGGTTCGCGCCGCAGCGGCCAGGGCGCCGGCCGCGGTCAGGGCACCGGCCGGCCGGCTGGCGGCGGCCGGCCGGACGACCGACGCCGCCGCGCCGCCGGCGGCTACCGGCCCCCGCCGGTCGACCCGTCGCGCCAGGCCGCCTACGACGTGCTCACCGCCGTCCGCGAGCGGGACGCCTACGCCAACCTCGTGCTTCCCGGCCTGCTGAGCGAGCGCCGCCTCGACACCCGCGACGCGGCCCTCGCCACCGAGCTCGCCTACGGCACCCTGCGCGGCCGGGGTCTCTACGACGCCGTCCTCCAGGCCTGCGTCGACCGCCCGCTCGCCGAGGTCGACCCGCCCGTGCTCGACGTCCTGCGGCTCGGCGCCCACCAGCTGCTGCGGACCCGGATCCCGACGCACGCGTCCGTGTCCGCCACCGTCGACCTCGCGCGGCGGGTGCTGAGCGCCGGCCCGGTCGGCTTCGTCAACGCGGTGCTGCGCAAGGTGGCCGCGCAGGACGTCGAGGCGTGGATCGCGCAGCTGCGACCGGAGGAGCCGCTCGAGGCGCTCGCCTTCGAGCACAGCCACCCGAGGTGGATCGTGTCGGCCTTCCGCGACGCCCTGCGCGGCAGCCTCGAACAGACCGCCGCCGCTCTCGCCGCCGACGACGCCCGGCCCGAGGTGCACCTCGTGGCCCGCCGCATGCCGCGCGAGGAGCTGATCGAGGTCAGCGGCGGCCGCCCCGGGCCGTGGTCGCCGCACGCGGTGCGCCTGTCCGAAGGCGACCCGGGCGGGCTCGAGCCGGTGCGCGACGGTCGGGCCGGCGTGCAGGACGAGGGCAGCCAGCTCGTCGCGCTCGCCCTCGCGCGCGCACCGCTCGACGGCCCGGACCGGCTCTGGGTCGACCTCTGCTCCGGCCCCGGCGGCAAGGCCTCGCTCCTCGACGCCGTCGCCGGCCAGCGCGGCGCCCGGCTGCTCGCCCTCGAGGTGCAGCCGCACCGCGCCGGGCTCGTGCAGCGCTCCGGCGTGCCGCTCGTCGTCACGGCCGACGCGCGCCGGCCGCCGCTGCGCCCCGGCTCGGTCGACCGCATCGTCCTCGACGCGCCGTGCAGCGGCCTCGGCGCGCTGCGCCGGCGACCCGAGGCGCGCTGGCGCCGGCAGCCCAGCGACCTGCCTGGCCTCACCCGGCTGCAGCGCGAGCTGCTCGACAGCGCGGCGATCCTGCTGCGGCCCGGGGGAGTCCTCGTCTACGCCACCTGCTCACCGCACCTGGCCGAGACCGCCGTCCCGGTCGCCGACGCCCTGCGCCGGCACCCCGAGCTCGAGCAGGTCGACGTCCGGCCGCTGCTCGACGGCGTCCCGCACCTCGGCGACGGCCCCGCCGTGCAGCTGTGGCCGCACCGGCACGGCACCGACGCGATGTTCCTCGCGCTCCTCCGCCACCGCGTGTGACAGTCCCTGCCGGCCCTTCGCTGATCAACAGGAGATCCGCCGCGACACGCCCGCGCGGCGCGCTGCCGGCCTCCTGTTGATCAAGTCAGTGGCGCGCGCTCCTAGGCTGACCCGGTGACCGAACGCCGCGCCCAGATCTCCCCGAGCATCCTGTCCGCCGACTTCGCCCACCTCGCCGACGAGCTCGCCCGGATCGCCCCGACCGCCGACTGGGCGCACGTCGACGTCATGGACGGGCACTTCGTGCCGAACCTGACGCTGGGCCTGCCCGTGGTCGAGGCGCTGATCGCGGCGACGTCGCTGCCGGTCGACTGCCACCTCATGATCGAGGACCCCGACCGGTGGGCCCCCCAGTACGCCGAGGCAGGCGCCGGGAGCGTCACCTTCCACGTCGAGGCTGCCGCTGCCCCGGTGCGGCTGGCCCGCGCCCTGCGCAGCGCCGGTGCCAGGGCCGGCATGGCGCTCAAGCCGGCCACACCCGTGGAGCCCTACGCCGACCTGCTGCCCGAGCTCGACATGCTGCTGGTCATGACCGTCGAGCCGGGCTTCGGCGGCCAGTCGTTCCTCGACGTCGTGCTGCCCAAGCTGCGCAGGGCCCGCGAGGCCATCGCCGGCCGCGACCTCGACGTCTGGCTGCAGGTCGACGGCGGCGTCAGTGCCGACACGATCGAGCGGTGCGCCGAGGCCGGCGCCGACGTCTTCGTCGCCGGCAGCGCCGTCTACGGGGCCGACGACCCCGCAAGGGCCGTCGAGGCGCTGCGCGAGAAGGCCGGCCCGCACGTCGCGGGCGCCCGCCCCGCCTGACCGCCCGCGCGCGGCGGCTCGGCGCACGCCGTCCCCCGCCCGCCGTGGCCGGAGCATCCTCCACCTGTCCGGTTCCGCGGCAGCCTCGCGCTCAGCCCGCCGGCCAGACCGCTCAGGCGGATGCTGAACCGGCCAGGGCAGCGGCGTGAGCACCGCCACCCGGCCGGGGCAGGCGGACGCACCGCCTCGCGTGGCAGACTCGGAGCACAGCAAGCGCGCTACCGGGGTCGGTGCAAGTCCGAACCGGCGGTGACAGTCCGCGACCCGCTCGCAGCCAGCCAGCGGTGGACCTGGTGCAAGTCCAGGACCGACGGTGAGAGTCCGGAGGAGAGGTCGCGCGCGGGCGGTCCGGTCACCCGACCGTGCCGTCCGTCCCCGGAGCGCCCATGCGCACGAGGGGACCCGATGACCACCGCCCGCCCGGCCGAGCTCGACGCGATGCGTCGCGCCGTCGAGCTGTCGCGCGCGGCCCTCGGCACCACCAGCCCCAACCCGCCGGTCGGCGCGGTCGTGCTCGACGCCGACGGCGTGGTCGCGGGCGAGGGCTGGACGCGCCCGCCTGGGGGCCCGCACGCCGAGGTCGTCGCCCTGCAGTCGGCCGGCCCGCGGGCGCGCGGGGGCACGGCCGTGGTCACCCTCGAGCCGTGCCGGCACACCGGCCGCACCGGCCCGTGCACCCGCGCCCTCCTCGACGCCGGCGTCGCCCGGGTCGTCGTGGCCTGCGCCGACCGGACCGCCGAGGCCGCCGGCGGCGCCGACGCGTTGCGTGCGGCCGGGGTCGACGTGGTTCCGGACGTGCTGGCCGACGAGGTGGCGCACGGTCCGCTCGAGGCCTGGCTGACCAGCCGGCGCACCGGCCGCCCCTTCGTCACCTGGAAGTTCGCCGCCACCCTCGACGGCCGCAGCGCCGCCGCCGACGGCACCAGCCGCTGGATCACCGGCGGGACCGCCCGGGCCGACGTGCACCGCCTGCGCGCGGAGGCCGACGCCGTCGTCGCCGGTGTCGGCACGGTCCTCGCCGACGACCCGCTGCTGACGACGCGGCCCGACCCCGGCCACCAGCCGCTGCGGGTGGTGGTCGACAGCACCGGCCGTACACCGCTCACGGCGCGTGCCCTGTCCGGCGAGCGCCCCGCGGTCGTGGCGGTCCGCGACGACGTCCCGCCCGGCACCTACCCCGACCAGCTCCCGCTGCCCGGCGACGACCGGGGACGCGTCGACCTGCTCGCGCTGCTGCAGGCGCTGGCCGACCGCGAGGTCGTCAGCGTCCTTCTCGAGGGAGGGCCCACGCTCGCCGGCGCCTTCGTCGAGCGCGGCCTCGTCGACCGGGTCGTCGGCTACGTCGCCCCGGCGCTGCTGGGGGCCGGCCCGGCGGCTCTGGCGGATGCCGGCGCGGGAACGATCAGCGAGATCCACCGGTTGCGGCTCGACGACGTCGCCCGCACCGGCGACGACGTGCGGCTCACGCTGCGCCCGCGGAACGGAGGAGCCTGAGTGTTCACCGGCATCGTCGAGGAGCTCGGCGAGGTGGTCGCGGTCGAGGAGCAGGGGGACTCGAGCCGGCTCACCGTCCGCGGCCCGCTCGTCACCTCCGACGCCGTCCACGGCGACTCCATCGCCGTGAACGGCGTGTGCCTGACCGTGGTGAGCAACGAGGACGGCGCGTTCACCGCCGACGTCATGGCCGAGACGCTGCGCCGGTCCTCACTGTGCGGTGCGTCCGCCGGGACACCGGTGAACCTCGAGCGGGCGCTGCGGCTCACGGACCGGCTCGGCGGCCACCTCGTGCAGGGCCACGTCGACGACACGGGCGAGGTGCTGGCGGTGACCCCGCAGGAGCACTGGACCGTGGTGCGCGTCTCGCTGCCCGCCGACCTCGCGCGCTACGTGGTCGAGAAGGGCTCGATCACCGTCGACGGCGTGAGCCTGACGGTCAGCGCGGTCGACGACGAGGCCTTCGAGGTCAGCCTCATCCCCACCACCCTCTCCGCCACGACGCTCGGTGCCCGAGCCCCGGGAGATTCCGTGAACCTGGAGGTCGACGTCACCGCCAAGTACGTCGAGAAGCTGCTGCTCTCCGGTGTGCGCCCGCCCGGGCAGGCGTCGTGAGCGCCGCCCCGGTCGAGGCCGATGCCGCGGTCGACCCGGTCGACCGGGCGCTCGTCGCACTCGCCGCCGGCCGGGCCGTCGTGGTCGTCGACGACGACGACCCGCGCAGCGAGGGCAACCTGCTGTTCGCGGCCGAGAAGGCCACCACCGCGCTGATGGCCTTCACCATCCGGCACACGTCCGGGTTCGTCAGCGCGGCGATGACCGCCGCCGACCTCGACCGGCTGCAGCTCCCGCTCATGGTGAGCGCCGAGGGCGACCGCCTGCGCACCGCCTGGACGGTCACCGTCGACGCGCGCGACGGCGTCGGCACCGGCGTCTCGGCGGCCGACCGCGCGCGCACCGTGCAGGTGCTCGCCGACCCGGCGTCGACGTCCGGTGACCTCACCCGGCCCGGCCACGTCCACCCGCTGCGGGCGCTCGACGGCGGCGTCCTGCGCCGTGCCGGCCACACCGAGGCCGCCGTCGACCTGTGCCGGCTGGCCGGCCTCGCACCGGTCGGCGTCCTCAGCGGCGTGGTCAGCGAGCGGGACGACAGCGGCATGGCGCGGCTCGACGAGCTGACCGAGTTCGCCCTGCGGCACGACCTGTGCATCGTGTCCGTGGCGGACCTCATCGCGCGCCGCCGGCGCACCGAGAAGCAGGTCGAGCGGGTGGTCGAGGCGAAGGTGCCGACGGTGCACGGCGTGTTCCGCGCCGTGGGCTACCGCTCCACGCTCGACGGTGCGGACCACGTCGCGCTCGTGACCGGCGACATCGGCGACGGCGCCGACGTGCTGGTGCGCGTGCACTCCGAGTGCCTGACCGGCGACGTGTTCGGCAGCCGCCGCTGCGACTGCGGGCCCCAGCTCGACGCCTCCATGGCCGCCGTGGTCGCCGAGGGCCGTGGCGTCGTGCTGTACGTGCGCGGTCACGAGGGCCGCGGCATCGGGCTGATGCACAAGCTGCAGGCCTACTCGCTGCAGGACGGCGGCAGCGACACCGTCGACGCCAACCTCGAGCTCGGCCTGCCGGCCGACGCCCGCGACTACGGCACCGGCGCGCAGATCCTGGTCGACCTCGGCGTGCGCAGCATGCGGCTGCTCACCAACAACCCGACCAAGCGGGCCGGGCTCGAGGGCTACGGGCTGGAGATCGTCGGACGGGTCGGGCTGCCGCTGCACGCCACTCCGGAGAACCTGCGCTACCTGCGCACCAAGCGCGACCGGATGGGCCATGACCTGCCGGGCCTGGCCGCGTTCGAGGACGAGGTCACCGAGGCCTCCGCGGCGCTGTTCCCCGACACCGTCCGGCTCTCGGACGCCGACGCCACCGACGGAGGCTCCTCGTGAGCGGCAAGGGCTCGCCGGATCTCCACGTGGTCGACGCGCGTGGCCTGTCGCTCGCGATCGTCGCCACCCGCTGGCACGAGCGCATCACCGGCGCCCTGCTCGAGTCCGCGCTGCACGCCGCCGACCGCTGCGGCGTCGAGGAGCCCACCGTCGTGCGGGTGCCCGGCGCCGTCGAGCTGCCCGTGGTCGCGCAGGCGCTGGCCGGCCGGCACGACGCCGTGGTCGCGCTCGGCGTCGTGATCCGCGGCGGCACGCCGCACTTCGAGTACGTCTGCGACGCCGTCACGGCCGGGCTCACCCGGGTCAGCCTGGACAGCCACACCCCGGTCGGCAACGGCGTCCTGACCTGCGACACCGAGCAGCAGGCCCTCGACCGCGCCGGCCTGCCCGAGTCCTCGGAGGACAAGGGTGCCGAGGCCGTCGTCGCCGCCCTGGAGACGGCCGCGGTCCTGCGCTCGCTCCGCACCGGGGCCCCGCTGCCCGACGCTCCGCTCTAGAACCCCTGCAACGAAAGGCTTCTGCCGTGCTCGCCGTCGTCCTGCCCAAGGGCAGCCTCGAGAAGCAGGTGCTCGACCTGTTCGGCGCCGCCGACCTGCGCGTCCTGCGCGGCTCCGACCGCGACTACCACGCCCGCATCGACGACCCCCGCATCGACAAGGTCCGCTTCCTGCGGCCGCAGGAGATCCCGACCTACGTCGAGCAGGGCATCTTCGACCTGGGCATCAGCGGGCGGGACTGGGTCGCCGAGACGGGTGCGGACGTCGTCAGCCTGGGCGAGATCGGTGGCGGCCGGGCCGGTGAGCGCACCGTCCAGGTGGTGCTCGCCGTCCCGAAGGAGTCCCCCTGGGAGTCGGCGGCCGACCTGCCCGACGGCGTCCGGATCTCCACCGAGATGCCGGAGCTGACCCGGCGCTACCTCGAGGAGCACGGCGTGAAGGCGAAGGTCTTCACCAGCCACGGCGCCACCGAGGCCAAGATCCCGGACATCGTCGACGCGATCGTCGACCTCACCGAGACCGGCTCGAGCCTGCGCAAGGCCGGCCTGAAGATCATCGCCACGCTGCTGACCAGCCGCACCGAGCTGCTCGCCAACCGCGAGGCGTTCGAGGACCCGGAGAAGCGGGCGGCGATGGAGGACCTCGTCGTCCTGCTGCAGGGCGCGCTGCGGGCGCAGGGCAAGGTGCTGCTCAAGCTCAACGTCCCGACCGCCCAGCTGGAGGCCGTGCTCGCCGTGCTCCCGGCGATGAGCGCGCCGACGGTGATGTCGACGGCGGCCGACGACGTCCGCGCGCTCGAGACGGTCGTGCCGAAGCAGGGAGTGAACCGCCTCATCCCGTCGCTCAAGGCGGCCGGCGCCCGCGACATCCTCGAGCTGCCCATCTCCAAGATCGTCGAGTAGCGCCGATGACCAGCCCGCTGCACGGCACGGGGGTGGGCACGCGGCCGGCACCCCGGCCCGTGCCCGTGCCGCTCTCGCCCGGCACGACGCTGGCTCTCGGCGCCGCCGGCGTGTCCGGAGCGCTGGTGGCGGCGCAGCAGCGGATCAACGGCCAGCTCGGCGTCGACCTGCAGGACGCGCTGCTCGCCGCCCTCGTCTCGTTCACGACCGGCCTGGTCGCCGTCGTGCTCGTCGTGCTCGCCCGCCCGGCGGCGCGACGCGCTCTCGCAGCGGTCCGCGACGTCCCCTGGTGGTGCCGGCTCGGCGGGCTGGGCGGCGCGACGCTGGTCGCGGTCGGCGCCGCGGCCACCCCGCAGATCGGGGTCGCCCTGCTCACGGTCGGGCTGGTCGCCGGGCAGACCACCGGAGGCCTCGTGGTCGACCGCGTCGGTCTGGTCCCGGGCGGCTCGCACCTGCTGACCCTGCCGCGGGTGGCCGGCGCGGTCCTGTGCTTCGTCGCCGTGGCGCTGGGCTCGCTCGGCCGCGACGCGCGGGATGCGGACCCCGTGCTGCTCGTCCTCGTCGTGATCGCCGGGTTCCTCATCGCGGTGCAGCAGGCGCTGAACGGACGGGTCCGGCGCACCACCGGTGACGCCGCGGTGGCCACCCTCGTCAACTTCGTGGTCGGCACGGCGGCGCTCGGGCTCGGGTTCGCCCTGGCGGCCGCCGCACGCGGGCTCCCGGCGGGGAATTGGCCCGGCCCCGAGCGCTGGTACCTGTACCTCGGCGGCCCCATCGGCGCGGGCTTCGTCGCGGTCGCGGCCGTGGTCGTGCGGCGGGTCGGCGTCCTGCGGCTCGGTCTCGCCGTCATCGCCGGACAGCTCGTCGGCGCGCTCGTGCTTGACCTCCTGCTCCCGGCCACCGGTCGCCCTGTCGCGGCCGCGACCCTCCTCGGTGCGGCGCTCACCCTGGTCGCCGTCGGCATCAGCGGGCTGGGGGTGCGCCGCGCATGAGCCCGCCGCTGGTCGTCCGTCCGCGCCGCCTCGCGTGGATGGCCTGGGCGATGGCCCTGACGCTCACCGGCGTCTTCGGCCTGGTCGGGTTCGCCCTCACCCGGTCCGAGGGCGAGCTCCAGTTCGGTCTGGTGGACGCCGTGGCGATGACCGGTCTCGGTGCCCTCCTCGGCGGCTGCGCCCTGCTGCTCACCCGTGCCCGGGTCGTCGCCGGTGCCGACGGCGTGCGGGTGCGCAACGTACTGGGCGACAAGGGCTTCCCGTGGGGAGTCGTGCGCGAGGTGCGGTTCCCCGACGGCGCGTCGTGGGCGAGCCTCGAGCTCCAGGACGACGAGACGGTGGCACTGCTCGCCGTCCAGGCCAACGACGGCGTGCGTGCCCAGGAGGCGGTACGGGCGCTGCGGGCGCTGCTCGCCGAGTCGCGGCAACGCCCGTGAGCGACGACGGCTCGCCCGACCCGCGGCTGACCGACGCCCTGCACCGGTGGACTGCGGCACCGGACCCCGCGCTCCGCGCGGAGGTGCTCGCCGCCCTGGTCGACGCCCGGGTGTTCCTCGCCCTGGCGGCGAGGGCGGTCAGCACGGCGGAGTCGGCGACGACCGGCCTGGTCGCCGAGCGCGAGGCGGACATGGCGCTGCTGTCGGTGCAGCGGACCGACGGCGCCCGCGCCCTGCCGGTGTTCACCGACGGGCACGCGGTGCAGCGCTGGCGGGACGAGGCGCGGCCCGTGCCGGTCCCCGGTCGGCTCGCCTGCGCCACCGCGCGCGACGACGCCGCGAGCGCCCTGCTGCTCGACCCCGGCACCGCCGCCTTCGTCGTCGACGCCGCCGAGCTGGCGACGCTGGCCGACGGCGGGGTGCCCGTGCCCGGCAGCACGGTGAGCACCCACCGCACGAGGGCGACCCTGTCCGCACCGGCGGAGCCTCCGGACGACCAGCTGCTGCGGGCGCTCACCGGTGCCCTCGCCGACGAGCCGGTGCGGGCGGCTCGGCTGCTCGACGGACCGGACGGCCCGGTGCTCGGGGTCGTGCCGGCCGGCTCCCCGACGCCCGCCGAGCTGGCCGGGCTGGCCGACCGGGTGGCCCGGCGGCTCGGCGACGTCCTGCCGAGCGCGGGACTCGACCTCGCCGCCGTGCCCGCGGCCGGGCCGGGGGTGGTGGTGCCGCTGCCGCCCGCCCGCCGGCGCGGGCTGTTCCGGCGCCGCTGACGCGGCAGGTCTCTCAGCGTGCGGGCCGCACCGGTCCGGTGAGCTTCTCCCCGGGCCCCTCCCCGAGCTCGTCCGGCTCGGGGGAGGCCTCCCGGAAGGCGCGCTGCAGCGCCTGCAGGCCGTCGCGCAGGGGAGCCGCGTGCACCCCGAGGTCCGGCCGCGCGGCGGTGACGAGCCCGGCGAGCGCCGTGATGAGTTTGCGCGCCTCGTCGAGGTCCTTGCTCGCATCGCCCTCCTCGCCGAGACCGGTCTTCACCGCCGCCGCGCTCATCAGGTGCACCGCCACGGCCGAGATCACCTCGGCGGCCGGGACGTCGGCGAGGTCGCGCTCGGCGGTGCCGGCGCGGGAGGCGGGAACGGCGGGGGCGTCGGGGTCGGCGGGATCTGGTCCGGGGCTGCTCACGCCTGCTAGCCTGGCAGAGCGACCCGGCTCCCGGTCCGCCACCCGCCCTCCTGGGGCGAGCGACGGGCAGGGCGCCGAGCAAGCGGAGGCCCCACCTCCCACCCGTGCTGCACGCACCCCGCGAGGGGAGCACCGCGGCCGGGTCCGGTCGGAACGTCCCGCCCTGCTCGAGGGGCGCCCGGACGAACCGCCCCGCTCCGGCGGGGATGTGGGCCCTGCGCGTGCGCGGGGCCCTTTCTCGTGGGCCGGGACGCCGTCCACTGTCGTCAGCGTCATCTGGAGGCCCCATCAGCGCTGAGCCCCGCATCAACGACCGGATCCGTGTCCCCGAGGTACGGCTGGTCGGTCCGAACGGCGAGCAGGTCGGCATCGTCGCCATCGGTGAGGCCATCCGGCTGGCCCAGGAGAACGACCTCGACCTCGTCGAAGTCGCTCCGATGGCCCGGCCGCCGGTGGCCAAGCTCATGGACTACGGCAAGTTCAAGTACGAGGCCGCTCAGAAGGCGCGTGAGAGCCGCAAGAACCAGGTGCTCACCGTCATCAAGGAGATGAAGCTCCGCCCCAAGATCGACCCGCACGACTACGCGACGAAGAAGGGCCACGTGGTCCGCTTCCTCAAGCAGGGCGACAAGGTCAAGATCACGATCATGTTCCGCGGTCGCGAGCAGTCGCGGCCCGAGCTGGGCTACCGCCTGCTCCAGCGCCTGGCCGAGGACGTCAAGGACCTCGGCGCGGTCGAGTCGGCCCCCAAGCAGGACGGGCGCAACATGATCATGGTCCTGGCTCCGCACAAGAACGCGGCGGACCTGAAGAAGGCGGCCAGCAAGGCCGACGCCGACAGCGACGCCGAGCCCAGCGCTCCGGCCCCTGCCGGACCGGCTTCCTGAGGTCCGGTCGGAGCGACCGCCGGCCCCCGCACGACCGCCCCCGGGCGGGACCACCGCCCTGCACGCACAGCCCGCACAGAAGGACGACGGCGACATGCCCAAGCAGAAGACGCACAGCGGCGCCAAGAAGCGCTTCAAGGTCACCGGCAGCGGCAAGCTGCTGCGTGAGAAGGCCGGCAAGCGGCACCTGCTCGAGCGCAAGTCGAGCAAGCTCACCCGCCGCCTGACCGGCACGACCGAGGTCAGCCCGGCCGACGTCCCGACCGTGAAGAAGCTCCTCGGCCGCTGAGCCGCCCCCGACAACAGACAGGTAGATCCACGTGGCACGCGTCAAGAGGGCGGTCAACGCCCACAAGAAGCGCCGGGAAGTCCTCGAGCAGGCCAGCGGGTACCGCGGTCAGCGCAGCCGGCTGTACCGCAAGGCCAAGGAGCAGCTGCTCCACTCGGCCACCTACTCCTACCGCGACCGCAAGAAGCGCAAGGGCGACTTCCGTACGCTCTGGATCACGCGCATCAACGCTGCGGCGCGGCAGAACGACATGACCTACAACCGGTTCATGCAGGGCCTGAAGCTGGCCGGTGTCGAGGTCGACCGCAAGATCCTGGCCGAGCTGGCCGTGCACGAGCCGGCGACGTTCACCGCGCTCGTCGAGCAGGCCCGCGCGGCGCTGCCGGCCGCCGACGGGTCAGCAGCCAGCGAGCCGAAGGCGGACAGCTCCGCTGCCTGAGGTCCTCACCTCGACCCGCTCCCCCCGGGTCCTGGCAGTACGACGCCTCGACCGGCGCTCGGCCCGTGCGGCCGAGCGCCGGTTCGTCGTCGAGGGCCCGCAGGCCGTGCGCGAGGCGCTGGCCGGCGGCCACCTGCTCGAGCTGTTCGCCGAGCCCGGACGCCAGCCCGATCTCGAGGCGGCGGCACGCGGGGTCGGTACCCCGGTCGTGCACGTCGCGCCGAAGGTCATGGCCGCCCTCGCCGACACCGTCACGCCGCAGGGCGTGGTGGGCGTCGCCACGCTGCTCGACGTGCCGCTCGGCGACGCGCTCGCCGGCACCCCGCGCCTGGTCGCCGTCCTCGAGCAGGTCGCCGACCCCGGCAACGCCGGCACGGTCCTCCGCACCGCGGACGCGGCCGGTGCCGACGCCGTCGTGCTCACCGACGGGTCGGTCGACCCGCACAACGGCAAGTGCGTGCGGGCCAGCGCCGGGAGCCTGTTCCACCTGCCCGTCGTCGCCGGCGTCGCGGCCGCCGACGCCGTCGCGGCGCTGCGCGAACGCGGCCTGCAGGTGCTCGCCACGACCGGCGCCGGGGACGACGACCTCGACGACCTCGTCGACGCCGGGGAGCTGCACCGGCCCACCGCGTGGCTGTTCGGCAACGAGGCGGCCGGGCTGTCCGAGGCCGCGGCCGGGGTCGCGGACCGCACCGTGCGGGTGCCGGTCCACGGACGGGCCGAGTCGCTCAACCTGGCGACGGCGGCAGCGGTGTGCCTGTACGCCTCGGCGCGCGCGCAGCGCCGATGACACCTCGGGTGCGGCTGCGGTCGTACAGTGCTGCCGTTCTGGGACGTGCACGCACCGGTCGCGCGCGCCGCTGATGAGGGAGTCCTGTGCCCGAGCCGGACAAGTCCGCCTACGACGACCTGCCTGACGGCGTCGTCGTGGCCGACGGACGCGGCTCGGTGCTGCTGCTCAACCCGGCCGCGGCCCGCCTGCTGCGCACCACGGCCGACGCTGCGCTCGGACGCGACCTGCGGGAGGTCCTGCCGCTGGTCGACGACCAGGGGCGTGACTGGTGGCAGTGCACCGACCCGTGGGGCGGGCTGGACACCCGCACCCGTCAGCCCGAGCGGCAGCTGCAGCTGTCCGGCGGTCCGGCCGCGGGCCGCGACCTGCTCGTGACGGCGGGCTACGTGCGCGACAGCTCGCGCGTCCTGGTCCGGCTGGTGGTCTCCCTGCGCGACACGCACGCGCGCGACGTCATCGAGCGGTCCCGGGCCAACCTCGTCTCGACCGTCGCGCACGAGCTGCGCTCGCCGCTGACGTCGGTCAAGGGCTTCACCGCGACGCTGCTGGCCAAGTGGGACCGCTTCGACGACGAGCACAAGAAGCTCATGCTCCAGACCGTCAACGCCGACGCCGACCGGGTCACGCGCCTGATCACCGAGCTGCTGGACGTCAGCCGCATCGACGCCGGGCGCCTGGAGATGCGCAAGCAGGTGGTCGACCTGCCGCAGTCGGTCCGCAAGGCGGTGGCCGGGCGGGTCGCGGCCGGCGACGGCGAGGACCGGTTCGTCCTCGACCTGCAGGACGGGCTGCCCGAGACCTGGGCCGACCCGGACAAGCTGCAGCAGGTGGTCGCCAACCTGCTCGAGAACGCCGTCCGGCACGGCGACGGCACCGTCACCGTCACCCTCCGCCCGGCCAGGGTGGGCGAGGACGGCGGCGCCGAGATCACTGTCGGCGACGAGGGCGGCGGCATCCCGGAGGAGACCGCTGCGCGCGTGTTCACCCGCTTCTGGCGCGGCAGCACGCGCGGCGGGACCGGCCTCGGGCTCTACATCGTCAAGGGACTCGTCGAGGCCCACGGCGGGAGCATCGAGGTCGGTCGCGCGCCGGGCGGCGGAGCGCTGTTCCGGGTGCTCCTGCCGGCCGGCCGACCGCCGTACGAGCAGGCGTAGGCCCCGCTCGACCGCGCGCTGGCAGACTGGCGCGCG
>DATLGD010000017.1:0-5587 GCA_035540755.1 Mycobacteriales bacterium | reverse complement strand
ACCGGAACCTGACCACCCGCACCGCGAGGAGCCTTCGTGTCCCTGCCACCCCTGGTCGAGCCGGCCCCCGAGCTGACGAACGACGAGGTGCGCCGCTACAGCCGTCACCTCATCATCCCCGACGTCGGCATGGACGGGCAGAAGCGGCTGAAGAACGCCAAGGTGCTCGTGATCGGCGCCGGCGGCCTCGGCAGCCCGGCGCTGATGTACCTCGCCGCCGCGGGCGTCGGCACCCTCGGCATCGTCGAGTTCGACGAGGTCGACGAGTCCAACCTGCAGCGCCAGATCATCCACGGCCAGTCCGACGTCGGTCGCCCGAAGGCGGAGTCGGCCAAGGAGTCGGTCGCCGAGATCAACCCCTACGTCGACGTGGTCGTGCACAACGAGCGCCTCGACAACGACAACGTCTTCGACATCTTCCGCGGCTACGACCTGATCGTCGACGGCACCGACAACTTCGCGACCCGGTACATGGTCAACGACGCCGCGTTCTTCCTCGGCAAGCCCTACGTCTGGGGCTCGATCTACCGCTTCGACGGCCAGGCCTCGGTGTTCTGGCCGACCGCCCCCGGCGGGGAGGCTCCGTGCTACCGGTGCCTCTACCCCGAGCCCCCGCCGCCGGGCATGGTTCCCTCCTGCGCCGAGGGCGGCGTCCTCGGCGTGCTGTGCGCCTCCATCGGCTCGATCCAGACCACCGAGGCGGTCAAGGTGCTCACCGGCATCGGTGAGCCGCTGGTCGGCTCGCTCGTGGTCTACGACGCCCTCGAGATGGAGTACCGCAAGATCAAGGTGCGCAAGGACCCCGAGTGCCCGCTGTGCGGCAAGAACCCGACCATCACCGGACTGGTCGACTACGAGGCCTTCTGCGGCACCGTGTCCGAGGCCGCCCAGGACGCCGCGCAGGGCTCGACCATCCTCGCCACCGAGCTCAAGGCCAAGCTCGACGCCGGTGAGGACCTCGTGCTCGTCGACGTGCGCGAGCCGGCTGAGTTCGAGATCGTCTCGGTGCCCGGCGCCAGGCTGATCCCCAAGGGCGAGATCCTCTCCGGCGCCGCGCTCTCGCAGCTGCCGCAGGACAAGGAGATCGTCCTCTACTGCAAGAGCGGTGTGCGCTCCGCGGAGGCGCTCGCGGCGCTGAAGCAGGCCGGGCTCACCAACTCGGTGCACGTGCAGGGTGGCGTCCTCGCCTGGGCCAACCAGGTCGACCCCAGCCTGCCGACGTACTGACCTCGTGCGGCGTCTCGGCCTGCTGGGCCTGCTGCTGCTGACCGCGTGCGCGGGCACCAGTGAGTTCGACCGGTGCGTCGCGCACTCGGTGCAGGAGGGCGTGCGCCAGGACGTCGCGGAGCGGGCCTGCGAGCAGGTGGTCGGCCGCGACGGCTGACCGGCGACGACCGGCTGCGAAGGGTCAGCGGCGCAGTGCCAAGGCCAGGCCGCCCGCGGCCAGCAGTGGCCCGACGGCGCTCAGCGCGACGACGCCGCCCAGCCCGACTCCGAGCGGGGCGATGCCGGCGAACGCGTAGAACGGCACGGCCAGCACGAGCAGCGGTCCCAGCGCCACGGCGGTCGCCAGGCCCTTGGCCAGGGTCGTCCAGCGCGGCGAGGACCACACCAGCACCAGACCGACCAGCGTCCCCAGCACCGGGACGACGACGCCGCCCAGCGCCAGGGTCAGCACTGCGGCGATCTCCAGGCCGCCCCAGACCGAGGTCGCCGCGGCGACCGGGACCGGAGGCTCGGCGGCCGCCCGGGCGGCCGCCCGCCGGTAGAGGACGACGGCGACGACGACCGGCGCGACGAGCGCGAGCACGAGCAGGGCGATCCCGAGCGGCAGCGGCAGCGAGAACCCCGTGCAGGTCTCGACGGGTGCGCCCGGCAGCGCGCCGTCGACCGGGCCGGAGAGGTCGCCGAAGTCCGCCGACACCGCGCAGACCTGGCCCAGCGGCAGCACCGCCCCGGCGAGGAACAGGCCGCCCGGACCCAGGGGGACCACCAGCGTGCCGAGCAGCTTCTCGCCGGTCGACCAGCGGCGCGAGGTCCACAGCAGCACCGCGCCGACCAGCCAGCCGAGCACCGGCACGAAGGAGCCGGCGGTGAGGAACAGGACCGCCGCCAGCTCGTGGGAGGGGGACGGCGGGCGCAGCACCGGGGCCGGCGACGACGCCGCCGCCGGGTCGTCGTCGGCGGCGGCGGCCACGATGACCTCCGGCGGCCCGAGCCGGTCGAGCAGCGTGCGCACCGCGGCCTCGTCGGCGGCGGCGCCGGCGGCCCGGGCGCCGTCGATGTGGCCGCCGATCTCCTCCAGCAGCTCGGCGCGGCGGTCCGGAGGCAGGGCGGCGGCCGCCGCCTCCAGGCGGGCGAGGTAGTCGGCGACCAGGCGCTCGGTGGTGGTGGCGGTCATGACCGGTCCTTCCGGGGACGGGCGGGAGCGGTGCGGACAGGCAGGTGCGCGGGCAGCAGCGAGTCGACGGCGTCGCGGAAGCGCCGCCACTCCTCGGCGAAGCCGGCGAGGGCGGTGCGGCCCTCGGCCGTGAGGGCGTAGTAGCGGCGGGGCGGCCCGGCCTCGGACTCGACCCAGGTGGTGGTCACCCGGCCCTCGCGCCGCAGCCGCGACAGCAGGGGGTAGATGGTGCCCTCGCTGGTGACCATCCCGTCGACGTCGCCGAGCCGGCGTACGAGGTCGAAGCCGTACAGCGGCTCGTCGTCGAGCAGGGACAGCACGCAGTACTCGAGGACGCCACGGCGCAGCTGTGAGAGCGGCTGTCGTGCGCCACCTGCATCCATGCGCCGCAAGGTAGCCGGTGGTGACAGGTCCGGCAAGGGTTGTCGCCAGTTCGTCTTCGCGCCGCGCCCCGCCGCCCCGCCGCTCCGCCGCTCCTCTGGTGATCAACAGGAGACCGGCAGCAGCACGCCGGCGGCGAGCCGCTGGCAGACGCCTGTTGATCACCGGCTGGTGGGTCCGATGCGCGGCTGCGGCAGCGCGCGGGACACTGGCCGGGTGGCAGCGGGCACGCGACGGTCAGGGACGGCGACGGCGTCGGCGACG
Source organism: Mycobacteriales bacterium (assembly GCA_035540755.1). GTDB lineage: Bacteria > Actinomycetota > Actinomycetes > Mycobacteriales > SCTD01 > DATLGD01. Next base: position 2,541 of record DATLGD010000017.1, on the reverse strand, counting down.
GCGTCGGCGGGCGTCGGGACCCGCCCGGGCAGCACCGGGGCGGCGCCGACCGAGTACGCGCGGGGAGTGCTCGACGTCGTCGACCGCATCCCGCCGGGCAAGGTGATGACCTACGGCGACGTCGCCGAGATGCACGGCCGCGGGTCGGCCCGCACGGTCGGCACCGTCCTGAGCGCGCACGGCCGGGAGGTGCCGTGGCAGCGGGTCGTGCAGGCCTCGGGGCGGCCGGCCGAGCCCTACCTGCAGGAGGCGCTGCGCCTGCTCGACGGGGAGGGCTGCCCGCTGTCGGGTGAGCGTGTCGTCATGGCAGTGGCCCGCTGGGACGGCCGCTGACCGCCGTCCGCGCGTGTCGGTGGGCCGTGCTGGACTCGGTCCCGTGACTCCCTCCGCCCCTGCGCCGACGCTGCTGCGACGGGCGCCCCGTCACGCGTCGGCACCGGTGCTCGACCCGGCGCAGCGTCGGGTGGTCGAGCACCCCGGTGGCCCGCTGCTCGTGCTGGCCGGGCCGGGCACCGGCAAGACGACGACGCTGGTGGAGGCGGTCGCCCACCGGGTCGAGCAGCGCGGGCTCGCTCCGGAGCAGCTGCTCGTCCTGACCTTCAGCCGCAAGGCCGCCGGCGAGCTGCGCGAGCGCGCCTCCGCCCGGCTCGGCGGCACCACCCGCGGCGCGCTGGCGCTGACCTTCCACTCCTACGCCTTCGCTCTGCTGCGGCGCGAGCTCGGCGGCCGTGGTCTGCGGCTGCTGTCCGGTCCCGAGCACGACCTCGAGGTGGCCCGGCTGCTGGCCGGCGACGTCGTCGAGGGTGCGACGGCCTGGCCGCCCGAGCTGAGGCCGGCGGTCGGCCTGCGCGGCTTCCGCCAGGAGCTGCGCGACCTGCTGCTGCGGGCGCAGGAGCGCGGGGTCGGGCCGGAGCGGCTCGCGGCGCTTGGTGAGCGGCACGGCCGCCCGGAGTGGGTGGCGGCCGCTGCCTTCCTGGCCGGCTACGAGGCCCGCTTCGACCTCGACCCCACCGCCGACGTCCTCGACTACGCCGGACTGGTACGCACCGCCGCCGCCCTGCTCGAGGACGACGCGGAGCTGCGCGCCCGCGAGCGCGCCGCGCACCGGGTCGTGCTCGTCGACGAGTACCAGGACACCGACCCGGCGCAGGTGCGCCTGCTGCAGGCGCTCGCCGGCGACGGGCGCGACCTCGTCGCCGTCGGCGACCCCGACCAGAGCATCTACGCGTTCCGGGGTGCCGACGTGCGCGGCATCCTCGGCTTCCGGGAGGCCTTCCGCACACCGGCCGGGCAGCCGGCGCCGGTCGCCGAGCTGCGCACCAGCCGCCGGGCCGGCGCCGTGCTGCTGACGGCGAGCCGCGCCGTCGCGTCGCGGCTGCCGGCCGCCGGGCTGACGCCGGGGTTCCGCGCGCTCGAGCCGGCCGGCGGCACCCCCCCGGGCCGGGTCGAGGTCCGCCTCGCGGCGAGCCCCACCGCCGAGGCGGCCGTGGTCGCCGACGTGCTGCGGCGGGCGCACCTGCACGACGGCGTGGCCTGGTCGGACATGGCCGTGCTCGTGCGCTCGACCCGCTCGGCCGGCTCGCTGCGGCGCGGGCTGCTCATCGCGGGGGTGCCGGTCGCGGTCGCAGGCGACGAGGTGCCGCTGGCGCAGGAGCCGCTGGTGCGCGCCATGCTGTCCGCGCTGGAAGCGGCGCTGCGCCCGGAGTCGGTGGACGAGGCGGCCGCCCTCGGCCTGCTCACCGGCCCGCTGGTGGGGGCCGACGCCCTCGCCGTGCGGCGCCTGCGTCGGGCCCTGCGCGACCTCGAGCTGTCCACCGGTGGGTCGGCGCCGTCCGGCGCCCTGCTCGTCGAGGCCGTGGTCGACCCGCGCTCGGTGCTCCTGCTCCCCGAGCGGGCACGGCGCCCGCTCGACCGGCTGCACGCCGTGCTGCGGGCGGTCCGGGACGCCGCGGCCGACGGCACCGCCGAGGACGCGCTCTGGGCGGCCTGGTCGGCAGCCGGGCTGGCCGGGCGCCTCGCCGACCTGAGCCGTCGCGGCGGGCCGCAGGGCGCCGTCGCCGACCGCGGCCTCGACGCGGTGATCGCCCTGCTCGACGCCGCCGGCCGCTACGTCGACCGCCTGCCCGGGTCGGCGGCGATCGGCTTCCTCGACGACGTCGCCGCGCAGGAGGTCCCCGCCGACACGCTCGCCCAGCGCGCCCCTGAGGGCGACGCCGTCCGGCTGCTCACCGCGCACGCCAGCAAGGGGCTCGAGTGGCGGGTGGTCGTGGTGGCCGGACTGCAGGAGGGCGTCTGGCCGGACCTGCGCTCGCGCGGCTCGCTGCTCGGGGCCGACGCGCTGGCCGAGCTCGCGGAGGGCCGCGGCGCCCCGGCCGACGCGTCCGCCCGCCGGGCGGAGCTGCTCGGGGAGGAGCGCCGGCTGTTCTACGTCGCGGTCACCCGGGCCGCCGAGCGGCTGGTGCTCACCGCGGTCACCAGCGGCGAGGGCGGCGACGACCGGCCGAGCCGCTTCTTCGACGAGCTGGGTCTGGACGAGCTCGG
>DATLGD010000016.1:0-9855 GCA_035540755.1 Mycobacteriales bacterium | reverse complement strand
TCCGCGGGCGCCTCGACCGGCGCCTCGACCGGCGCGCCGACCGGCTGCGGTGCGGTGGCGCGGTCGCGGGAGGCGCGCAGCCGCCGCGCCTCCGCCGCCTCGCCGACCGGGCCGGGCGGCTCCGGCGACAGGGCGTAGACGAGGAGCGCCGGGGCCCGGCCGGTCGTCGGTCCGACCGCTGCCGCGCCGCCCGTGACACCGAGGGCGGTGATGCCGCCGCCGACGCTCAGGGCGAGCAGCGCCGCCAGTGCCGGTGACCCGGCCCGGGACACCGCGCGCGGCTTGGCGTGGCGGCCACGAGGGCGCGCGAGGGGACCGACGGGCACGGCGAGCGACGTTACCAACCCGTGACCGCCGGCCTGCGCTCCGGTCGCCGGGCTGGTACACCGGAACCAGGTGCGGGGATGCCGGCGGGCACCCGGGGTGTTGCGCCAGGAAGGTCCGGATGCGGCAGGTGCCGCGCGGGGAGGAGATCGGCGTGGCAGGGCAGAGCGCAGCAGCGACCGCCGAGGCGGTCGCGACACCGAGCGGACGGCCGCTCCGGGTGGCCGTCGTCGGGGCGGGCCCGGCGGGCATCTACGCCGCAGACGTGCTGGTCAAGAGCGGTACGGACGTCTCGATCGACCTGTTCGAGCGGCACCCCGCGCCGTTCGGGCTGATCCGCTACGGCGTGGCCCCCGACCACCCCCGGATCAAGGGGATCGTCAAGGCGCTGCACCAGGTGCTGAGCAAGCCCCAGGTGCGGCTGCTCGGCAACGTCGAGTACGGCGTCGACCTCAAGCTCGAGGACCTCCAGCGGCACTACGACGCTGTGATCTTCACCACCGGAGCCGAGAAGGACCGGGCCCTCGACATCCCCGGCATCGACCTGCCGGGAAGCCACGGTGGCGCCGACTTCGTCTCCTGGTTCGACGGGCACCCGCTGGTGGAGCGGACCTGGCCGCTCGAGGCCGAGCAGGTCGCCGTCGTCGGCGCCGGCAACGTCGCGCTCGACGTCGCCCGCATCCTGGCCAAGACCGCCGACGAGCTGCTCTACACCGAGATCCCCGAGAACGTCTACTCCGGTCTGGCGAGCTCGAAGGTGCGCGAGGTGCACGTGTTCGCCCGGCGCGGACCGGCGCAGGCCAAGTTCACTCCGCTCGAGCTGCGCGAGCTCGACCACAGCCCCAACGTCGAGGTGCTCGTCGACCCCGAGGACATCGAGTACGACGACGGCAGCGTGGCGGCCATCAACCGCGACAACCAGACCAAGCTCGTCGTGCGCGAGCTGGAGCGGTACGCGATGCGCACCGCCGACCACCTCGCGGAGGGCTCCGACGGGCCGCGCCCGCGCAAGCTGTGGCTGCACTTCTTCGAGTCGCCGGTCGAGGTGCTCGGCACCGGTCGGGTCGAGGGCTTCCGCACCGAGCGCACCGAGCTGACCGGCGACGGGAACGTCCGGGGCACCGGCGTCACGAAGGACTGGCCGGTGCAGGCGGTCTACCGCTGCGTCGGCTACCGCAGCACCGAGCTGCCCGGCCTGCCCTGGGACTCGCGCAACGCCGTCGTCCCGCACGACAAGGGCCGGGTGCTCGACGTCGACGGGTCGCCGCTGCCCGGCGTCTACGCCAACGGCTGGGTCAAGCGCGGACCGGTCGGCCTCATCGGCCACACCAAGGGCGACGCCATCGAGACCGTCGGCAGCCTGCTCGAGGACCTCGACCGGCTCCCGCAGGCCGCCGAGCCCGACCCGGCCGCCGTCGTCGAGCTGCTCGAGGGCAAGGGCGTCCAGTACACGACCTGGGAGGGCTGGCTGCGTCTCGACGAGCACGAGCGCTCGCTCGGCGCGGCCTTCGGGCCGGTGCGTCACGGCGACGCCGACACCGCCCGCGAGCGGGTCAAGGTCGTCGAGCGCGAGGTGATGATCGAGGTCAGCCGCCGGCTCGAGCACGGCGAGCCGGTCACCGACGCCGACATCGACGAGATCGTCGACGACGTCACCTCCTGACCCCGGAGGAGGTCCGGCGACCAGCAGCCCGGCGGCGCCTCACAGCCCCAGGCGGCGGTAGCGCTCGTGCCGGGTCGCCAACCGCACCGCGGGCTGCTGTCCGAGCAGCTGCACCAGCTCGTGCTCGAGGACCTGGCCGATCCGGCGCAGGAACGGCTCCGGCTCGTCTGCCGCGTCCGGCCGTTCCGGCACGATCCGGTCCACGATGCCGGAGCTGAGCAGGTCGCGGGAGCGGACGCCCTGCCGACGTGCGACCTCGGGGGCCCGATCGACGGTGCGGTACAGGATCGTGGAGGCCCCCTCGGGCGGGAGCGGGGACAGCCAGCCGTGCTCGGCGCACAGCACCCGGTCGGCCGGCAGGAGCGCCAGCGCCGCGCCGCCACAGCCCTGGCCCAGCAGCACGCACACGGTGGGCGCGGGCAGCATCACCATGTCCGACAGGCAGCGGGCGATCTCGCCGGCCAGCCCGCCCTCCTCGGCTTCGCGTGAGAGCTCGGCACCGGGTGTGTCGACGATGGTCACCAGCGGGAGCCCGAGCTCGCCGGCCAGCCGCAGCCCGCGGCGCGCCTCCCGCAGACCGGCCGGGCCGATCGGCCGGCTGGCCTGGCTGTCCCGGTCCTGCCCGAGCAGCACGCAGGGGGCGGAGCCGAACCGGGCGAGCGTGACCAGCAGCCCGGCGTCCTGCTCGCCCTGCCCGGTGCCCTCGAGCGGGGTGACCGACGTGGCGGCGGCGCGCAGCAGCGCCTTGACGCCGGGCCGGTCGCGACGGCGGGTGCGCTCGATGGACTCCCACGCCGGGGTGTCGGCGATCTCCAGATCGGCGGGCAGCGGCACGGTCGGCAGGTCGGTGCGCGGCGCGGTCATCACGTCCAGCGCGGCGGCGGTGATGCCGGCCAGGTCCTCCGCCGGCACGACCGCGTCGATCAGGCCGTGCGCGTGCAGGTTCTCGGCGACCTGCACCCCTTCGGGGAAGGGGGTGCCGTGCAGCGCCTGGTACACCCGCGAGCCGAGGAAGCCGATGGTGGCGCCCGGCTCGGCGGCAGTGACGTGGCCCAGCGATCCCCAGGAGGCCAGCACGCCGCCGGTGGTGGGAGAGCGCAGGTAGACCAGGTAGGGAAGTCCCGCTGCCCGGTGCTTCGTGACCGCCACGGTGATCTTCACCATCTGGAGGAAAGCGACCGCCCCCTCCTGCATCCGGGTGCCGCCCGAGGCCGGGGCGGCCAGCAGCGGCAGCCCCTCAGCGGTGGCGCGCTCGATGGCCAGCACGAGCCGCTCGGCGGTGGCGACGCCGATCGAGCCGGCCAGGAAGCCGAACTCGCAGGCCAGCACGGCGACCCGGCGGCCGTGGATGCGCCCCTCGCCGGTGACGACGGCCTCGTCCAGGCCGGTCCTGTCCCGGGCCGCCGCGAGCTCGGCCGTGTAGGTCTCGTCCGCCGCCCGGGGCGCGGCGAGCTCGCTGTCCCAGCGCGAGAAGCTGCCCGCGTCCAGGACGAGGTCGGCGAGCTCGAGGGCGGTCAGCCGTGGGCTGCGCGCCGGGGCCTGGTCGGGTGCTCGTGCTGCCACATCTGCCTCCTGGGGGACCCTCGGGTCGTCATGGGGTTCGGGGTTCGGCCTGCCGGTCAGCGGGCCGACCCCGCCGCCTGCGGCCCTCGGCCGGAGGCGTGGGGACGGCCGTCGTCGGCCTCCGCCGGGGCTGCCGCGGAGGCCGCCTCCGGCGTCACCGTCGCGACCAGGGCGATGTGAGCGCGCATGGCGTCGGCGGCGCCGTCCGGGTCGCGGTCGACGATCGCGGTGGCGATCTCCTGGTGGCCGGCCAGGGACCGCGGCGGCCGGCCGGGCTGGGACAGCGACTCGATCCGGCTCTCCCAGATCTGGGCCGACACGTAGGCCATGAGATCGACCATCACCGGGTTGTGGGCGGCCGAGGTGACCGCGGCGTGGAAGGAGGCGTCGGCGTGCGCGCCGATGCCTCCTGCGGCGAGGTCGGCGGTCATCTCGGCCAGCGCCTCCTCGATCCGGCGCAGGTCGTGGTCGGACCGGTGCACCGCTGCCAGCTGCGCGATCTTGACCTCGAGAGCCTCGCGGACGTCGTAGATGTCCGACAGGCGCTGCCGGCGGTCCCACAGTCCGTGCAGCGGGTCGTGCTCGGCCGGGGCGGCCAGGAAGACGCCGCCACCGTGCCGGATGGTGACGACGCCCTGCACCTCCAGGCTGACGAGCGCCTGCCGGAGCGAGCTCCGGCTGACGCCGAACATCCTGGCCAGGTCCCGTTCGGCCGGGAAGCGATCGCCCGGCTGCAGGCCGGCCTGCTGGACGTGCGCCGCCAGCCGCTCGGCCAGCAGCTCGTAGAGCCGCGTGCGAGGGACGGGGGACAGGCCGTCCGGCGGCGAGGTCATGGGGTGCTCCTTGACGTGTCGTGTGAGAGCAGCCACACTGCCGTGGCCCACTGGTCGGACCACTATGCCACCGGTCGTCAAGAGGCGGCTACGCCGCCGAGGAAGGGATCGACGTCTGTTGCCCGAGGACCCGCACGCCACGACGAGTCCGGCCGCGCCGGGGGACGGGCCGCTGTCGGGCCTGCTCGTGGTCGACCTCTCCCGCGCCCTGGCCGGCCCCTACGCCACCTTGCTGCTCGGCGACCTGGGAGCCAGGGTCGTCAAGATCGAGCACCCGAACGGGGACGAGACCCGGGCCTGGGGCCCGCCGTTCGTCGGGCCCGAGGGCGAGGAGCAGAGCACCTACTTCCTGTCGGCCAACCGCAACAAGGAGAGCCTGGTCCTCGACCTCAAGGACGAGGGCGACCGGGCCGTGCTCGCCGACCTGGTCGGTCGCGCCGACGTGCTCGTCGAGAACTTCCGGTCGGGGGTGCTGGACCGGCTCGGCTTCTCGGTCGAGCGGCTCGAGGAGCTCAACCCGCGCCTGGTCGTGCTGTCCATCACCGGCTTCGGCGCGGACGGTCCGGACAGCGCCCGCCCCGGCTACGACCAGATCCTGCAGGGCGAGGGCGGCTTCATGAGCCTCACCGGCCCGGACGCCGCCTCGCCGACCCGCGCCGGAGTGCCGATCGCCGACATCCTGGCCGGCATGTTCGGCGCGCACGGGGTGCTCGCCGCGCTGTACGAGCGCGAGCGCAGCGGTCGGGGCCAGATCGTCCGCACCTCGCTCCTGGCGGCGATGATCGGCATCCACACCTTCCAGGGCACCCGGTTCCTGGTCGGCGGCGAGGTGCCGGCACCGGGCGGCAACCACCACCCGACGCTGTCCCCCTACGGCGCCTTCCCGGTCCGGGACGGCATGCTCGTCATCGCCGTCGGCAACGACCAGATCTGGGCCCGCTTCGCCCCCCTGGTCGGCGTCGACCCGCAGGACCCGCAGTACGCCACCAACCGAGCTCGGGTGCAGCACCGCGAGCAGCTGCGGCAGGTCCTCGAGCCGGCCCTTCTGGCCCGGGACCGCGCCGACTGGTTGGCCGACTTCAGCGCCCAGGGCATCCCGGCCGGCGAGATCCGCGACCTGGCCGAGGTGTACGCCTCGCCGCAGGTGCGCCAGCAGGGCCTCGTGCAGACCGTGCAGCACAGCTCGCTCGGCGCGATCGATCTGCCCGGGAACCCGATCTGGCTGAGCCGCACCTCGCGCGCGGCGCACGCCGCACCTCCCCTGCTCGGTGAGCACTCGGAGCGGCTGCGCTCGTGGCTGACTCCCGCAACGACCGGTCCAGATCCCGCGGACATCCCTCGCGACACCCAGGAGACGACATGACTGCACGACGCCCCAGCTCCGCCCGACTCGCCCTGCCCGCCGTGGCCGGGCTCGTCCTGCTCGCCGCCTGCGGCGGCGGCCAGGGTGGTGACGGCGGGACGCAGGCCGCTGCCGAGTGCGGCGAGGTCAGCCTGCGCCTGACCCACCAGTGGCCCGACACCGGCGGCGAGGAGGGCGACTTCCGCGCCGTGCTGGCCCAGCGCTTCGCCGACCAGGCCAGCGAGGCCACCGATGGCCAGGTCACGGTGGAGATCTTCCCCAACAGCTCGCTGGTGAAGGCGACCGAGCAGTACGACTCGATGATGCAGGGGGGCACCGACATGTCGGTGTTCCCGCTGGACTACGCCGCCGGCCGGGTGCCCGACTTCAGCGTCACCCTGATGCCGGCGCTGGTGCGCAACCACGAGGAGGCGCAGGCCTGGCACGACAGCGAGATCGGGGAGCGGCTCGTCGAGGTGATGGACGAGAACGGCGTCCGCCCGCTGACCCACGTCTGGAACGCCGGTGCCATCGGCGCGAAGGGCGACCCGATCGTGCGCCCGGGCGATGTGCGCCCCGGTTCCACCACGCGGGCCGCCGGCAGCTACGTCGAGCGGATGCTGGAGAGCGCCGGCGCCGGCATCACCAGCCTGCCCTCCAGCGAGATCTACACGGCCATGCAGACCGGCGTGCTGGACTCGGCCGTCACCTCCACCGGCTCGTTCGCCTCCTTCAACCTGCAGGAGCAGGTGCGCTCGTTCACCTCCCCGGCCCAGAACACGTTCTGGTTCATGTACGAGCCGCTGATCATCTCCAACCGCAGCTTCGAGCGGCTCTGCCAGGAGCAGCAGGACGCGCTCATCGCGGTCGGGGAGGACCTGCAGGAGTACGCCTTCTCCGCCTCCGAGGAGGACGACGCCCGGGTCGAGCAGATCTTCTCCGAGGCCGGTGTCGAGGTCGTCCAGATGGACGACGCCGCCTTCGAGGAGTGGCGCGAGCTGGCTCGGCCGCAGTGGGAGGCCTACGCCACGTCCGCCCCGAACGGACGCGAGCTGCTCGACCTGGCGAAGCAGGTCAGCGCCGGCGCGGCGGAGTAGCGGTGTCGTCCTCCACCGCTCGCGTCGACGTCGACGAGGGGAGGGTCTCGCCGCTGCGCTACGTGCTGACCTTCCGGTGGGCCAACGTGCTCAGCGAGATCGCCGGGTTGCTCAGCGCGGTGGCCCTGCTCGCCGCGACCGGAGTCATGCTGCACGCCGTGACGTCCCGCTACCTGCTGGGGCGGCCCACCGTGTGGCAGACCGAGCTCTCCATCTACCTGCTGATGTTCGTCGCCTTCGTCGGTGCCGCCTACGGGCTCAAGCACCACGCCCACGTCGGCGTGGACCTGCTGGTCGACCGGTTGCAGGACCGGGGCCGCCTCGTCGTCCGGCTGATCACCTCGACCTTCGCGCTGCTGCTCGTGCTCGCGGTGGCCTGGAGCGCCGGGCACGAGTGGTACGAGGCCTACGAGGGCGGCTGGCGGTCACCGACCGCCTGGCGGGCCCCGCTGAGCATCGTCTACGCGATCCTGCCGATCGGCATGATCCTGGTCGCCTGCCAGCTCATCGCGTTCCTCATCGAGGGGGTGATGGCGCTGCTCGGCCGTGGGGACCCGCGGCAGGCCGCGGCGCTGCTCAGCCAGGGCCACGCCGAGCTGTCGGCCGCCACCGGTTCGGCCGTCGCAGGCATCACCGACGAGGCGCTCGACCGGCCGGTCGGCGACGCCGGACCCACTTCCACGCGTGACGCCGAGAGGGAGCGACCGTGAGCCCGCTGGTGCAAGGCGCCATCATCGGCGCGATGGCCTTCGGCCTGTTCATGACCGGCATGCCGATCGCCTTCGCGCTCGGCCTGACGGCGCTGGCCTCGATCTACTTCTTCCTGGGCGCCTCGCAGTTCGACCTGTTCGGCAACTTCGTGTTCGGCTCGCTGAACGAGTTCGGGCTGCTGGCCATCCCGCTGTTCGTGCTCATGGGGAACCTGTTCGGCGGCTCGACCGCCAGCCAGCAGCTGTTCCAGGCGGGCGAGGCGTGGCTGGGCAAGATCCGCGGCGGGCTGGCGATGAGCAGCGTGCTGGCCTCGGCCATCTTCGCTGCGCTGTCGGGCTCGAGCCCGGCGACGGCCGCCGCGATCGGGCGGGTGGCGGTGCCCCAGATGCTCGATCGCGGCTTCTCCGGCCGGGTCGCCACCGGTGCGGTCGCCGCGGGCGGCACGCTGGGGATCCTCATCCCGCCCAGCGTCACGCTGATCATCTACGGCATCGCGGCCGAGCAGTCGATCGGCCAGCTGTTCGCGGCCGGCATCGTGCCGGGCATCCTGGTGACGGTGCTGTTCTGCGGCTGGATCTACATCGCCGTCTCGCTCGAGCTGCGCAAGCAGCCGGTGCCGGTCGCCGCGAGCGCCGGCTCGATGGAGATGACCGACGCAGGCGCCATCGGGCCCGCCGGCGCTCCGGGGCCGTACGACAGCGGCACGCCCGTGCTGCAGGTCCCGGACGTCGTGGGGTACACGCCGCCGGAGTACACCTGGCCGGCGCGCTTCAAGGCGCTGATCCAGGTGCTGCCGTTCCTGGCCCTCATCGTCTCGGTGCTGACCGTGCTCTACGCCGGCATCGCGACGCCGAGCGAGGCGGCCGCTGTCGGTGTGGTGCTGGTGCTGCTGCTGGTCGCCGCCTACCGCGGGCTGTCGGCCCGGGGCCTGCTGCACGTGCTGCGCGAGACGACCAACCAGAGCACCATGATCCTGCTCATCGTCGCCTTCTCGGCAGTCATCGCGACGGTGCTGAGCTTCCTGCGGGTGCCGCAGGAGCTGGCAGCCACCATCGTCGAGCTGGACATCAACCGCTGGCTCGTGCTCATCGCCATCAACATCATCCTGCTGTTGATGGGCCTGTTCCTGCCCCCGGTGTCCATCATCGTGATGGTCACCCCGGTGCTGCTGCCGCTCATCATCTCCTTGGGCTTCGACCCGATCTGGTTCGGCATCATCATGACGCTGAACATGGAGATGGGGCTGATCACACCTCCGGTGGGGCTGAACCTGTTCGTGATGAGAGGCGTGGCGCCTCAGGTGCCGCTCAAGGAGATCCTGCTCGGAGCGCTGCCGTACGTCGGCGTGCTCGCGGTGGCGATCCTGATCCTGTCGATCTTCCCGGGCCTCGTCACCTGGCTGCCACAGCTCTTGTACGCCTGAGCGGCTGCGCGGGAGGCACGCCCTCCCGCGCGGCCGCGCCCGGTCCTCCACCCGTCGACGTCCAGCGAGGTACCCGTGAGCGTCCACCGCATCGGCATGATCGTGCCGAGCTCCAACCTGACCATGGAGACCGAGCTCCCCCGGATGCTGCACGACCGGGAGGAGCTCGTCCCCGACGAGCAGTTCACGTTCCACTCCAGCCGGATGCGCATGAAGCACGTGACACCGGAGGAGCTGGCCCGGATGAACGCGCAGACCGAGCGGGCCACGCTCGAGCTCGCCGACGCCCGGCCGCACGTCGTGACCTCGGCCTGCCTGGTCGCCATCATGGCCCAGGGCCCGGGCTACCACTGCCACGCCGAGGCCCAGATCACCGGTGTGCTCGACGGCGAGGGTCTGGACGTGCCGGTGGTGTCCAGCGCCGGGGCGCTGCTGCGCGCCCTGGAGGCCATGGGGGCCCGCAAGATCGCCATGGTGACGCCGTACATGAAGCCGCTCACCCAGCTCGTCGCCGACTACGTCGAGGACGCCGGCATCGAGGTCTGCGACGCCTACAGCCTGGAGGTCTCGGACAACCTGGCCGTGGCCCAGCTCGACCCGGCCGGGCTGCACGAGCACTGGAAGAAGGTCGACACCCGGGACGCGGACGCCCTGGTGCTGTCCGCCTGCGTCCAGATGCCCTCGCTGCCGGCCGTCCAACCGGTCGAGGACGCCGCCGGCCTGCCTGTGCTGTCCGCAGCGACCGCCACCGTGTTCACGCTGCTGTCCGAGCTGGGCCTCCGGCCGGTCGTGCCGCGGGCCGGCCGGTTGCTGTCGGGTGCCGTCACGATGGCGCCGGCGCCGCGGCGGGCAGCCGAGCCGGTCACGTCGCAGGCCCCCGACGTGCCGCTGCCCGAGGC
>DATLGD010000015.1:0-4162 GCA_035540755.1 Mycobacteriales bacterium | reverse complement strand
ACCAGCGGCAGCGGCCGCAACGCCCGGCTCCCGGGCCGGCCGGCGGCCGGCAAGACGGGCACCACCAGCAACAACACCGCCGCCTGGTTCGTCGGCTACACGCCCGGGCTGTCGACGGCGGTGCGGACGACGGCGCTGGCGACGCCGCTCCCGGCGCCGCTCCCGGCGGTGCTCCCGGCGGCGCTCCCGGCGGCGCTCCCGGCGGCGCGGACGCCGGCGGCGGAGGCGCCTGGGCTGGCGGGGTCGGCGCCGGCGGCGGCGCCACCTCGCGCGGCGGCGGCGCCACCTCGCGCGGCGGCCCGTCGCTGCGCGGCGGCAGCGGCGAGATGCTCGGGGTCGGCTGGTCCGGCCTCGGCTCCGGCTCGGGCTCGGGGCGCGGCGGGAACGGCTGCACCGGCGTGCCGGCGAGCGCGGCCGCGGTGTAGCGGCCCCACATGCGCGCCGGCAGCGTGCCGCCGGTGACCTCCCGCACGCCGGCGAAGCCCCGCAGCGGGAGGTCGGCGCGCTCGGAGTACACGGCGACCGCCGTCGACAGCCCGGGCGTGTAGCCGACGAACCAGGCGGCGGTGTTGTTGCTGGTGGTGCCCGTCTTGCCGGCCGCCGGCCGGCCCGGGAGCCGGGCGTTGCGGCCGCTGCCGCTGGTGACCACCCGCTGCAGGGCGAAGGTCACCTCGGCGGCGATCGCCTCGTCGAGCACCCGCTCGGTGACGACCTCGTGCTCGTAGAACACCCGCCCGGAGCGGTCGGTGACCTTCTCGACGACGAACGGCTCGGCCCGCACCCCGCCGGCGGCGAGGGTGGCGAAGGCGACCGCCTGCTCGAGCGGCGTCACCGTCGTCACGCCGAGGCTGATCGTCGGCGAGTCGCGCTCGAGGCTCATGTCGGCGGTGATGCCGAGCTCGGCCGCCATGTCGGCCACCCGCTCCGGGCCGACCCGCATGCCGAGCGGGACGTAGACGGTGTTGATCGAGCTGGCCGTCGCCGTCACGAGGTCGACCTGGCCGAACGAGCTGTTCGCGAAGTTGCGCACGCGGTAGCCGTCGAAGACCTGCGGCGAGCGGCCGTCGTAGAGCGTGTCGAGGCCGATGCCGCGGTCGAGCGCCGCCGCGAGGACGTAGGGCTTGAACGAGCTGCCGGCCTGCGCCGCGCCCTGGGTGACGGCGTTGTACGGGCGCGCCACGTAGTCGGCGCCGCCGTACTCCGCGCGCACCCGGCCGGTGCCCGGCTCCACCGAGACCAGGCCGGTGTACACGCCGTCGGGCAGCGTCTCGCCGAGCGTCGACTGCACCGCGCGGACCGCCTCGGCCTGCGCCCGCGGGTCGAAGGTGGTGTGCACGACCAGCCCGCCGGCGTCGATCGACTCCGGGCGGAAGCCGTGCGCCCCCAGCTCGGCGACGACGTGCTGCACGAGGTAGCCGCCCGGGCCGCCCAGCCGGTTGCCCGGCTCCTGCTTCGGGCGCACCTCGGGGTAGCCGACGTCCTCGACCGGCCCGTCGAGCCAGCCCTCGTCGGCCATGCCGCGCAGCGTGTACAGCCAGCGGTCGCGGGCGCGCTCAGGGGAGGTGGCCGGGTCGTAGGTCGCGGGCGAGCGCAGCAGCGAGGCGAGGACCGCACCCTGCGCGACGTCGAGCTCGGCGGCCGGGACGCCGAACCAGGTCTGCGCGGCGGCCTCGATGCCGTACGCGCCGCGGCCGAAGTACACGGTGTTGAGGTAGTTCTCGAGCAGCTGCTCCTTGCCCAGCTCGCGCTCGAGCTTGAGCGCCACCACCACCTCGCGCAGCTTGCGCTGCCAGGTCCGCTCCCGGCTCAGGTAGGCCGCCCGGGCGTACTGCTGGGTGATGGTCGACCCGCCCTCGCGGATCTCCCCGCTGCGCAGGTTGACCCAGGCGGCGCGCAGGACGCCGCGCGGCGAGATGCCGACGTCGTCGTAGAAGCCGCGGTCCTCGGCGGCCAGAACGGCCTGCTGCGCGGCGACCGACACCTGGTCGAGCCGCACGGCCGTGCGGTTCTCCACCCCGACCGTGGCGAGCACCGAGCCGTCGGCGTAGCGCAGCTCCGACAGCTCGGGCGGGGCGACGGCGGACGCGGGCGGCAGGTCGGTGCTCAGCCACAGCCAGCCGGCGAGGGCGAGCACGGCCAGCACCGGCACGACGACGACGGCGACCGCGGCACGGCGCAGTCGCCCGGACCCGCGCCGACCGGGCGAGGCCCCCGGTTCTGCGAGGTCGCGATCCATCGGTCCTCCTGGCTCGGCAGTGCCCCGGCGGGTACCCGCGCACACCGGGCTTGCCGCCGGCAGGGACGGGTAGCGCCGCAGGAGTGTCCGTCGGAGCCAGTATCGCCGTCGCGGCCGGCCTCACGGCCGTGCTCGCGGTGCTGCACCTGCTCGCCCCGCGACTGCGGCGCCTGCCGCTCGTTCCCGAGGCGGCGACCGGCTCGTTCGCCGGCGGTCTGGCCGTCGCCTACGTCTTCCTGCACCTGCTGCCGGAGATCGCCGCCGGCAACGAGCGGGTCGCCGAGGCGCTGGGCGAGACGGTCGAGGAGACACCGCTGCTCGAGCTGACCATCTTCCTGGTCGCCCTCACCGGGTTCACGGTGTTCTACGGCCTCGAGCGGCTCGCCGATCGGCAGCACCCGCGAGGAGGCGACGGCCGTCCGGCAGACGCGGCGACGCGGAGGTGGCTGTACCGGCTGCACCTGGGCGCGTTCCTCGGCTACAACGCGCTCATCACCTACACGCTGCCGCTCCGGGTGCGCACCGGTCTGGTGTTCGCCGTGCTGTTCACCGTGGCGATCGGGTTGCACTTCGTGCTCACCGACCGAGGACTGCACGAGCACTACGGCGAGCGGTTCGGCCGCCACGGACGGCTGTCGCTCGCCGCCGCGCTCGGCGTCGGCTGGGCCCTCGCGGCTCTCGTCGCGCCGACGAGCGCGGTGGAGGTCAGCCTGCTCACGGCGCTTATCGGCGGGGCGATCCTGCTCAACGTCTTCAAGGAGGAGCTGCCGGACCCGCGGCGGTCGCGCTTCGGCTGGTTCCTGGCCGGCGTGGTGCTCTACGCCGCGCTGCTGCTGGCGGTGACGGTGGTCGAGGGCTGACCTGCAGCCGCCAGGGTGGGTGCCGCGACAGGGGGTGCGGGTCGGGAGCCCGGGCCAACCTCAGGCGGTGCTGCCCGGCTTGCCGCTGCCCTCCTTGCCGCGGTAGGCCGCGACGGCTCGCTCGTGCAGCGCGTCGCCCTCGGGCCCGGGTGGCCGCGCGGCCAGGTCGGGGATGGCGTCGTCCTCGCCGTAGAGCACCAGCCGGTCGCCGGGCTCGACGACCGTGGTCATCCGAGGCACCCCGAGGTAGGAGCCGTCGCGCCGGTAGAGGCCGAGGACCATGACGCCCTCGTCGCGCAGCCGCAGCTCGCCCAGCGGCCGGCCGGTGATCCAGTCGCCGTCCTCGGCGTCGAGCTCGGCGACGGTGTAGTCGTCGCTGATGTGCAGCAGCTTGTCGTAGTCGCGCACGTTCAGCCGGGTGTACCGCCGCAGCCCCCACTCCGTGGCCCGGGTCAGCGCGCGGTCGACCAGCCGGCTGCCGGCGAGCAGCCGCAGCAGCACCAGACCGCCGACGAGCACGAGGATCCGGTTGGCCGTCTGCGCCCCGGTCGTGCCGGTGAACGACAGCAGGAGCGAGGTCAGGCTGGTGACGACGCCGGCCGCGCCGAGCAGCATCAGCTGCAGCACGATCCGCCGCCGCACCGGGTGGTTGACGACCGACTCGGACTCGTTGGTGGTGAAGCCGGCACCGCTGAAGGCCGAGCGGGCCTGGAAGCGGGCGATGTCGCGGGACAGGCCGGTCGCCGTGAGCATCACCGTCGCGACCCGGGTGATGACGATCGACAGCGTGAGGATCGCGAGCAGCGAGACGATGCCGACCATGACGGGGTTCTCCCACCGCTGCCCGCGGTCGACACCGCGGGCAGCAGGCGGTCAGTCGTCGTCGTCGGGAAGGACCTCGAGGTCGCTGCCGTCGCCGTCGCCGTCGCCGTCGCCGTCGCCGTCCGTCGGCTCGGGCCCGGGCTCGGGCTCCGGCTCCGGCTCCGGGGACGGCTCGGGCTCGGGGGACGGCTCGGGCTCGGGCTCGGGCTCCGGCTCCGGCTCGGGGGACGGCTCAGGCTCGGGC
>DATLGD010000014.1:0-2176 GCA_035540755.1 Mycobacteriales bacterium | reverse complement strand
CGTGCGGGTCAGGTGCCACGACGTACCGCCCCTCCCACACCTCGTCGAACCGGTCGAGCCCGGCACGACGCCGACGCTCGAGCCAGGCCTCGACCTCGGGCGGGCGTGGACCGCGGATGATCGTGGTCACGGCGGCTCCTGACACGGCGGGGACGGGAGGACGAAGGACGGACGGGCGTTCATCGTCGTCCACAGCCGTCCGGACTGTCACGGGGCAGGCTCGGCCCGGCTGTGGACAGGCGCGGCGACACGTCCGACGATCGGGACAGGCTGCCGCCCGTGAGGAGGTGGGATGACGACGTCGGCTCTCTCGTCGGCCGAGCAGACCGAGCTGCTGGCCTGGCTCGACGAGCGTGAGGCCCGCTACGAGGTCATCGCGGGCGTCGTCCTCGTGAGCCCGCCCGACCGCTTCGCGCACGCCGACCGCGTGGCCGGGGTCCTGTCAGCTCTGCGGCCCGCAGCCACATCCGGGCTGTCGGTGGTGGGGCCGAGCTACGCCGTGTACTACGACCCCTCCTCGCCCGGCGACTTCGTGCTGCCGGACGTCGTCGTCGCGCGCACCGACGACTGCGGGGACGACGGCATCCGCGTCGCGCCGCTGCTCGTCGTCGAGGTGCTGTCCCGCTCGACCCGCCGCCGCGACTGGGGCGACAAGCTCGACATCTACGCCGGCCTCGGCGTGCCGCACTACTGGCTCGTCGACCCCGAGCGGCACACCGCCACCGTCCTGCGCCTCGGCCCGAGCGGGTACGAGGAGGCAGTGACCGCCGTCGGTGACCTCGTCGTCGAGGACCCGTTCGCCGTCCGCGTGCCCTTGTAGCCGGCGACGCAGGCGCCGGGCGCGCACCAGCGTGCGGCGGCGGCGTGCCTGCCCCACCTGTCACCGGCCGCACCTATCGTCGGCGCCGTGCCGCAGGTCCGCGCCGTCAGCCCGTCGCCGGACGTCAAGGTCCCCCCGTGGGTGTCGGGGTGCGACGACAGCCAGCTCCGGCGAACGGCAGGCCCCGGCGGCTTCGCCCGCGGCACGCAGTACGCCCGATCAGGCGCCGTGCTGAGCCTGTCCGTGAACCCCGACGGGGCGCTCCTCGGCACGGTGCGGGGCAGCGGACGTCACCGGTACGCGGCCGTCGTCCGGCCCGTCCCGGCCCGTGCCGGGCGCCCGGCCGGGTGGTCCGGCACGTGCAGCTGCCCCGTGCAGGTCGACTGCAAGCACAGCGTCGCGGTCCTTCTCACGGCCCGCCGTCATGTGCCCGCGCCGCCGGCGCCGCCCCACTGGGAGCGCCGCCTGGCCAAGCTCGCCGAGGCCGAGGCGCCCGGTGGCACGGCGATGGGCCTGCAGGTCGAGGTCGTCGAGCCGGCCCGGACCGGTCCCGCGCGGCGCCGGCTGCGGCTGCGCCCGCTCCGCCAGGGCGCCTCCGGCAAGTGGGTGCGCACCGGCGCGTCGTGGCGCGACCTGCAGTACGGCTACGCCCCGACCGTGGCGGCGCACCGCGAGGCGCTGCTGGTGCTGCAGTCCGCCTGGCAGTCACGGCGCCCGGCCTGGTACCCCCTGTCCGACACCGCCGTTCACGTTTCCTCATCAGCCTCAAGGCGGGCGGCACCGGGCTGACGCTCACCGAGGCCGACTACGTCTTCGTCCTGGACCCGTGGTGGAACCCGGCGGTGGAGGCGCAAGCCGTCGACCGGGCGCATCGCATCGGGCAGACGCGCACCGTCATGGTCTACCGGCTCGTGGCCGCCGGCACCATCGAGGAGAAGGTGCTCGCGCTGCAGCAGAAGAAGCGCGACCTGTTCGACGCGGTCGTCGCGGGGGATGCGGGTGCCTCAGGCGCGCTGACCGCTGAGGACGTGCGGGCGCTGCTCGGGTGAGCCCGAGCGGCGCTCGCAGATCGGCTCCTCTCCTACGCTCAGCGGGTGACCGCACCAGGCCGTGCGTTGTCGCCCTGACACGAAGTTCGCCATGCACGCGCTCCGGCTCGGCGCGCAGGGCGTCGAGCTCCTCAGCACGGGTCGGATCACGCTCCTGGTGCCCGACCCGCGGGCAACTACCTACGTGCCGTCCGTCGCGGTGAGGTGCCGCTCGTACCTGTCCTACCGGCCCGCGCTCGAGGGCTTTGACGACAAGCGCCCCTGAGGCCGTGCGCCTTCAGCTTGCGCGGTCAGCCTGCATCAGATC
>DATLGD010000013.1:0-3057 GCA_035540755.1 Mycobacteriales bacterium | reverse complement strand
CCGGACTTCGCACTAGTACGCGACTCGCGTGGCGATCGGTCTGTTCCCGGACGGAACCGGCCCTCGCACGTCCAGAGCACGTGCGCCCGCTCGAACGCATCAATACGCCCTGCTCCGCGGCGGTCCATAAGCCCTGCTCTGGCCGAGTGGCGACCGCGACGATCACCCACGAGCGCCGCTGCCGGCTTGTCCCGCACGGATCTCGCCGCAGTACTGCACCACGCGTGTCGCAGTAGCACCAGGACCTCTCGCTCATCCAGTGGGCGGGTCGTCGGGGTGGTCGTGCGGCTCCTGCACAGCGCCGACCGCGGCCTCCCGGCCCGGCATCGGGAGGCGGTACAGGCACACGTCGCAGTTCATCCGCACGTCGCCCTGCAGCACCTCGTCGTACCGCTCCAGCAGCAGCTCCGACAGCTCAGGCGCCGGACCGAGCGGCGCGCTGACGACGACGTCGACCTCCGGCACCTGGGCGGCCTGCCTCTCGACCAGCCGCGGCAGGTGGCCGGGGCCGAGGAAGTACCGGGCCACCGACGCGCGGCGGTGGCCGAGCCGCCGCAGCCGGTCGAGCGCATCCGGCACGGTGGGACGGGTCGTCGAGGCGAAGGCGACGTCGACCGACGGCCACGGCCGCCCCTCCCAGAGCAGTCGCGCCACGGCGGCGACCTGCGCGTTGGCGTCCGGGTCCAGCGCCCCACCGGCCACGAGCACGACCGGGTCGTCGTCGTCGGCACCGGCCTCCCGCAACCGCCGCGCGAGCACGGACACCAGGGCGGCGTGCGGGCCCATCGGGCGCCCGTAGCGCAGCCGCACGCCGGGGTGCCTGAGGCGGCCGGCCTGCACCGAGGCGGCGACGTCGGTCTTGCTGTGCGAGGCGGGGGTGAGCAGCAGGGGCAGCACGACGACGTCGTGCACGCCGTCGTCCACGAGCGACTGCACGGCGTTCCGGATCGACGGGGACGCGTTGTCGACGTAGGCGTCGGCGACCCGCAGTCCGGGGCGCAGCGCAGCGGCGCCCGCGAGCAGCGCGCGCACTCCCTCCTGCGACGCCGGGTCGCGCGAGCCGTGCGCGACCCCGAGCAGCACCGGCGTCACACCTGCACCCGCTCCCCCACGACCTCGCCGACGACGACCACGGCGGGGGCGCGCACGTCGGCGGCGTCGTGCGCCGCCCAGGCGAGCGTCGTCATGACGGTGCGCTGCTCCGGTCGCGTCCCGTCCTGCACGACGGCTACCGGCGTCGTGCCCGGCCGGCCGCCGACCATGAGCGCCTCGCACACCTCGCGCATCCGGCCGACCGCCATGAGCAGCACCACGGTGCCGCCGAGCCGGGCGAGCGCATCCCAGTCGACCGTGGACCCGGGGTCGCCGGGCGGCAGGTGCGCTGAGACCACCGAGACCGACTGCGCGACACCCCGGGCGGTGACCGGGACGCCCGCGTACGCGGGCACGGCGAAGGCGGAGCTGACGCCCGGCACCACCTCGACCGGCACGCCGGCGGCGACGCACGCGGCGACCTCCTCGATGCCGCGCGCGAACAGGTGCACGTCGCCGCCCTTGAGCCGCACCACCCGTGCACCGGCGCGGGCCCGTTCGACGAGCAGCGCCTCGATGTCGCCCTGCTTCCAGGACGTCCCGGCCGGGTCCTTGCCGACGTCGACGACCTCGGCGCCGTCCGGCAGCGCGACGTCCGGGGCGAGCCGGTCGCGCACCACGACGTCGGCACCGGCGAGCAGCCGCCGGCCGCGGACGGTGAGCAGCCCAGGGTCGCCCGGTCCGCCGCCGACCAGGGCGACGCTGCCGCTGCCCTGGCGGGACCGGCGCAGCGGCAGGTCGCCGACCTCGACCTGCAGGGCGAGTGCGTCGCGCAGCGCGGTCGCGCGGCGCGGATCGCGCCCGGCGGTCACCGACAGCACGACGTCGTCGACGTGGGCGACCGCCGGCACCCAGGCCGGCGACTGCGCGGCGTCGTCGGCGCGCACGCACCAGATCCGTCGCTCCTCGCAGGCGGCGGCGACGGCGTCGTCGACCACGCCGGTGCAGGCCAGCACGAGCCAGGCGCCGTCGACGTCGGCCGGCTCGAACGGTCGCTGGTCCACGAGCACGTCGGGGAACCCGTCCACCACGGCGATCGCGACGACGCGCACGACGGCCCCGCCCGCCAGCAGCGCGCGCACACGGCGGGCGGCGACGGGTCCGGCGCCGACCACGAGCACGGGTCGGCCCTCGAGCCGCAGGTGCAGCGGGTAGGGGGTCACGCCCGCCAGTCTGTCAGCGCGTCCCGACCAGACCGCGGCGACGGAGCACCCTGCGCTCCAGCGGGGCGAAGACCAGCAGCTCGACCAGCATGCCGACGACGAGGATGCCGAGGATCCCGGCGAACACCAGCGACATGTCCTGCAGGAAGCGGCCCTCGTCGAGCAGCTGGCCGAGCCCGGTGCCGAGCTCCGGCGACTTGACGATCAGCTCGGCCGCCATGAGCGAGCGCCAGGAGAACGCCCACCCCTGGCGCAGCCCGCCGACGTAGCCGGGCAGCGCCGCGGGCAGCAGCACGAACCGGGCCGCGGACAGGCCCTTCGCCCCGAGCACGCGGCCGACCCGGCTGTACAGCGGCGGCACCTGATCGATGCCGGAGACCATCCCGTTGGCGATCGACGGCACGGCGCCGAGCAGCACGACGGCATAGATGGCGGCGTTGCCGATGCCGAAGAAGATGATCGCGGCGGGCACCCAGGCCACCGACGGCAGCGACTGCAGCCCGCTGACCAGCGGACCGATCCCCCGCCGCACCGGGCGAACGCGGGCGATCAGCAGGCCGAGCGGGGTGCCGATCGCGAGCGCCACCAGGAAGCCGAGGCCGCCGCGCGACACGCTGACGCCCATCGCCTCGAGCAGCGTGCCGTCACGCAGCTGCTCGAGCAGCGTGAGTCCGACGTCGGCCGGCGACGGCAGCGCGTACGTCGGCTTGACCTCGGCCCGGTACGCGAGCTCCCAGACGCCGAGCAGGACGGCGACCGCCACCGCCGGCGGCCAGGCCGCCGACCACAGCCGGCGGCCCTT
>DATLGD010000012.1:0-3718 GCA_035540755.1 Mycobacteriales bacterium | reverse complement strand
TGGGCGGTCTGGTCCTCCGGCGACAGCGGCGCCGCGAGCCGCTCGGTCAGCGCGCGCACCTTGGAGTAGGAGTGCAGCAGGTCGGTGATCGGTCGGGCGGCCAGGGTCACGGCGAGCTCCAGCGGGTCGGGGCCGGGGGCTCTCGGACCCTGCCGCACCGGACGACGAAGGGCAACTCGGTCGCCAGGGGACCTACCGTGACGAGACGCGAGTCGTCGTTCCGCTGCTTCGAACCGACTCAGCCCAACGTCTCACCGTCGTCACGTTCAGGCAACGTCGAGCTGCCCTGCCGCGAGCAGGCCCTCCACATGTGCCAGGACCGCCGTTGGCACCGGCCCTCCGCTGACGAGCACGCCGCACTCCAGGTTGCGCCCGAGCGCTGCACCCGTGAGGTCGGCGCTGCTGACCAGGGCCGCGTGACGATCCACGACGAGCTCCTCCTACGCACAGTGGCCGGGTCAGGTGGTCTGTCCCCGATCAGCGGTCCAGGTGTCGCAGCGCCGTGTCGACGGCTCCCACCTCGAAGGGCGCCCCGGGCTCGTCGAGCGACCAGCCGTGCACGCCACCGGAGTCCTCGGGCGGGTGATCCCCGCGTCCGCCGGTGCAGCGCACGCGGCCCTCACCCAGCGAGACGTTCTCGACGCGGAACAGCAGGGTCCACTCGTCGCCGAAGTCGTACACGTAGCGCAGCCGGTCACCTGCCGCCGTCAGCACCTCGTCGAGCCGGACCTGCGAGGTCGGCGTGCCCTCGACCTCGGCGTCTGCCAGCTCCCACGGGCTCAGGAAGTGCTCGGCGTCGCGGTCCCACACCGAGCTGCCGAGCGTGAAGCGGTGCAGGTGGCTGTCGGTCCAGTCGAACAGCACCTGCGCGACCTGGTGCAGCCGGTCGAGGGTCATCGTGGACGGCAGCTCGACCCGGCGCCAGATCGCCGGCCGGCTGCCGACCAGGTCGACCCGCACGGTGAGCACGAAGGGGTGCTCGCTGCGGGGACGCCGGCCGTCCGACCGCTGCGGCGCTCGCGCGGACGGCGTGCGCCGACCCGGGGCCGTCAGGTCCATGCCGTCGAACGGGTCCTGTGCGCCACCGCTGGCTGCCATGGCCGCACCCTACGAGCTGTCCCGCTCTCGCTACCGTGACCGCCGTGGGCGACGACGACCTCATCCAGGGCTGGGCTGACGCCTTCGAGGACGAGCACGAACCGGAGACCGGCTGGATCGTGGCGCAGTTGTTGGACTACAAGACCGACCAACTCGGCACCGGCCTGCGCGACTGGACCACGTCCGACCTGGAGGCGGTTCTGCTCGACCTGATGCCGCGCCGGAGCAGCATGGACGACGCCGACATCGAGCAGGTGGTGCCGACCGTCGCCGCCTTCCTGCGCTGGCTCGGGCGCACCGGCCGGGTGCGCGCGGACGTGGACCCTCTCGCGGTCCACGTCGAGGGCCTGGCCGGGCCGTTCAAGGAGGCGATGCGGGACCCGGCCAACTGGGGGATGGCCAAGAGCCTGTTCGCCGGCGCGGGGCTGGGCACCGAGCAGCTCGGCGACCCCCGGGCGATGCAGCAGGCGATGGAGCGCTTCAACGCCCTTCCCTTCGTCGAGCGCGACAGGCTGCTCGGCCCGTCGGTGCAGGCCGCGCTACCGCCTGCGCGGATCGCGCCGGCGGAAGAGCTCGACGCCGCGGCCCGCGAGGCTGTGCTGGTGCGCCGGGTCACCGCGCTCGTCGACTGGCTCGGACACCGCCGTGTCCGCCTGACCGAGAAGGGCAACCTGCGTCTGGCCGACGCCCGCGAGCTGCTGCCGCTGGTCGGCACGGGGGAGACGCTCGACCCGGTGATCGGCGGTCGCACCTGGAAGACGCGCAGCAGCACCGAGTTGCGCGGACTCGACCAGGCGCTGTGGCTCGCTGTCCTGGCCGACTTCGTGGTCGATGACGCGCAGGTCCTCGTCCGGCAGCCGGCCGCCGCACTCCTGTCCGACAGGCCTCGGGACGCTGCAGCCGAGGTGTTCGACGCGCTGCTCCGACTCGGTGCGCACGACCACTGGGTCGGCGACGACACCTACGGCCTGCACTGGTACGCCGACCTGATGGACCAGGAGCTCGCGCTGCTGCCGCTGCGGCTCTACCCGGACGGCGAGGAGGTGCTCGCCGACCTCGCGCAGTCGCTGTGGGACGACGCCGTCGAGGGCTTCGGGCCTGACGCGACTGCCGCACAGCTGTCCTTCGCCCGCGAGTCGCTCGACCACGCCGTGCAGCGGACCGCCGCCTGGCTCGTCGACACCGGATGTGCCGTGCTTGACGACGGCGCCCTGCGCCTCACCCGGCTCGGCGTGTTCGCCGTGCAGCGGCGCGCCACCGCCGCCGGCATCCCGGCTCCGGTCGTCGGTGCGCTGTGCGGTGCCCCGGTCGAGCAGCTGCTGCACGCCGTCGTCGACCTGCCGGAGGACCTGGCCGCTGCAGAGCTCGACGCCTGGGTGAGCGACGCCGGCCCCGGCGGGCTGACGGCGGGGATGCCGGCCGGCTCCGAGACCGCCCGCGGGCTCGCCTTCCGTGCTCTCCTGCGCGTCGGTCGCGCCGCCGACGAGGCCGTCCTGGGCCTCGCCGACGATCCGGCAGTGAGTGCCTACGCGCAGCTGTGGCGCGTCGACGCGCAGCTCGAGGCACCGGAGCCCGTCACCGAAACCGGGCAGCTCGTCGACGTGCTGTCCGCCGTGGTCGAGGTCTGGGGCGCGGGGGCGGCCGGGCGCTGGGTCCGACTGCTGAGCGACGATCCGGGCCCGCTCGTCGACGCGGCCTGGCGGGTGCCCGGCGAGCGGGCGGCGACCGTGCTCGCCGCGCTCGGTGACGCGGATGCCGCGGGTGCCGACAAGGCCCTGGCTAAGCGGGCCCGCAAGGCGCTGTTCAAGCTGCGGACGTCGCGCTGAGGTCGCTCAGCGCTCCGGCCGCACCAGCGGGAACAGGATCGTCTCCCGGATCGGGGCGCCGGTGAGCAGCATGACGAGCCGGTCCACGCCCATCCCCTGCCCGCCGGTCGGCGGCATGCCGTGCTCGAGCGCCCGCAGGAAGTCCTCGTCGAGCTGCATCGCCTCGGGGTCGCCGCCGGCGGCCTTGACGCTCTGCTCGGTCAGCCGCCGGCGCTGCTCGACCGGGTCGACGAGCTCGGAGTAGCCGGTGGCGAGCTCCGTGCCGGCGACGACGAGGTCCCATGCCTCGGCCAGCCGAGGGTCGTCGCGGTGGTCGCGGGCCAGCGGCCGCACCGACACCGGGTAGTCGCGCACGAACGTCGGCTGCAGCAGCGTGTGCTCGACGAGCTGCTCGAACAGCTCGAGCGCGACCTCGCCGGCGTCCCACTCCGGCTCGAGCGCGACGTCGTACTGCGCGGCCAGCGCGACCAGCCGCTCCTTCGGCGTCCCGGCGTCCACCTGCTCGCCGACCGCGTCGCTGACCAGCCCGTGCAGGGTCGCGGAGCGCCACGGCTGCTCGAGGTCGATCTCGCCGCCCTGACCGTCCGGGACGACGGTGCGCCCGACCGCCCGGGCGGCGCCCAGCACGAGCTCGCGGGTGAGGTCGGCGACGGTGTCGTAGTCGCCGTAGGCCTCGTAGAACTCCTCCATCGTGAACTCGGGGAAGTGCGTCGCGTCGATGCCCTCGTTGCGGAAGTTCTTGCCGATCTCGAAGACCTTGTCGATGCCCCCGACGACCGCGCGCTTGAGGTAGA
>DATLGD010000011.1:0-10753 GCA_035540755.1 Mycobacteriales bacterium | reverse complement strand
GACGGCGCCCCCGACGCGCCGGTGCCGAGCCCCACTGCCGACGCCGCGGAGGCCGACGTCCTCGAGCAGGCCCAGCCCGTGCTGCGCAGCGAGCACGGCGCGACGAGCGGCGACCTCCCGCTCGAGGCCGCCGATGCCGACGTGGCCGAGCAGGCCGCCGCCGTGCCGCTCGACGAGGACGAGGGCCGCGACCTGCTGTGAGCAGCGGCCACCGGTCGCTGTGGCAGGGTTCCCGACCGTGACCCCCACCGAGCCGCTGTCGAGCGGGCCGCCCGCCGCACGCGGCGCTCGGCTGCCGAGGCCCGCGCGGCGCAAGCAGCTGCTGTCGGCAGCCCAGGCGGTCTTCGTGGCGCACGGCTACCACGCCGCCGCCATGGACGACATCGCCGAGCGGGCCGGCGTGAGCAAGCCCGTTCTCTACCAGCACTTCCCGAGCAAGCGCGAGCTGTACCTGGCGCTGCTCGACCAGCACGCCGAGGCCCTCGTGGCCCGGGTGCACGAGGCGCTCGAGTCGACGACGGACAACCACCGCCGGGTCCAGGCCTCCGTGCAGGCCTACTTCGACTTCGTCGACGGAGCCGGCACGCCCGGTGAGGGCGCCTTCCGGCTGGTGTTCGAGAGCGACCTGCGCAACGACCCCGCCGTCGGCGAGCGCGTCGAGCGGATGACGATGCTGTGCGTCGAGTCGATCGCCCGCACGATCGCGCACGACACCGGCCACCGCGAGGAGGAGGCGGTGCTGCTGTCGGTGGCGCTGTCCGGCGCGGCCGAGGTCAGCGCCCGATGGTGGCTCGGCTCGCAGGGCCGGGTGCCCAAGGAGCGCGCCGTCGAGCTGCTGGTGGGCCTCATCTGGCGCGGCATCTCCGGCTCCCCCCGCACGGCCTGAGAGCACTGCGGGACGGCACGCCCGGTCCTGCTGTCCGCTGTCGGCGGACGGGCGTGCCGACGCGCCTGACCGCGGGCTAGTGTCGGCCGCACCGACCGGGGCGGCACCCGGTGCGACGACAGGGAGCAGCAGTGGAGGTCAAGATCGGCGTGCAGCACGCGCCGCGCGAGCTGGTCCTCGAGAGCACGCAGACGCCCGACGAGGTCGAGCAGGCGGTGGCGTCGGCCTTCAAGAGCCCGGACGGCGTCCTGTCGCTCGTCGACGACAAGGGGCGCCGCGTGATCGTGCCGGTGACCCGGCTCGCCTACGTCGAGATCGCCGAGAACGAGCAGCGCCGCGTGGGGTTCGGGGCGCTCTGACCGCTCTGCCCGGTTCGTCCCGTCCGGGGCGGTGAGACCCTGCTCACCGCTTGCCCCCACCCGGGTGACATTTGCGCATCACACGTTCGCGGAGTCTGCAACTCGGGCAGTGATCCCCGCGAACGGGCCTCCCCGGCCCGCACTCTCGAGGAGGAACCCAGTGCTGCTCACCATCATCGGAATGATCATCGTCGGTCTCATCGCCGGCTTCCTGGCCCGCGCCATCGTCCCCGGCGACGACTCCATGGGCATCGTCCAGACCATCGTGCTCGGCATCGTCGGCTCGTTCGTCGGCGGCTTCCTCGCCTCACTGCTGTTCGGCGGCGGCGACGGCGAGGGCTTCCTGCGCCCCAGCGGCCTGATCGGCTCGGTCATCGGCGCGATCATCGCGCTGGTCGTCTACAACGCCGTCACCGGCCGCAAGAAGTCGCGCGTCTAGTCGCACCCGCACGGCCGCTCCCCTCAGCGACTTCCCCTGCCTCCTGACAGCTCTCAGGGCCCCGCACGTGACAGCAGGCAGGGGAAGTCGGAGGGACGGGGTGGACGGCGGCTCATGCCTGCAGGCCGAGCGCCTCCATCCGCGCGGTGTGCGCGTCGGTGAGCCGGGTGAGCAGCCGGGAGATGCCGGCCAGGTCACCGCTGCCGCCGACCAGCAGCTCGGTCAGCGCGTCGCGCTCGACGGCCACCCGCTGCGCCTGGATGAGCGCCTCGCCCACCAGCCGCCGGGCCCAGAGCGCGAGCCGTCCCGCCGTCGCGGGGTCGGCGTCGATGGCCGCGCGGACCCGGGACACCGCGAAGGACGCCTGCCCGGTGTCGGCGAGCACCTCGAGCACCAGGCCGCGGGTGGCGGGGTCGGACAGGAACGCCGCGACCTCCCGGTAGAAGTCGGTGGCGAGCCCGTCGCCGACGTAGGCCTTGATGAGCCCCTCGAGCCAGTTCGAGGCCGGGGTCGAGTCGTGGAAGGCGTCGACCGGACCGACGAACGGGCGCATCGCCTCCTCGGCGTCCACGCCCTCGGCGACCAGGTGGTCGTTGATGCGCACGAAGTGGTCGTACTCCGCCGCAGCCATGCGCCCGAGAGCCACCTTGTCCGCGACGGTCGGCGCCAGGCGGGCGTCCCCGGCGAGCCGCTCGAACGCGGTCAGCTCGCCATAGGCCAGGACCCCGAGCAGGTCGACGGTCGACTGATCCAGCCGTCCTGGCACGCGTCCCCCTCCACTGTCCGCCACCGCGGCACGCGGGCGACGAGCGACCGGCGACAGGCCGCTGGGCGACCCTAACCGGTAGGATCGTGCCGGTACGACGGCACTCGCCGTCGCCACCTGTGCGCCACCGCCACTCCTGCGGCGCGCCGGTCGGCGCCTCCCGGCCACCTCCCGCACGTCGCTCCCCGGGCCCATCCGGACCGACGGCGGCCGTGCGGTCCGGCGCCGCACCGCTGCGAGCCGCCCTCCCGTCGGTCGGCGCGACGACCGAGAGGCATGGCCCTGAGCACATCCCAGAGCACCGACGGCACCCCCGGCACCTCCACCGGCAGCGAGCGCGCCCCCGCCGCCGAGACCCCGAACGGGTTCGCGGCGCTCGGCGCGCTGCCCGAGACCGTGCAGGCCCTGGCCGAGCAGGGCATCACGACCCCGTTCGCCATCCAGACGATGACGCTGCCGATCGCGCTGTCGGGTCACGACCTCATCGGGCAGGCGCGCACCGGCACCGGCAAGACGCTCGGCTTCGGCGTTCCGCTCCTGCAGCGCGTGGTCAGCAAGGACGAGGGCGCGAACGGCATGCCGCAGGCGCTCGTCGTCGCGCCGACGCGCGAGCTGGCCGTGCAGGTCGCCACCGATCTGGAGAAGGCCGGCAAGGTGCGCCGCATCCGCGTCGCCCAGATCTACGGCGGGCGCGCCTTCGAGCCGCAGGTCGAGACGCTGCGCAAGGGCGTGGAGGTCGTCGTCGGCACGCCCGGCCGGCTGCTCGACCTCGCCCGGCAGGGCCGCCTCGACCTGTCGGCGGTGAAGGTGCTGGTGCTCGACGAGGCCGACGAGATGCTGGACCTCGGGTTCCTGCCCGACGTCGAGCGCATCCTCGAGCTGCTGCCGACCGAGCGCCAGACGATGCTGTTCTCGGCCACGATGCCCGGCCCGGTCGTGACGATGGCGCGGCGCTTCATGAAGCAGCCGACGCACATCCGCGCCGAGGAGGCGAACGAGAAGCGCACCGTCCCGGACACCGCGATCCACGTCTACCGCGCGCACGCCATGGACAAGGGCGAGGTGCTCGCGCGCATCCTGCAGGCCGAGGGCCGCGGCCTGACGATGGTGTTCTGCCGCACCAAGCGCACCTGCGACAAGGTGGCCGCCGACATGGCCGACCGCGGCTTCGCGGCCGCCGCCGTCCACGGCGACCTCGGGCAGGGCGCGCGCGAGCAGGCTCTTCGCGCGTTCCGCTCCGGCAAGATCGACGTGCTGGTGGCCACCGACGTCGCGGCCCGCGGCATCGACGTGCAGGACGTCACGCACGTCATCAACTACCAGTGCCCGGACGACGAGAGCACGTTCCTGCACCGGATCGGCCGCACCGGCCGGGCCGGCGCCAAGGGCGTGGCCGTGACGTTCGTCGACTGGGACGACATCCCGAAGTGGAAGCTCATCAACCGGGCGCTCGAGCTGCCGTTCGAGGAGCCGGTCGAGACCTACTCCTCGAGCAAGCACCTGTTCGGCGACCTCGGCATCCCCGAGGGCACCAAGGGCACCCTGCCGCGCAGCCGGCGGGTGCGCGAGGGCCTCGAGGCCGAGGTGCTGGAGGACGTCGGCGAGACCGGCCGGCGGCGCCCGGCCGCTCGGGACGGCGGACGTGAGGCCGGTCGGGACGGTCGGCGGGGTGCCGGCAGCAGCGGCGGCAGGGACGAGCGCGCAGCCGACAGGGGCGAGGAGGCACCGGCACTGCCCAAGCGCACCGGCAGCCCGCGACGCCGCACCCGAGGCGGTGGGGCAGCAGCGGCGGCCGCAGGCGGCTCCGAGCACAGCACGCAGGACGGTGCCGGCGCTCCGGCCGGCCCGGACGACGGCGCACCTCGCCGCCGGCGCCGCCGCGGCGGTCGCGGCCGAGGCTCGGGCGGCACCGCGGAGTCCGCAGGCGCCCAGCCGGAGAGCTGACTCAACCGTCCGCTGACGGCTGCCGACAACAGCCGCATGGTGCGAAGGGGCGGCCACCAGGCCGAGGACGTCGAGGGCCTGCGGGTCTGGCTGTCCCGCCTGCAGGGCGGGGCGGCCATCACCGACACCGTCGTGCTCGGCTGCGGCCAGCACGGCGACGAGCGGCCCACGTGGCACTACGTCGAGGCCGATGCGGCGGCCGGTGTCGCGAGGCGCCGGTGCCTGGCCTGCGGGTTCGCGGTGTCGGCGTTCGACTCCGGGTCGCGCTGGACCTTCCCCGGCACGTGGACGTGCACCGGGTGCGGCCACTGCATCGCGGAGGTGGCGGCCGGCCTGTCGGCACCCGACGGCGAGCACGTGGGCTGGGTGGTGCTCGGCGCCCGCTGCGTCGAGTGCGGGAAGGTCGCCGGGCTCACCGACTTCGTGCTGCAGGACCGGCCGCTGGCCGAGGTGCTCGTCAGCCTCTAGCGCCCGGCTGACAGCATCGACGGGTGCGCCTGCTGCTGCTCGCCGACACCCACGTGCCGAGGCGCGCCCGCGACCTCCCGGCACAGGTGTGGCAGGAGGTGGACCGCGCGGACGTGGTGGTGCACGCCGGCGACTGGGTCGACGTCGCCCTGCTCGACGCGCTGGAGCTCCGGGCGCGGCGGCTGCTCGGCTGCTACGGCAACAACGACGGACCGGCCCTGCGCGCCCGTCTGCCCGAGGTGGCGCGGGCCGATCTCGACGGCGTCCGGCTCGCCGTCGTCCACGAGACCGGCGGGGCCGCCGGACGCGAGCGGAGGGCGGAGGCCGCGCACCCGGCCACCGACGTGCTGGTGTTCGGGCACAGCCACATCCCGTGGGACACCACCGCCCCCTCCGGGCTGCGGCTGCTCAACCCCGGCTCACCCACCGACCGCCGCCGCCAGCCCTCCTGCACGTACATGACCGCTGAGGTGGCGGCAGGCCGGCTGCACGGCGTCACCCTGCACGCGCTGCCGCCGCGGGTGCGGCCGTAGCCTCCACGCATGAGCCTGATCGGACCGCTCCCCCTGCCACCGGGAACCCGCCGCCACGACGTCGAGGTGCCGGGCGGACCGCTCGCCGTCCTCGACCTCGACGGCGGCAGCCGCACCCCGGTGGTGCTGGTGCCCGGCTTCACCGGCAGCAAGGAGGACTTCCGCCTCGTCCTCGGTCCGCTCGCCGGGACCGGACGACGGGTCGTCGCCGTCGACCAGCGCGGGCAGTACGAGTCGGCCGGGCCCGACGACGTCGAGGCGTACTCGGTCAAGCAGCTCGCCGCCGACCTGCTCGCGCTGCTCGACGCGCTCGGCACCGGCCCGGTGCACCTGGTCGGGCACTCCTTCGGCGGCCTGGTCAGCCGCGCGGCGCTGCTCGAGCGCCCGGCCGCGGTGCTGTCGTTCACGCTGATGTGCTCGGGCCCGCAGGCCCTGACCGGGCCCCGCGTCGACGTGCTGCCGCTGATGGCGCCGATCCTCGAGCAGGGCGGGATGCCGGCGCTCGCCGACGCCGTCGAGGCGCTCGGCGCCGACGACCCGCGCACCCTGGCGCTGCCCGCGGACGTGCGGGCGTTCCTGCGGACCCGCATGCTCGCGTCGGCCTCTGCCGGGCTGCTGGGCATGGCGACGGCGCTGACGTCCGAGCCGGACCGGGTCGACGAGCTGCGCGAGTCCGGCGTGC
Organism: Mycobacteriales bacterium; assembly: GCA_035540755.1. GTDB lineage: Bacteria > Actinomycetota > Actinomycetes > Mycobacteriales > SCTD01 > DATLGD01. Next base: position 4,676 of record DATLGD010000011.1, on the reverse strand, counting down.
CGGTGCTCGTGCTGCACGGCGAGGCCGACGACGCCTGGCTGCCGGCGGTGCAGGCCGAGATGGCCGAGCGGCTCGGCGCGCGACACGTCGTCGTCCCGGACGCGCTGCACTCCCCCGCCGTCGAGAACCCGGCCCCGACGGCGTCGGCGCTGGCCGCCTTCTTCGACGACGTCGACGCCGGCGCTAGCTGACCGAGCCGCTGGAGGTCTGCGCCACCTCGAACGCCCAGATCGTCGAGCCGGTCGCCGCCGGTCGCTCCCCCGCCGGCCGGCCGCTGGCGTCGGCGTGGCCGCGGGTGAAGCTCTGCGACGACCGCCACGCCTCGAAGTCCTCGCGGCTGCGCCAGCGGGTGTAGACGAGGTAGTCGTCGGTGCCCTGGAGCGGCCGCAGCAGCTCGAAGTGCTCGAACCCCGGCGCGGCGTCGACCGCGCCCTGGCGCGCGGCGAAGCGCTCCTCCAGGGTGGCCGCGGCGCCCTCCGGGACCGACAGGACGTTGACGGCGACGAAGGTCATGACGCCAGGCTAGGCAACGGCCGCCACTGCCGCGCGGCGAGCGGTCGGGGTGTGAGTCCCGCGTCGAGGTGGCAGATTGCCAAGGTGACCGCGCAGCCCCTGGTCGCCTCCGGCGACGACAACGCCGATGTCGGGCTGTTCGGGCCGGACAGCGTCACCTGGCGCGTGCACGCCGACCCGTCGATGGCTCTGGCGGGTCTGCGCGCGCTGCTGCTGCAGGCCGTGCACCCGCTCGCGATGGCCGGCGTCGCGCAGCACAGCGACTTCCGCGGCGACCCGTGGGGGCGGCTGTTCCGCACGGCGGAGTACGTCGCGGTCACGACGTACGGCACCACCCGCGAGGCCGAGCGGGCGGCCGCGCGCGTGCGCGGCATCCACCGGCGCCTGTCCGGCGTCGAGCCCGAGAGCGGCACGCCCTACCGCGTCGACGACCCTGAGCTGCTGCTGTGGGTGCACTGCAGCGAGGCGGAGTCGTTCCTCTCGACGGCGGTGCGGTGCGGGCTGCGGCTCACCCCCGCCGACCGCGACCGCTACTACGCCGAGCAGGTGCGCGCCGCCGAGCTCGTCGGCGTCGACGCGGCCGACGTCCCGTCGTCGGTGCGCGAGATGCAGGACTACTTCACCGGGATCCGGCCGCAGCTGCGCGTCACCGCCGAGGCGCGGCGCACGGCGGCGTTCGTGCTGTGGCCGCCGATGCCGTCGCTCGTGTCGCTGGGCACGCCGGCGCGACCGGCGTGGGTGGCGCTCGCCGCCGCCGCCGGCGCCATGCTGCCGCGGTGGGCGCGTCGCCTCTACTCGCTCCCGGGCCTGCCCACCACCGACGTCGCCGCGACGGCGGCCGGGCTCGCCTTCCGCACCGGCCTGCTCGTCGTCCCGGAGCGGCTGCGTCACGGCCCGCACGTCCAGGATGCTCGTCGGCGCCTCGGCCTGCCCTGAGGTCCACGACGACGACGGGCCGGCGGGCACGACCTCGCGGTCGCGCACGCCGGCCCGTCGGCCGTGCGGTCGTTCAGCTTCCGTAGATGCGCTCCGGGAAGTCCTCGCCGACCTGCGGCAGGGTGGGCTGGATGGTGTCGTCGAGGAACGCGCCGAGGTTGCCGTCCTCGGCCGCGGCGCGCAGGTCGTCGAGGTGCACCAGGCGCTGCGCGGCGTCGGCGCGCAGGTCGTTGAGCGCTCGCACGTGGTCGTCGATCTGCGCCGACAGCGAGGTGATGTTCCTGACCTCGTCCTCGATGCCGCCGACGAGCTCGCGCAGCGCCGACGCCAGCGACCCGGCCGCGGCGCGTGCCGACGGAGCGCTGCTCTCGCCGGAGGAACGGGAGGACGCCCGCTTGGCGGGCGCGCGGCGACCGCTGGCCTTCTTCGCCGACGACGCGCGACCGCCGGCCTTCTTCGCCGGGCCGCGGCCGCGGCGCTTGGGTGCCTCGGTCGACGCGCTCTCGCTGGGCGCGGACGCAGCGGACTCGTCGCTGGCCGGCGTCTCGGGGGTCTCGCTCACAGGGTTCCTCCGTGTCGATGTGCTGCCGCGGTCGCGACGCGCTGTCTGGGTCGATGGTGCCAGGTGCGTCGGTGCATTCAGCAGCAACCCTAGTGCGAGCGCAAGAGGCTCACCGCAGTTGCAGCAGCCGGCTGCCGGCGTCGTGCAGCGTCTCGAGCCGCTTCGGGAAGGCGAAGCGCAGCAGACCTGCACCGTCGGAGGGGTTGTCGTAGAAGCTCGTGCCCGGCACCGCGGCCACGCCGGGGTCGACGACGAGCCGCCGTGCGAACGCGCTGGAGTCGCCGTCCGGGTCGAGACCGGCGGTCTCGCACAGCACGTAGTAGGCGCCGTCGGGGACGGTGAAGCGGAAGCCGGCTGCAGCGAGCGCGTCGCACAGCACGTCACGCCGCTCGCGGTACTGCGCCGCCATGCTCGCGTAGTAGGCGTCCGGCAGCTGCATGGCCGCCGCGCCGGCCGCTTGCAGCGGTGCGGCGGCACCGACGGTGAGGAAGTCGTGCACCTTGCGGATGGCGCTGGTGACCCGCGGTGGGGCGATGGCCCAGCCCACCCGCCAGCCGGTGACGGCGTAGGTCTTCGACAGCGCGTTGATGGTGACGGTGCGGTCCTCGAGCCCGGGCACCGTCGCGGGAGGGACGTGACCCCCGTCGCCGAGGTAGTGGATGTGCTCGTAGATCTCGTCGGTGATGCACAGGACGTCCCACCTCTGGCAGAGCTCGGCGAGCAGCACGAGCTCCTCCCGCGAGAAGACCTTGCCGGTCGGGTTGTGCGGCGTGTTGACGATGACGGCGCGGGTGCGCTCGTTGAACGCGGCGCGCAGCTCTGCCTCGTCGATGCTCCAGTCAGGCCGGTGCAGCCGCACGTAGCGCGGGGTGGCACCGGACAGCACGGCGTCGGGGCCGTAGTTCTCGTAGAACGGCTCGAACGCGATGACCTCGTCGCCGGGGTCGACCGTCGCGAGCAGCGTCGCGATCATCGCCTCGGTGGATCCGCAGGTGACGCACAGCTCGGTCTCCGGGTCGACGTCCCAGCCCGGGTAGGTGCGTGCGGTCTTCGCCGCGATGCCGTCGCGGAAGGCCTTGGCCCCCCAGGTGATGGCGTACTGGTTGACGTCGTCGTCGATGGCGCGCTTCGCGGCCTCCTTGAGCTCCGGCGGGCATGCGAAGTCGGGGAACCCCTGCGCCAGGTTCACGCCGCCGGACTGCAGGCACAGCCGCGTCATCTCCCGGATGACCGACTCCTCGAACGACGCCGCCTTCGCACTCGTGCGCACTGTCATGGCGCCGAGCCTCGCACGGGCGCGCGGGTCGGCCCGCTGGTGGCGAGGACGCAGCCGGCCAGCACCGAGGCCGCGGCGATGAGCGCGAACGCCGCGCCGTAGCCGTCGAGCCCGTCGTGCAGGACGCCGGTCACCGCCGGGCCGGCGGCGATGCCGAGCGTGGCGGCCAGCTGGCTGCGCGAGTAGATGCGCGGGTAGTCGCGCACGCCGAAGCGCTCGGCGAGCAGGAGCGGGTGGAGCATCAGCAGGTTCCCGACGGTGAGGCCGAACAGGCAGACCGCCGCCAGCAGCGCGGGTGCCGACGAGGACAGCGACAGCAGCAGCAGTGCGCTGCCCTGCACCGCCATGAGCGCGACCGCCATGCCGCGCATGGACACGCGCGCCGCGACGACACCACCGACCAGGCGGCCCACCAGGCTGGACCCGGCCAGCACCGACACCGCGGTGGCGGCGAGCGCGGCGTCCTGGCGCTCGGCGACGAGGTTGTAGACGTGCGCCATCCCGCCGACCTGCGCCGCCATGGCGAGCAGGTGCGCCGCAGTGACGGCGACGAAGTAGCGGGTGCGCACAGCGGCGTCGGCCGTGGCGCCGAGGGGCGCGGGCGGTGCGTCGGCGGCGGGCACCGGGTCCCCGTCCGGCTGCAGGCCGAGCGCCTGCGGCGACGGGTGCAGCAGGAGCGCGGTGACCGGGACGATGCCGACGACGAAGGCGACGGCGAGCCAGGGCGTCACGGCCCCGAGCCCGTGCCGCTCGACCAGCGCCGCCACCAGCGGCGTGAGCAGGACGCCGCCCGCCGACAGCCCCGTCGTCGCCACCGACAGCGCGACGGAGCGGCGGCGGGCGAACCAGCGCGTCACGAGCGTGGTGCCTGGCACGAGGCTCGAGGCCGAGAAGCCGGCGCCGAACAGCGCGTACACGCCGTACAGCTGCCACTGCTCGGTGAGGCGGCCGAGCAGCAGCAGCGAGACGGCGCACGCCACCGCACCGGCGGCGACCAGCGGGCGCGGGTCGCGCCGCGCGGTCCACGACGCGACGGGCAGACCGACCACCCCGGCGACCACGAAGAACAGCGCGGTCGCCGCCGACACCGAGCCGACCGAGAACTCCTGCTCGACGGTGAGCGCGCGCAGGTACACCGACAGGCCGTAGAAGCCGATGCCGGCGGCCACGGTCAGCATCACGAACACCCCGGCCACGACGTACCAGCCGCGGAAGACCCGGCTTGCGGACGCGCGCCCGGCCGGGGCGTCCTCGGTGCTCGGGAAGGCGCCTGCGGTCATGCCCGGACGCTACGGCGGCGCTGTCCTGGAGTGCGCGCCGTGGTTGCCGGACGGGTCACCAGTCGCCCAGGCCCCCGAAGTCCCCTCCACCGCCGGACCAGTCGCCGCC
>DATLGD010000010.1:0-14329 GCA_035540755.1 Mycobacteriales bacterium | reverse complement strand
GCACTCGACCGAGCACGCGCCCTCCGGCGACGGCACGCCGGTTCGGGCGGCCTACGCGGCGGCCCGGAAGAGGACGCACGGATGAGCACGGGGTGGGGCATCGCCGCCACCGGCCGGATCGCCCGGACGGTCGGCACGGTCGTGGCCGAGCACCCGGAGATGACGGTTGCGGCCGTCGGCTCGCGCGACGCCGGCCGGGCGGCAGCGCTCGCCGCCGACCTCGGAGCAGCCCGCTCCTACGGCTCCTACGAGGAGCTGGTGCAGGACGACGCCGTCGACGCCGTCTACGTGGCGACGCCGCACGCCCAGCACGCCGATGTCGTCGTCGCCGCGCTCGCCGCCGGGAAGGCGGTGCTGTGCGAGAAGCCGCTGACGCACTCGCTGGCCGAGACCGAGCGCCTGGTGCGCGCCGCCGGCCAGCACGGCGCCTTCCTCATGGAGGGCATGTGGACGCGCTTCAACCCGCTCGTGCGGCGGCTGGCCGCTCTCGTGCGCCACGGCGGCCTCGGTGAGGTCCGCTCGCTGCAGGCCTCGATCGGCTTCCCGGCGCCGTACGACCCCGCCGGTCGGCTCTGGGCGCCCGAGCTCGGCGGCGGGGCGCTGCTCGACCTCGGCGTCTACACCGTCGACCTCGCCCGGAGCATGCTCGGCGACCCGGCCGGGCTGACGGCGCGGGGGAGTCTCGCCGGCACGGGTGTCGACGCCGAGAGCAGCCTGCTGCTGACCTTCGACTCCGGTGCGCACGCGGTGCTCAGCCACTCCCTGCTGACCCGGATGCCGACCACCGCCGTGCTCCTCGGCTCCCGCGGCTGGGCGGAGCTGTCGCCGTCGTTCTACGCGCCGACCCGGCTCGTGGTGCAGGTCGGCGACGCCGAGCCGGAGGCGCACGAGATCGCGGACCGCCGCGCCGGCTTCGTCGGCGAGCTCGAGGAGGTCGCGCGGTGCCTGCGCGAGGGCCGCACCCAGAGCGAGGTCGTGCCGCTGTCGGAGACCGTCGCGACCATGCGGGTGCTCGACCAGGCGCGCCGGCAGCTGGCCGGTTGACGTGGCGGTGCTGCGGACCGCGCTGATCGGCTATGGGCTCGGCGGCCGGGTCATCCACCGGCCGCTCCTGCAGGCCGTCGACACGATCGCCCTGACGCACGTCGTCACCGCCGACGACGGCCGCCGGGCCCAGGCCGGGACCGAGGTCCCCGACGCCGTACTGCTCAGGTCGCCCGACGAGCTCTGGGACCGGGCCGAGGAGCTCGACGCCGTCGTCGTCGTCACCACCAACGACGCGCACGTGCCGCTGGCGACCCGTGCGCTCGACCTCGGCAAGGCCGTGGTGGTCGACAAGCCGCTCGCCACGACGTCGGCCGATGCCGCCGCGCTCGTCGTCCACGCAGAGCGGAAGGGCCTGCCGCTCAGCGTGTTCCACAACCGCCGATGGGACAGCGACACCCTCACCGCGGCCGCCCTGCTCTCCTCCGGGGAGCTGGGCGCCGTGCACCGGCTCGAGTCGCGCTTCACCCGGTTCCGCCCGCAGGTCGTCGACCGGTGGCGCGAGCGGCCGGGCGGCGGCGTTCTGCTCGACCTCGGCACCCACCTGGTCGACCAGGCGGTGCACCTGCTCGGCCCGGTCGACGCCGTCTACGCCGAGGTGGCCGCCCGTCGGTCCGGTGCCGTCGTGGACGACGACGTCTTCCTCGCGCTGACGCACGCCTCCGGCGCGAGCTCGCTGCTGTGGTGCTCGGCCGCCGCACCGTGGACCGGCCCGCGGCTGGTGCTGCAGGGCGCCCGGGCCGGCTGGCACAAGGCCGAGCTCGACGGCCAGGAGGCGGCCCAGCGCGACGGGACGCCCCTGCCGCCCGAGCCCGACGGCGCGCTGTGGGACGAGGACGGCACCCGGCCGGTGCCCAGCCGGCAGGGAGACTGGGCGGCGTTCTACCGGGGCTTCGCCGACGCCGCGCAGCACGGCGCGCCGGTGCCGGTGGATCCGGCCGACGCCGTCGCGGTCCTGCGCGTGCTCGAGGCGGCGCAGCGGTCGGCAGCGGAGCGCGCCGTCGTCTCGCTCGACCGCTGACGTCCCGGCCTGCCGGTCCCGGCGCCCGCCGGGACGGGCGGCGCGGCTCCTACGATGGCGCCGGTCCGTCCCGCTCCCGCTTCGAGGTGCCCATGCTCCGCTCCGCCCCGCGCCTCGACGCGCGCGCATGAGCGAGCGCGTGGTCGCGGTCGTCGTCACCTACGAGCGCCTCGAGCTGCTGCGCGACTCGCTCGCCGCGGTGACCGGTCAGACCCGGCGGCCGGACGCCGTCGTCGTCGTCGACAACGCCTCCGGCGACGGCACCGCCGAGGCCGTGGCGGCCGAGCACCCCGAGGTCGAGCTGGTCCGGCTGTCCCGCAACACCGGCGGCGCCGGCGGTTTCACGGTCGGCCTGGAGCGGGCGCTGGCGCTCGGCGCGGACGTGGTGTGGCTGATGGACGACGACACCGTCCCCAGCCCGGCCGCCCTGGAAGCCCTGCTCGCCACCCGCAGCGCAGGTCCGGCACAGCCCGCGCTCGTCGCCAGCCGGGTGGTGTGGGAGGACGGCCGCGACCACCCCATGAACACCCCGCGCCCCTACCCGCTGACCGGCCTGGCGCAGCGGCGCGCGGCGGCGGCCGCGGGATGCGTGCCGGTGCGGTCGGCGTCGTTCGTGTCGGTGCTCGTCGACGCCGCCGCGGTGCGCGCGGTCGGGCTGCCGCTGGCCGACTACTTCCTGTGGAACGACGACTTCGAGTTCACCACCCGGCTGCTGCGCGGTCGCCGCGGCCTGTGGTGCCCGGCGAGCGTCGTCGTGCACCGGACCAAGAAGTTCGGATCCACCGACGCCGACCCGGGCCCGCGCTTCTACTTCGAGGTGCGCAACAAGGTGTGGCTGTTCACCCGCAGCTCCGGGCTGAACCCGCTGGAGCGGCTGCTCTACCTGCTGTCCACGCTGCTGCGCTGGGGGCGCACGGTGCGCGGCTCGAGCGACCGGCTGCAGCTCGTGCGCGCCGCCGTGCGGGGCGGGCGTGACGCGCTGCGCGCGGGTCCGCGTCCCAACGACGTGGTGCTCGCCGCAGCCCTCGCCGAGGAGCGCGCGTCGTGACGGCGCCCGCTGCCGCCGTGCCCTTCACGCTCCTGATGTCGGTGTGGGCCAAGGACCGGCCCGAGCTGCTGCGCCGTGCGTTCGAGAGCTCGGTGGTCGCGCAGGTGCGACGCCCGGACGAGGTGGTGCTCGTGCAGGACGGGCCCGTCCCGCCGGAGCTCGCCGCGTGCCTCGACGAGCTCACCGAGACCTCGCCGGTGCCGGTGCGGGTCGTGCGGCTGGCGGAGAACCAGGGCCTCGGTCCGGCGCTCGAGGCCGGTCTGGCCGCCTGCACCCACGAGGTCGTCGCGCGCATGGACGCGGACGACGTCAGCCTGCCCGACCGCTTCGCCGTCCAGCTGCCCGAGATCGAGGCGGGCGCGGACCTCGTCGGCAGCGCGCTGGTCGAGATCGGCGCGGACGAGGGCGACGTCGTCGGCAGGCGGACACCGCCGACCTCGCCCGAGATGATCGCCCGGTCCGCCCGGCTGCACGACCCGATCAACCACCCGACCGTCGTGTACCGGCGGTCGGCGGTCGCGGCCGCCGGCGGCTACGAGCACGTGCCGCTGCTCGAGGACTACTGGCTGTTCGCGCGGATGATCCAGCACGGCGCCCACGTGGTGAACGTGCCGGAGGCGCTGGTGCTCTACCGGGTGGGCGAGGGCGCCTACAACCGCCGCGGCGGCCTGGCCCTGCTCGTCGCGGAGCTGCGGCTGCAGGTGCTGTTCCTCCGGTCGGGCTTCACCACGCCGGTGCAGTTCGTGCGCAACGTCGCCATCCGGTGCAGCTACCGGCTCGTCCCGGCCGCCGTGCGCAAGCCGCTGTACCGGGTGCTGGTCGCGACGAGGGGTGCGCGGCTGGACAGCGCCGCGGAGCGGTCGGGCGGGACCCCGAACGACCCCCGGTAGCCTGGCGACGCCGCCGACCTCCGGCGGAGCGGAGGAGACGGAGCACCCGTGCAGCAGCCAGACCTCGTCGTCGTCGGATCGGGCTTCTTCGGCCTGACGGTCGCGGAGCGCGTGGCGAACGAGCTCGGCAAGCGGGTCCTCGTCATCGACCGGCGCGACCACCTGGGCGGGAACGCCTACAGCGCCCCGGAGCCCACCACCGGCATCGAGGTGCACCGCTACGGCGCGCACCTGTTCCACACCTCGAACGAGCGGGTGTGGGAGTACGTGAACCGCTTCAGCGAGTTCACCGACTACCTGCACCGCGTCTACACGATCTACCAGGGCGAGGTCTACCCGCTGCCGATCAACCTCGGCACGATCAACCAGTTCTTCCGCAAGGCGCTGCCGCCCAGCGAGGCGCGCGAGCTCATCGCCCAGCAGGCCGACGAGATCGACTCGGGGGAGGCGAAGAACCTCGAGGAGAAGGGCATCTCGCTGATCGGCCGTCCGCTGTACGAGGCGTTCATCCGCGGCTACACCGCCAAGCAGTGGCAGACCGACCCGAAGGAGCTGCCGGCCTCGATCATCAGCCGGCTGCCGGTGCGCTACACCTACAACAACCGCTACTTCAACGACACCTACGAGGGTCTGCCGAAGGACGGCTACACCGCGCTGCTGACGCGCATGACGGAGTCGCCGAACATCGAGGTGCGGCTGAACACCGACTTCTTCGACGTGCGCGACGAGATCGTGCCCGACGGCGTTCCGGTGCTCTACACCGGCGCGCTCGACCGCTACTTCGACTACTCCGAGGGCAAGCTCGGCTGGCGCACCCTCGACTTCGAGGAGGAGGTGGTCGAGGTCGGCGACTTCCAGGGCACCCCGGTGATGAACTACGCCGACGAGGACGTGCCGTTCACGCGCATCCACGAGTTCCGGCACTTCCACCCGGAGCGCGACTACCCGGACGACAAGACCGTCATTCTGCGGGAGTTCTCGCGCTTCGCCGAGGACGACGACGAGCCGTACTACCCGATCAACACGCCGCAGGACCGCGAGATGCTCCTGCGCTACCGCGAGAAGGCCAAGGCCGAGCCGGGCGTGCTGTTCGGCGGTCGCCTCGGCACCTACCAGTACCTCGACATGCACATGGCGATCGCGTCGGCGCTGCGCATGTACGACAACGTCCTCAAGCCGCACCTGGCCGAGGGCGCTCCGCTGCGCGACGACGCGGAGTAGCGCCGGCTCAGCCGAGCCGGGGGACGCCGTCGACCGCCGCGCCGACGGTGGCGGTGACCTGCTCGTCGGCGACGATGCCGGCGAGGTCCTCGGCCGCCGGCGACGGCACGAGCACCAGGGCGGCGCCGGCCTGCAGGGCGCCGAGCAGCAGGGCGAGGCCGGTGCGCGTCGCCGCGTCGACCGCCACCAGCACGCGGTCGTCCGGCTCGAGCGGCAGCGCGGAGACCGCGCCCAGCCTTTCGCCCTCGACGACGACCTCGACCGTCCGCGGGTCCGGCCCGCCCCAGTGGTCGCCGTAGGACGGCACCTCGCGGGCGAAGTCGCCGAGCCCGGCCGGCACGTCCTGCGGCGGAGCGCCCAGCGGGTGGGTCGAGGCGACCAGCACGTCCGGCACCGCCGTCAGGGCGCCGGCGTCCGCAGCGGTGCACAGGACCAGGTCGCAGTGCTCGACGTCGCGAGGAGCCCGGCCGACGACGACCTCGCTGCCGGTGGCGACCGCGCCGAGGAGCACGCACACCGACTGCCAGTGCAGGGGTAGCAGGAGCCCGACCCGCGCCGGCGCGCCGTAGCCGTCGACCAGGAGGTTCGCCGTCTTGGCCGCCCAGTTCGCCGCGGTGGCGCCGGACAGCTCGACCCGCGCCGGGCCGTCGCGCAGCGTCAGCAGCGGCTGTGCCGGGTCGCGCGGCCCGGCCAGGCCACCGGTCGACGCGGTCAGACTGCGCACGGGTCCTCGGCGGCGGTGGTGGCCTCGGGCGGCGTGCTGCTCACCGGCGGTGCCGACGGTGCCGGCTCACCGACGGTGACCGGCAGGACGCCGCGGTAGGACGAGCCGGCGACGACCTGCAGCACGTTGCCGAGCGACGGGTCGAGCTCCGTCACGGCACCTGGGATCGCCGCGGCGACGGTGCGCGCGGACTCGGCCTTGTCCGGGCCGTGCAGGACGACCGTCTGCTGGCCGCCGCCCGAGCGGTTGGCCGGCGGCCCGACGACGGCGAAGCCGGCGTCCTGCAGGTCGCTCGCGACCCGGGCTGCGAGGCCCTGCACACCCGCCCCGTTGTAGACCTCGACCCGGATCGACTGGGGTGCGACCACCAGCGCGGGCCCGGCGTCGCCCGGCTGCGGCTCGGGCTCGGCCCGGCCCGGTGGCACGTCGCGACGCAGGCCGTCGAACAGCCCCTCGGCGGCAGCCTCGTCCAGCAGCACGACCGACTGGCCCTCCCGGCGGGCGGCCGGGTCGGCGACCGGCACGGTGCTGAAGATGACCCCACCGGAGTCGAACCCGCGCATCCGCAGCGCGAGGTCGCGCAGCCCGCCGATGGTGAGGTCCTCGTCGACCTGCAGCGACTCGGTGGCGGCGTCGAGGAAGCCGTTGAGCTTGAAGGGGTTGGCGAGGGTGCCGGCCGACAGCGTCTTGCGCACGATCGCGCCCATGAACTGCTGCTGCCGGGCGATGCGGTCGATGTCGCCTCGCGCCAGCCCCGACCGCTGCCGCACGAAGGCGAGGGCCTGCTCGCCCTCGACGGTGGACCGGCCGGCCGGCAGGTCGATGCCCGACTTCGGCTCCCTGGCCGCCTCCGGCAGGCACACCTCGACGCCGCCGAGCGCGTCGACCATGCCCTTGAAGCCGGTGAAGTCCACCTGCACGTAGTGGTCGATGGTCAGGCCGCTCAGCTGCTGGACGGTGGCCACCAGCAGCGCCGGCCCGCCCTCGAAGAAGGCCGAGTTGATCTTCGCCTCGTGCGCGGGCCGCCGCTCGCCGGTGCGCGGGTCGGTGGAGGCCGGGATGGTGACCCAGGAGTCACGCGGGAAGCTGACCAGCTGCGCGACCTCGTCGTCGCCGTACAGGTGGGCGAGGATGATCGTGTCGGACCGCTGGCCGGTGACGAACTCGTCGCCGGTGCCCTGGAAGTCCTCGCCGGGAGCCAGGCCCTCCCGGCTGTCGGAGCCGACGATGAGGATGTTCTTCGGGCCGGATTCGCCGACCTCGCCGCGGTCCGTGCCGTCGAAGATGCCGTCCAGACGGTTGATGTTGCCGTCGTAGTGCTGCACGAACGCGTAGCCGGCCCCCGCGGCCGCGAGGATCGTGACGGACGTCGCCACGGCCAGCCACGACAGCGCCCTGGCCACCCGCTTCCCGCGGGTACGCGGCTCGCGGGTGCGTAGCGGCCGGCTGCGGGGCGGGCGGGACGCGTGCCGTGCCCGCCGGCCTCGGCCGGACGGGACGACGGTGCGCCCGATCGGCGTGCCGTCCGGGTCAGGTGCGGACGCGGCGGGGCGCGGCATCGCGGCTGTGGCGGGTGTGGTGCCCGGTGCCGTGCCGGCGGCCGTGCCACCGGCGGTGCCCGCGGCCGTACCAGCCGCCGTACCGGCGGCGGTGCCTGCGGCACGCGCCGGCAGCGTCCGACGCGGGCCGCGCGCGGGCGGCGCCGGCGGGGTGGGCCGGACCGGCCGGGTGAAGCCGGGGCGCGGCGTCCCCGGGACGGCGGCGCCGGAGGCGTCGTCGTGCCCCGATCCGCTCACCCGGCTCGTTCTCCCTGTCTGGTCGCCCCCGAGGAGGACGTCCGTGCGGCCCGACGAGTTCCGCCCGCGGCCGGCTCACTCTATCGGCGGAAGCGGCCGCGGGGGCGGATCCCGACGGGCGGGGCGCGGCCGGACGGGGCGGTGGCGCCACTACCCTCGCCGGGTGCGTCACGCGATGATCCTCGCCGGCGGCTCCGGCACCCGGCTCTGGCCGTTCTCCACGGCCGACCGCCCGAAGCAGCTCGTCCCGCTGCTGGAGGGACGGTCGCTGCTCGACGTCGCGGTCGAACGGGCGACCTCCTGCGTCCCGCCCGAGCGGGTGTGGCTGGCCGCCGGCGAGCGGCTGCGCGGCGCCGTCGAGGCGGTCGAGGGCCTGCGTCCCGACCGGCTCGTCGTGGAGCCCTCGGGGCGCGACACGCTGCCGGCCGTCGCGCTGTCCTGCGCCGTGGTGGCCGAGCAGGACCCGGACGCCGTCGTCGCCGTCCTCACCGCCGACCACCTCATCGACCCGCTGGACAGCTTCGCCGAGGTGCTGGACGCCGCCTTCGTCCTCGCCGAGCAGCGCGACGACGCGCTCGTCACCTTCGGCGTGGTGCCGAACGCCCCGGCGACCGGCTTCGGCTACCTCGAGCTGGGGGAGCCCCTGGCCGGCGCGGCCCGGGAGGTCACCACCTTCCGCGAGAAGCCGACGCTGCCCGTGGCCGCGGACTTCCTGGCCGCCGGTCCCGACCGCTACCTGTGGAACTCCGGCATGTTCGTGTGGCGGGCCGCGACGCTGCTGCGCGCCGTCGACGCGTTCGTGCCGCAGTCCGCGGTCCTGCTCCGCCGGCTCGGCGCCGCCTACGGCACGCCCGCCTGGGCGGACCTCGCCGAGGAGGCGTGGGAGTCGGTCGCGCGGATCAGCGTCGACCTCGGCGTCATGGAGCCGGCGTCGGCGTCGCCGGAGTTCACCGTCGCGGCCCTGCCGCTCGACGCGCGCTGGCTGGACGTCGGGTCGTGGCCCGCCTACGGCGACGCCGTCGGCCGGGACGACGACGGCAACGCCGTCGCGGCGGGCTCGGCGGTCCTGCACGCCAGCCGCGGCAACGTCGTCGCCTCGTCCGATCCCGATCACCTCGTCGCCCTGGTCGGCTGCTCAGGGCTGGTGGTCGTGCACACCCCGGGGGCCACGCTGGTCATGCCGGCCGGGGAGGCGCAGCGGCTCAAGGAGCTGCACGCCCAGGTCGTCGCCCACGTCCCATCGCGGGCCTGAGCCACCAGGGCTCGCGAGCGGCGTAGGGTCCGTGCGAGCCTTCCGCGCGAGGGCCGGTCACCGACGGCCGACGGACCGAGGAGCTGCAGAGCGTGCCACCGCGGGTGCTCGTCGACGCGACCGCCGTTCCGGCCGATCGCGGCGGTCTGGGCCGGTACGTCGACAACCTCCTGCTGGCGCTGGCCCGCGCCGGCACCGACCTCGTGCTCACCTGCCAGCGGGCCGACGCCGAGCGCTACCGCCGCCTCGGCGAGCACGTCACCGTGGTTCCCGGGCCGCCGGCCATCTCGCACCGCCCGGCCCGGCTGGCCTGGGAGCAGACCGGCCTGCCGCAGGTCGCGGAGCAGGTCGGGGCCGAGGTCGTGCACGCGCCGCACTACACGATGCCGCTGCGCACCGGCTGTCCCGTGGTGGTGACGCTGCACGACGTCACGATGTTCACCGAGCCCGCCGTGCAGGACAGCGGCCGGGCCACCTTCTTCCGCTCGGCCACGCGCACCGCGCTGCGCCGTGCGGATCGGTGCGTGGTGCCGAGCGCCGCCACCCGCGACGAGCTCGTCCGCGTCCTCGACGCCGATGCCGGGCGCATCGACGTCGCCTACCACGGCGTCGACCGCACGGTGTTCCACCGTCCCGACGAGGGTGAGCGAGCCCGGGTGTCGGCGCGGCTCGGCCTGGACGGCCGCCGCTGGATCGCCTTCCTCGGCAAGATCGAGCCTCGCAAGAACGTGCCCAACCTGGTCCGGGCCTGGGTGCAGGCCTTCTCGGACCGCGAAGACGCCCCGGCCCTCGTCGTCGCCGGTGCGTCCGGCTGGGACGACGACGTCGACCGCGTCGTGCGCGAGGTCCCTGCCCACCTGCGCGTGCTGCGGCCGGGCTACCTGCGCATCACCGACCTGCCCGGCTTCCTCGGCGGCGCGACGATGCTCGCCTACCCGACCCTCGGCGAGGGCTTCGGCCTGCCGGTGCTCGAGGCGATGTCGTGCGGAGCGCCGGTGCTCACCAGCCGCCGGCTGGCGATCCCCGAGGTCGGCGGCGACGCCGTCGAGTACACCGATGTCGACCCCGACAGCCTGTCAGCGGCCATGCTGGCGCTCTACGACGACGAGGACCGCCGGCGTGCGCTGACCGAGGCCGGGCTGGCGCGGGCCGAGGAGTTCACCTGGGACCGCTCGGCCGCGCAGCACCTGGCCGCCTACGAGGCGGCTGCCGGCGCCTGACCCGGAAATCAACAGCACTAGGGTGCTGTTGATTTCTCAGCGGGTCCTGTCGAGGAAGGGCTGCAGCGTCGTGACGTCGGCGACTGCGCCCAGCGAGACGGCCTGCTCCAGCGGGACGCCGGCGAGCAGCCGCTTCACCGGCACCTCGAGCTTCTTGCCGTTGAGGGTGCGCGGCACGGCGTCGATCTGGGTGATCTCGTCCGGCACGTGGCGTGGCGACAGGTGCGAGCGCAGCGCCTTCTTCAGCCGGCCGCGCAGGTCGTCGTCGAGCACCGCGCCCTCGCGCAGCACGACGAACAGCAGCAGCCGGCCCTCGACGCCGAGGGCGCTGGTGTCCACCACGAGCGAGTCCGCGATCTCCGGCACGTCCTCGGTGACCCGGTAGAACTCCGACGTGCCGATGCGGACGCCGCCGCGGTTCAGGGTCGAGTCCGACCGGCCGTAGATGACGACCCCGGCAGGAGCCTCCTCATGGGGGACGAGACGGGCCCAGTCCCCGTGCCGCCACACCCCCGGGTAGTCGGAGAAGTAGCTCTCGAGCAGCCGGGAGCCGTCGTCGTCGCCCCAGAACCGCAGCGGCATCGACGGCATCGGGCGGGTGACGACGAGCTCGCCCACCTCGCCCTCGACCGGGCGGCCGTCGGCGTCGAACACCTCGACGGCGCAGCCGAGCGCCCGGCACTGGATCTCCCCGGCCCGCACCGGCAGCAGCGGGTGCGAGTGCACGAACGCGGTGCAGACGTCCGTGCCGCCCGACAGCGAGCCGAGCAGCACGTCGTCAGAGACGTTCTCGTAGACCCAGGCGAACCCCTCCGGCGACAGCGGCGCCCCGGTGGAGCCGAGGTAGCGCAGCTGCGACAGGTCGGCGACGTCCTGGGGAACCAGACCCTCGGACATGCACGCGGTCAGGAACGGCGCGGACGTGCCGAAGCTGGTGATGCGCTCGCGCTCGGCCAGCCGCCACAGCGCGCCGAGGTCGGGGTAGCCGGGGGAGCCGTCGTAGAGCACGACCGTCGCCCCGACCAGCAGGCCGGAGACGAGCTTGTTCCACATCATCCAGCCGGTGGTGGTGAACCAGGTGAAGCGGTCGCCGTCACGCAGGTCGGCGTGCAGGCCGTGCGACTTCAGGTGCTCGAGCAGGATGCCGCCCTGGCCCTGCACGATCGGCTTGGGCAGCCCGGTCGTGCCGGAGGAGTAGAGGATCCACAGCGGCGCGTCGAACGGCAGGCGCAGCGGGTCGGGCTCGGCCGGCTCGGCGACCAGCTCGCTCCAGGGGAGGGCGCCTTCGGGCAGCTCAGGGTCGACTCCGGCCGGGACGACGACGGTGGCGCGCAGCGACGGCAGCGCCGCACGCACCTCCTGCAACGTGCCGACCGTGGCGAACCGCTTGCCGCCGTAGCTGTAGGCGTCGGTGCCGATCAGCACGGTCGGCTCGACCTGCGAGAAGCGGTCGACCAGGCTGCGGGCGCCGAAGTCGGGCGAGCACGACGACCAGACCGCGCCGAGCGAGGCGGTGGCGAGGAAGGCGACCACGGCCTCGACGCCGTTGGGCAGCACGGCGACGACGCGGTCGCCCTCCCCGACGCCGAGCCGGCGCAGACCGGCCGCGGCGGCGCCGACCTGGCTGCGCAGCTCGTCGCGGGTCAGGCGCCGGGTGGCGCCGTCCTCGGCGACGGCGACGAGCGCGTCCTGCTCGCCGGTGCGGGCGAGCGCGTGCTCGGCGTAGTTCAGCCGCAGGTCGGGAAACCAGTGCGCGCCGGGCATCCGGTCGTCGGCGAGCACGACGTCAGGCGAGCCGTCGTAGCGCACCTCGAAGAAGTCGACGACGGCGCGCCAGAACGCCGGCAGGTCCTCGATCGACCAGCGCCACAGCCCCTCGGCGTCGTGCGGGGCGACACCGCGGTCCGACACGAAGCGCCAGAACCGGCTGAGCTGCGACGCGGCCGCCCGCTCCCCGGACGGACTCCACAGCAGTGTTCCCTCGTCGACTCCGCTCACGGCGCGCACCCTAAGCCCCCGCCCGCCGAGCCGGTCGTCAGGCACAGTGGTCGCCGTGACGGTGGTGGTCGGGCCCGGCGCGGGCGCGCGGACCGAGCCCGACGTCACGACGCGCTGGCGCCCGCAGCTGCCGGTGGACGTGCGCCTCACGTCGGCGCCGCTCCGGCGCGGCCGGGCCGACCCGACGCACCGCGTCACCGAGGACGGCGCCGTCTGGCGCACCAGCGCGATGCCGACCGGGCCGGTCACCTACCGGCTCACCCAGAGCTCGCTTGCCGACGTCGTCTGCCAGGCCTGGGGGCCGGGCGCCGAGGAGCTCGTGGCGGGCCTGCCGGACCTGCTCGGCGCCCGCGACACCGCCGAGGGGTTCGAGCCGCACTGCACCCTGCTGGCCGACACCGCGGCCCGCGTGCCGGGGCTGCGGATCCCGCGCACCGGCCGTGTCGTCGAGGCCCTCGTGCCGGCGGTGCTGGAGCAGAAGGTCACCGGCAAGGAGGCCCGCGCGGCCTTCCGGCACCTGGTGCTGCGCTTCGGGACGCCGGCGCCCGGTCCGGCTCCCGCCGGCATGCGCGTCCCCCCGACCGCCGAGGTGTGGCGGCACGTCCCGAGCTGGGAGTGGCACCGCGCGGGCGTGGACCCCAAGCGCTCCCGCACGATCTGCCTCGCGATGCGGGTGGCGGCCCGGCTGGAGGAGGTGGTCGGGATGGGTCCGGCCGACGCCGCCCGCCGGCTGACCGCGGTGTCCGGCATCGGCGTCTGGACGGTTGCCGAGGTCGCCCAGCGCGCCCTGGGCGACACCGACGCGCTCTCGGTCGGCGACTACCACCTGTCGCAGTCCGTCGGCTGGGCACTGGCCGGGCGGCCGCTCGACGACGACGGGATGGTCGAGCTGCTGGAGCCGTGGCGTCCGCACCGGTACCGGGTGGTGCGGCTGCTCGAGTGCAGCTCCTCCCTCCCGGGGGGTTCCGGCAAGCCGCGGTTCGGGCCGCGGATGACGGTGCAGGACCACCGGGCGCACTGAGCCGGACGGCCCTGGCGTGCCGGGACGACCTCAGGCACACTCCACCGCATGCCGCAGAAGGGCTTCGACGACGCCGCTGTGCGCTCTGCCATGCGCAGCTTCCTCGACGCCGCCGAGCGCCTCGACGAGGCGTCGACGATCGGTGGGGAGCCCCGCGAGCTGCTCGAGCTCGCCGAGTCCAAGGCGATGGCCGGGCTGCTGCTGCGCAAGGCGCTCGAGCGGCACGGGTGGACCGCCCCGGCCCGCGCCGTCAAGGGCGCCGTCACAGGCTGAGCGCCCGGAGGCGCGCCCCGTCAGGGCGGTGCGTGGGCTCCCCAGCCGGTGACGGTGATCCAGCGTCCGTCGCGGTGTCGGAGGTCGTGGCCGCGGTCGTGGTGGTCGTGGTGGTGCTGGAAGCAGAGCAGGACGAGGTTGTCGAGGTCGGTGGCTCCGCCGTCGAGCCAGTGCTTGACGTGGTGGGCTTGGCACTGCAGGGGTCGTCGGCGGCAGCCTTTGACCACGCAGTGCCGGTCGCGCAGGACCAGGGCGCGCCACTGGGCTGCGGTGACGATGCGGGCGGCCCGGCCGACGTAGAGCGGGTCGCGGCGTGGCTGGGGGCGCAACCCGAGCGGGCCGGAGGCGAGTTCGCTGCGGCTGTCGGCGTCGGGCTGGACGGCCAGGCTGATCGAGGCGTCGCAGGTCAGCCGTCGCACCGCCTCGAGGCTGACCAGCAGGCCGGGGCCGAGGCTTCCGCCGGCGGGCACCCTTGTGCTGTCGAGGGGCTGCTCGGCAGCGGTCGTGTCCTGCCCGCCCCACGGCCACGGGCCGGTGACGTCGTCGGCGAGGGCGGGGCTGTCCAGTACCGCCGGGGTGTGGTGTCCGCCGAGCCGGCCGAGTCGGGCGGCGGCGGCGAGCTGCTCGGCGGTGACGGTCAGCAGCAGCTGCGCCCGCACGCTGCGCAGGTCCTCCCGGATGCTGTCGCCGCCGCGTTCGGCGATCTCCTGCCGGGCCCACTGGACGAGCACGTCGCCGCGGCGCTGCCGCTGCGAGCGGGTGTCGCCGTCCTGCCGGTCCCCGCGCACGGCCAGGTCGAGACCGGCCAGCAGGACCTGGGT
>DATLGD010000009.1:0-16731 GCA_035540755.1 Mycobacteriales bacterium | reverse complement strand
ATCCTTCCGGGACCACGGGGTGCGACTACACCTTCCCCAACGGCGCCCAGGCCGCCTACTTCGTCCAGCCGTCGCTGCACGGCAGCCGCGGCTGGACGGCGTGGACGCCGCAGACCGAGCTGTCCCGGCTCGACCTCGCCGTCTCGCGCGGCGACGCCGTCCGCTGGGCCGTCGCCGCGCCGGTGCTCGACCTCCGGCTGGCCGCCGGCGGGCTCGAGCGGTCGACGGCCACCTACACCGCCGACGTCGGACGCGCGCCCGCCCCTCCGTCGTGGGTGTACGAGCCGTGGGTCGACGTCATCAACGAGGGCGAGGGCGAGGCGGCGCCGAACGGCGGCGGCTTCAACGGCGGGCAGCGGGTGCGCGACGACCTGCTCGCAGTCGTCGAGCAGTCGCGGGCCAAGGGCATCCCGGTGGGCGTGCTCGGGGTCGAGGGCTGGCACGTGGTGCCGGGCGGGCCCGAGCTGTTCGCCGACCTGCGCGCGCAGGGCTACCGGCTGTCGGCGTACTGGAACCCGTTCCACTCCCCCGGCAACCCGTCGTTCGCCGAGGCTGCGCGGCGCGACCTGTTCATCGGGACGCCGACCGGCGCGGACTACCCGTTCGTCAACAACCGTGGGTCGCTCACCTACGCGATCGACTGGACCAAGCCGGGCGCGCAGCAGTGGTGGGACGAGCAGCTCGCCCGGTCCATGGACCTGGGCTTCGAGGGCTGGATGCACGACTTCGGCGAGTTCGTCACCGAGGGCATGCGGTTCGCCGACGGCACGCCGCCCGAGACGATGCACAACCGCTACCCGGTGCTCATGCACGAGGCGGCCCGCACCGCCGCCGAGCGCTACGCCGCCGCCCACCCCGGGTTCGAGCCGTTCTTCTACGTGCGCAGCGGGTTCGACGGCGTGCAGCGCTCGACCGGCTCGGTCTTCCCGGGCGACGAGACCACCGACTGGGCCGAGGGCAGCGGGATCCCCAGCGTCGTCCCGGCGATGCTCAACCTGGCGCTCGGCGGGATGCCGACGTTCACCACCGACGTCGGCGGCTACTTCGACTTCCTCGCGCCGCGCACCACGCCCGAGCTGCTCGCGCGCTGGGGCCAGCTGGCGGCGCTCACCCCGGTGATGCGGGTGCACAACAGCACCGACAACCGCTCGCTGTTCCCGCACCAGCTCGAGGGCGCCGAGCTCGACGCCTACCGCCGCTACTCGCTGCTCAAGCAGCGGCTGGCGCCGATGGTGGACGCGCTCACCCGCGAGGGCGAGCGCACCGGCGCGATCGGACCGGTGCGGCCGCTGGTGCTCGAGGACCCGGCGCTGGTCTCGGTCGACGACTCCTGGCTGCTCGGCCGCGACCTGCTGGTCGCCCCCGTGCTCGAGCCCGGCGCGACGACGCGCACGGTCGCCCTGCCTGCCGGCGCCCGCTGGCAGCCGGTCCGGGTCGGCGACGACGGCGCTCTGCTCGCCGCCGGCGCGCCGCTCGACGGCGGGCAGACCGTCGAGGTGCCGGTGACGATCGCCGACATCCCGCTGTTCACCCGGGCCGCCGCCGGGGGTTCACCGGCGCCGGGGTCCCCGGGAGACCCGGCGCGCGGCGGCCCGGCGCCTGCCGGCTCGACGCCCGACGCCGCGGCCGGGCGGCTGCCCGCGACCGGAGGGGCCCCGCTCGCCCTCGTCGGCCTGCTGCTCAGCGCCGCCGGCGCGGCTTCGGCGGGTTGGGCGCGCGGCCGGCGTGCGGCGGCGGTGCCTCACCCCGCAGCACCGCCAGCTCGGCCACCAGCGCGGCCATGACGGCGTCCGCACCCTCGCGCAGCTGCGCGGGCGTGGCCTCGGCGGCCGAGCCGGCGCCGAGCAGCGCCCGCAGGTCGATCGGCGCCCCGAACCGGACGTCGATACGGGGCCGCAGCAGCGGGCTGAGCAGCGCCCGCCACCGGGTGCCCTCCGGCCCGACGAACCGCTGCGTGCCCCACTGCGCGATCGGCACCACCGGCGCGCCGGTGTCGAGCGCCAGCCGGACGACGCCGGTCTTGCCCCGCGCCGGCCACAGGTCGGGGTGCCGGGTGATGGCGCCCTCGGGGTAGAGCCCGATGCACTGGCCGGCTGCGAGCGCCGCGCGGGCCGGCGCCAGGGCGGAGGCCGGGTCGGGCGACCAGCGGTGCACCGGGATGAAGCCGGCGGCACGCAGCAGCCCGCCGACGACCGGCGCCCGGAACAGGCCTGCGGTGCCGAGCATCCGGATCCGCCGGCGGCAGCGGGCGACGGCAGTGGCGAGCACGAACGCGTCGGCGACGGACAGGTGGTTGCCCACCACGATCACCGGGCCGGTGGCGGGCAGCAGCTCCGCGGCGGTGGTGCGGCGCCGGGTGCACAGGTGCAGCAGTCCGCGGACGACGCGCAGCAGCGCCCGGTACCGGGTCTCGGCGCGCGAGGGCGCCGTCCATCCGGGACTGCGCTGGTCTCCGGTGGGCAGGGCCGGGGCCTCGGTCATGCCGCGGTCCGGGCGGCGAGGGCGTCCGCGTCGGCCTCCTGCGCGGCCTGCACGGCGGCGTCGGTGTCGGTGGCGGCGAGCAGCAGCCCGCCGGCGGCGAACAGCGCGAGCAGGCTGAGCAGCGCGCCGCGGTAGGAGCCGGTGACGTCGAGGACGACCGCGAAGACCAGCGTGCCGACCCACGCCGTGCCCCGCTCGGCGAGCTCGTAGAAGCCGAAGAACGACGACTGCCGGGCGTCCGGCACCATCTGGCTGAACAGCGACCGGGCCACCGACTGCGAGCCGCCGAGCACCAGCGCGATGACGGCGCCCATGACGTAGGCCTGCGCCGTCGTCTCCAGGGCCAGGACGGCGTACAGCACCACGCCGACCCAGATCGCGAGGGTGAGCAGCAGCGTCCGCTTGCCGCCGATCCGCTCCGCGAGCCGGCCGCAGACCGTCGCGCCGACGATGGCGACCATCTGGATGAGCAGCACCAGCTGGAGCAGGAATGGGGTGGCGTCCTCGGCGCCCTGCCCCTGCGCCACGAACAGCTCCTGGGTGAGCACCACCGCCGACAGCGCGACGACAGCCTGGATCGCGTCGTTGAACAGCAGGAAGGCGACCAGGAAGCGCAGCGTGCCCGGCAGGCGCCGCAACGCCGTCAGCGAGCCGCGCAGCTGGCGCAGCGAGCCGCGGACCTGCTGCGCCAGCGGCTCGCGGGCGGCGTCGACCGGCTGCGCCCACGGCAGCAGGCGGGCGGCGTCCAGCCGGCGGACCGCGACCAGGCCGAGGGCCAGCCACCACAGCGCGGAGCCGGCGATGGCCAGCCGGACGGCGACGGCGCGGTCGAGCCCCAGCGGCCCGGCGGCGGTGAGGAGCGCCAGGGCGAGCGCGAGCACGAAGCCTCCGCCGGCGTAGCCGAAGGCGAACCCGCGAGCCGACACGCGGTGCCGGTCGGCCGGCTCGGCGACGTCGGCCAGGTAGGCGTTGTAGACGAGGATCGCCGAGCCGTACGCCACGTTCGCGACGACGAACGCGGCGAGCCCCACCAGCGGGCCGGGTGCGGCGGCGAGCAGCAGCGCCGCGGCCGACCCGGTCCAGGTGCCGGCCACGAGCACGCGTCGCTTGGCGGCCGGCCGGTCCGCCAGCGCGCCGAGCAGCGGCAGCGCCAGCACCTGCAGCAGCACCGAGAGGCTGACGGCGTAGGCGAACACGGCGCCCGCCCGCGGCGCGAGCCCCAGCAGGTCGAGGCGCCCGTCGTCCCCGGCGGCGGCTTCGGCCAGCGCCGTGAGGAACGGCCCGCCGACGGCGGTGACGACGGTCGTCACGAAGGCCGAGTTGGCGACGTCGTACAGGGTGAAGCCCGAGACGGCGCGCCGGCGGGCGGCGGCGAGCGAGGGGGCGGGGTCGGGGGCGGCGGCAGCAGGCACGCCTCCAGTGTTCGGCCCGCGGCGACCCCGGACGTGAGCAGGACTACCTGATCCGCGTGCCGGAAGGGGCAGGAACCGGGCATCGCGCGACGAACACAGCCTGAGACCGACCGACTCCACCCCCGGGAGCCTCTTCGTGCGCACGTCCCTCCGCCTGACCGTCCCGCTCGCCGCCGCCGCGGTGGGCCTGTCTGTCCTGCCGGCGTTCGCCGGGCAGGGCAAGGTCCCTGCCCTGCCCGGCCAGGCCGCGCCCGCCGCATCGGCCGCCCTCGGCACAGCCGCCGGCGACCCGTCGTCCGCGGCGCCGTTCGACTACGCCGCGCAGGCCGACGCGCTGTCGCAGCCGGTGTATCCCAAGACCGTCCGCGAGGTCCTCGAGATCAAGACGCACGACGGCGAGACCATCTACAACGAGGTCGTCCGGCCCGACCCGGCGGTCTACGGCAACGGGCCGTGGCCGGTGGTGCTCGAGTCCAGCCCGTACCACGGCACGATCGCCGACCGCGACGGCACGCGGATGTTCCCCGACCCGACCGACGAGAAGGGCGGCAAGCTCGGCCTCACCGGCTACTTCGCCCAGCGCGGCTACGCCGTCGTCATGTCGGACCTGCGCGGCACCGGGCGCTCGACCGGCTGCCTGGACCACCTCGGCCAGAACGACGGCAAGGACCTCAAGAAGGTCGTCGAGACCCTCGCCGACGCGCCGTGGAGCAACGGCCGCGTCGGCATGACCGGGCACTCCTACGTCGGCTCGACACCGAGCGTCGCCGCGGGCATGCGGCCGCGCGGGCTCGAGACCATCGTCCCGAGCGCCGGCCTCGCCTCGATGTACGACCACCAGTTCAACAAGGGCGTGCCGTGGCTGCTGCAGTACATCGGCCCGATGGTCGCCTACGAGGGCCTTGCGCTCGACCGCGACCTCCCGCCCGGCACGCCGTCGGCGCTCGGTGACCGCACCGGTGACAACTACGGCTACCGCGGACCGAACACTCAGGCCGGCTGCGGCCTGCCGAACTCGGCGGCACTGGCCGGGAGCGGCCAGGTCACCGGCCAGTACGAGCTGTGGCACGCCCAGCGCGACTGGGGCAGCAAGGCGGCCGCGTCCGACATCCCGATCTTCATGATCCACGGTGTCAACGACAACGCCGCCCGGGTCACGGCCGCCGAGTGGTACTTCGGCCAGCGCTTCGGCCGCGCGGGCGACAAGACCTGGGTGGGGCAGTGGGACCACGGCTCCACCAACGGTCGGTGCGGCGACACCAAGGGCACCCGCACGCTGCACCCGACCTGCCGCTTCGACCAGATGCAGTACGCGATCCACGCCTGGTTCGACAAGCACCTGGCGCAGCGCGACGTCGAGACCGGCCCGTCGGTCGAGGCGTTCCTCAACGGCCGCCGGTCGGTGAACATCACCCAGGTCATGGACCCGGCCACGTGGGGCACGAAGGTCGTCACCGCGGACGCCTGGAAGCGCCCGACCACGCGCCTCGGCCTGTACCCGAACGCCGCGAACGGCAAGCTCGAGCTGACCCCGCCGAAGGAGTCCGCCAGCACCACGTTCAACGGCGGTGCCCAGGCCGTGCTCGCCAGCGCGAGCGCCGGACGGGCCACCTTCACCTCCGAGCCGTTCGCGCAGGACACCGTGTTCCTCGGCGTCCCGGAGCTGCTGCTGCGCGCGTCGCAGTCGGTGTCGCAGGTCAACCACCTGACCGCCGCGCTCTACCGGGTCGACGAGAACGGCACCCGCGAGCTGGCCAACGTCTGCGGCATCCAGCCGATGCTGCGGTTCGGGGTGACCACGCTGGCGCCGGTCGTGCCCGGCCAGGCGATGGACCTGCCGATGCAGTGCTTCACCGCCGCGCACTGGGTGGCCGCCGGCCAGACGCTGGTGCTGGAGATCTCGACCAAGACCCAGCACCACGCCTCGTTCGCGAGCGACCCGCGCATCACCGTCTTCACCGGCCCGGACGCCAGCCGCTACACGCTGCCGACGGTCCAGGGCGCGACGCTGCACGACGACGTGAAGCTGCGTGACGGGCGCGGGGCGGACGGCGTCAGCGGCAGCACCGGCGCCGCCGTCGCCGAGAGCGGCGCGGTCACCTACGACGGCATGTCGATGGGCGCGCTGCTCGTCCCGTAAGCCGCACGGCACGAGACGGAGGCCCTCGGCGCACGGCGTCGGGGGCCTCTTGCCGTCTCCAGGGTCACAGCAGCGTGTCGAGCGGCTCCCCTGCGAGCACGACCAGCCGCTGGGTGGCCCGCGTGACGGCCACGTAGGTGCTGCGCAAGCCGGCGAGCTCCGACCGCGCCTCGGCCACGATGCCGTGCGGGTCGACGACGACGCACGCGTCGTACTCGAGCCCCTTGACCGACCAGGGGTCGACGACCGACAGCCGCGGCGCGTCCTCGAGCAGCCCGCCGAGCAGCGCCTCGACGTCCTCGACCGACCCGTGCGGCGCGACGACGCCGACGGTGCCGCCGACCGCCGCGAGCAGCTGCTCGACCACGCCCGGCAGGTGCTCGGCCGGCTCGCCGACGGTGACCACCGGCTCGACCCCGGTGCTGCGGACGGCGGCCGGTGGCGTGGCTCCGGGATCGATCCGGGCGAGCAGCCGCGCCGCGAGCGCGGCGATCTCGGTGCTCGTGCGGTAGTTGGTGGTCAGCTCCACCGTGCGCACGCGCGCCCGGCCGAGCGTCTCGTGCAGCGCCGTCCGCACCTCCTCGACGTCCGGCCAGGCCGACTGCACCCAGTCGCCGACGACCGTCCAGGTGCCGCCCCTCCCGCGCCGGCCGAGCATCCGCCACTGCATCGGCGTGACGTCCTGCGCCTCGTCGACGACGACGTGCGCGAAGGTCCGGTAGTCGCGCTCCTCGGCGACGTTGCGGGCCGAGCGCCGGGTGCGGTCGGCGAAGGTCGTGACCTCGCTGGTGCGGGCGAGCTCGTCGAGGTCGGACAGCTCGTCCCACTCGTCCGCCTCCTGCTCGACCGGCGGTGCGCCCAGCAGCTCGGCCAGCTCGTCCCACACCGCCGTGTCGGCGGCCGTCAGCCGGGTGCCGCCGCCGGACCAGGAGTCCTGCAGCGCGAGCAGCTCGGCGTGGTCGAACAGGTCGCCGGCCAGCTCGGGCAGCGGCACGGCGCCCTTGCGGAGCGACGCCATGACCTCGGCCGGCAGCAGCACCGGCCAGACGGCGTCGAGGTAGCGGCGGTAGGCGTCGTCGGCGCGCAGCCAGGCCTCGACGTCGGTTCGCGCGTCCAGGTCCGGACCGGTCTCGAGCCGGGCGGCACCCGGCCGGCGCTCCCAGGCCCGCCAGACCAGCTCCTGCACCGCCGAGGCGAACGCGGCCCGCCCGGCATTGTGGCTGCGCACCGAGCGCAGCACCTGCGCCCGGCGCCGGGCGAGGTCGCCGCCCCGCACGACGAACGAGGTGCCGTGCCGGGACAGCTCGAGGTCGGGCAGCCGCCGCGGGCCGCCGAGGGAGCGCACCGCGCGCGCGAGCAGCACCGCCATCCGGGCCGAGCCCTTGACCGCCGCCGCTGCCGGGGTGTCCCAGCCGCCGACCGTCCAGCCGCGCGGCAGGTCGGGCAGCCCGCCGAGCGAGGACAGCCGGACGCTCGTCTCGCCGAGCGCCGGGAGCACGGCCGAGATGTAGTCGACGAACACCGGCGACGGCCCGACGACCAGCACCCCGCGCCGGCCGTACCACTCCCGGCGGGCGTACATCAGGTACGCGACCCGGTGCAGGGCGACCGCCGTCTTGCCGGTGCCCGGTCCGCCGGTGACGACGAGCGCGCCGTCGTCGGGTGCCCGCACCGCCTCGTCCTGCTCGCGCTGGATGGTGGCGACGATGTCGCGCATCTGGCCGGTGCGCTCGCGGGACAGCGCCGCGACGAAGGCGCCGTCACCCACGACGACCGTGCCCTCGAGCCCGTCGGCGGCGTCGAGGTCCAGGAGCTCGTCGTCGACGCCGACCACCGTCGGACGGGTGCCGGCCAGGCGGGTGCTGACCGTGCGGCGGCGCACCACGCCGAGCGGGTCGGCCGCCGTCGCGCGGTAGAACGGCGCCGCCGCCGGTGCCCGCCAGTCGACGACGATCGGCTCCTGCTGCTCGGTGCGCAGGCCGAGCCGGCCGACGTGGTGCACCGTGCCCTCGGCGAGGTCGAGCCGGCCGAAGACCAGCCCCTCGCCGGCGGTGTCGAGGTCGGCCCGCCGGGCGGACGCCGCGATCGCGGCGACGTCGCGCTCGTAGACCGCCTGCGGGGTGCCGGCCGAGGGCCGCAGCGTCTCGCGCTCGCGGACGACCGCCTCCTCGCGCAGGCGCTGCAGCCGGGCGTGCGCGCGGTCGACGACGTCCTGCTCGCGGGCGAGCTCGGCGGTGACCTCGTCGGCGGTCACGGCACCGCTCGGGGCGAGCTCCTGGTCCGGCACCCGGACAGTCTGCCGTGTTACCCGCGGGTAGGTTCGGCCCACCCGGAACACCAGGAGGAGCCGTGCCCACGCTGGACCGCGACGGCGAGGTCTACCTGCTCGACCTCGGCGACGGCGAGAACCGCTTCACCCCGGACTGGGTCGGCGAGGTGGCGGCCGCGCTCGACCAGGTGGCCGGCGCGGACGGTCCCCGCGCGCTCGTGACGCGTGCCGCCGGCAAGATCTGGTCGAACGGCCTGGACCTCGACTGGATGGGCGCGAACCCCGAGGCCGCCGGCCCGTTCGTCGACGACGTGCACGCCCTGCTCGCCCGGGCGCTGAGCCTGCCGGTGCCCACGGTCGCAGCCTGCCAGGGGCACGTGTTCGCCGCCGGCGCGATGCTCGCGCTCGCCCACGACCTCCGGGTCATGCGCGCCGACCGCGGCTGGTTCTGCCTGCCCGAGGTCGACATCCGGATCCCCTTCACACCAGGCATGTCCGCGCTGATCCAGGGCCGGCTGTCGCACCGGACGGCGCACGAGGCGATGACCACCGCCCGCCGCTACCCCGGTCCCGACGCGCTCGCGGCCGGCATCGTGGACGCCGCCGTCGACCTCGACGACGTCGTGCCGGCGGCGGTCGAGCGCGCCCGGGCCCTCGCCGGCACGGCGAGCCCGGCCCTCGGCACGATCAAGGAGGGCATGTACGCGCACGCCCTGCAGCTGCTGCGGACCCCGGCCGCCTGAGCCCGCGTCAGGCCCGGCGCCGCCGTCCTCGCGGGCCGGCCAGCCGGGGGCCTGCGGTGCGGCGGTCGCGGCGACGCACGTCGCGGCGCACCGGCTGGCCGAGGAACTCGCCGAGGATCGCGCCGGCGGCCAGCGCCAGCCCCACCGACACCGCCTCACCGAGCAGCGTGATGCCGGCCAGGCTGTCGCCGTCGGCGAACCGCCGCATGCCGCGGTAGATGAGCAGCCCCGGCAGCAGCGGGATGATGCCGCCGGCGAGGTAGACCAGCACCGGCGCCTTCTGCCGGCGGGCGAACCGGCCGGCACCGAGCCCGATCAGCACGGCGGCGACGGCGGTCGCGAAGGTCGCCGGCAGCTGGAGCCGGTCGACGAGCACGAACGTCGCCCAGCCGAGCGCTCCGGCGGCGCCGACCGCCGGCACGGTGCGCCGCGGGGCGTAGTTGGCCACGGCGAACGACGCAGAGACGACCGCCGCGGCCAGCAGCTGCAGCGGGACCTCCTGGAGCCCGCGGATCGGGATGTCCCCGACGTGCACCGACAGCCCGAGCTGGTTGCCGGCGGACAGCGCCAGGGCGACGCCGCTGATGATCCCGGCGGTGAGCAGGAACGTCTCGAACGCCCGGGCGCTGGCCGTGACGTAGAAGCCGGTGATCGCGTCCTGCACCGCCCCGACGAGGGTGACGCCCGGCAGCAGCAGGACGATGCCGCCGGCCACGACGAGCGACGGCCGGACGCCGACGCCGGCCGCGACGAGCCCGAGCGCCACCGCCGTCGCGATCAGGCCGCCGACCACGTTCTGGTAGAAGACCGGCACGCCGCGACGGTGCAGCCGGGTCCCGACGAGGTCGACGGCCACCGTGGCGGCGAAGGCGGCCCCGGCCACGACCGGCCCGGCGCCGAGCAGCACCGCCACCGAGGTGGCGAGCATCGCGCGGGCGCCGGTGACGACCGGCCGCCGGTACGGGTGCCGGGCGGCGACCACCTCGCGGAGCCGCTCGGCCGCGGTGGCCTGGTCGATCCGCCCGTCCACCAGGTCGTGCACGAGGTTGTGCACCGCCGTCACCCGCGTGTAGTCCAGGCCGCGCACCTGCACCAGCCGCAGCCCGGTGAGCGGCGCCACGTCGAGCGCCGGCTGCCAGGACACCGAGATGGAGGTGAAGGTGAGATCGCACTCGAGACCGCGCAGCCCACAGGCCTCGGCCACGGCGGTGCAGGTGGCGGTGACGTCGGCCGCGCCGGCGCCGCCGGACAGCAGGACCTCGCCGGCGCGCAGCGCGAGGTCGATCGCGCGGTAGGCCTCCTGCGGCCCGGGGACGTCGGTGCGCACGCCCCCACCCTGCCGGACGGCCCGACTACGGTGTCGGACAGGCCGCCCCGGGGATAGACGACGCCCGCGTGGGCAGCCACCGGACCGACGTCCGTCCCCGAGCAGGAAGCGATCCTCCCGTGCGCAAGACCTCTGTGGTCTTCCCCGCTGCCCTGGCCCTCGTGCTGCCGTTCGTCCTGTGGGGGGCTGTGGCGCCGGACTCCCTGGGGTCGGCCGCGGACGCCGCGCGCGAGTTCGTCGTGGACCGCTTCGGCTGGTTCTACCTGCTCACCGCGACCGGGCTGCTGATCGGCGTCGTCGTGCTGGCCTTCTCGAGGTTCGGGCGGGTCCGGCTCGGCGGCGACGACGAGCAGCCGGAGTACAGCACCCTGGCCTGGTTCTCCATGCTGTTCAGCGCCGGCATGGGCATCGGCCTGGTGTTCTGGGGCGTCGCCGAGCCGGTGGCGCACTTCACCAGCCCGGCGACCGCCGAGGCAGGCAGCTCGGCGGCGGCCCGCGACGCGCTGCAGTACTCGTTCTTCCACTGGGGACTGCACCCCTGGGCCATCTACTCGGTGCTCGCGCTCGCCCTGGCCTACGGCCGCTTCCGCCGGGGCTGGAAGGCGACGATCAGCGGGGCGCTCCGCCCCGTCCTCGGCGACCGCGCCGACGGCCCCGTGGGCTCGGTCATCGACACGCTGGCGGTGGTGGCGACGGTCTTCGGCGTCGCCACGTCCCTGGGCCTCGGGGCCGCGCAGGTCAACGGCGGCCTGGCGACGGTCTTCGACGGGGTCGAGATCTCCTCGGCGGCGCAGCTGACCGTCATCGCCGTCGTCACGGTGCTGTTCCTGGTCTCCGCGCTGACCGGCATCTCCCGCGGCATCAAGTGGCTGTCGCTGGTCAACATCACCCTGGCCGTCGCGATCTTCACCTTCGTCCTGGTGACGGCCTCGACCGGCAAGCTCATCGGCGCGTTCACCACCACGCTCGGCAGCTACGTCAGCGAGCTGCCCACCCTGAGCCTGCAGGCCGGCGCGTTCGACGAGACGCGCAACGAGTTCATCAACGGCTGGACGGTCTTCTACTGGGCCTGGTGGATCTCGTGGTCGCCGTTCGTCGCCACGTTCATCGCCCGCATCTCCCGCGGGCGCACCGTGCGCGAGTTCGTCATCGGCGTCCTCGGCGTGCCGACGCTGGTGAGCGGGCTGTGGTTCTCCGTCTTCGGCGCGGCCGGGATCCTCGCCGAGCAGGGCGGCGCGGGCCTGTCCGGGCAGTCCACCGAGTCGCAGCTGTTCGGGCTGTTCGACACGCTGCCGCTCGGCCTGCTGGCCTCGCTCGCGGCCATGCTGCTCATCGTCACGTTCTTCATCACCAGCGCCGACTCCGCCACCTTCGTGCTCGGCTCGCTGAGCACGAAGGAGGGGGCCGACCCCGCGCGTGCCGTGACCGTCGCCTGGGGCCTGGTCATCTCGGCCTCGGCCGCGGTGCTGCTGGTCAGCGGCGGGCTGGAGGGCCTGCAGACGGCGTCGATCGTCGCCGCCTTCCCCTTCGCCGTGGTGCTGCTGCTGACGCTCGTGGCCCTGGTGAAGGGCCTGCGCAGCGAGCCGACCGGACCGGGGACGTTCACGCCCCCGCGCCGGCCGGACCGCGAGCGCGTCGGCGCCGGCTGACCGCCCTACCGCACCGGCACGACGTCGGGCGCGCCGAGCCGTGCGGCGTCGGCCGTCTCGTCGTCGGGCTGCTCCTGCGCCTGCCGCTCGGCTGCCACCCGGGCCAGGTAGTGCTCGACCTCGAGCGCCTCGTGCGCGGCGTCCCAGCCGAGCAGCGGCGCCATCAGGGCGGCGACGACCGGAGCGGCGGCGGCGCCCCGGTCCCAGGTCTCGATGGAGGCCCGGGTGCGCCGGGTGAGCACGTCGTCGAGGTGGCGGGCGCCCTCGGCGGTGACGGCGTAGACGACCTCGACGCGCAGGTAGTCGTCGGCGCCCGGCAGGGGCTCGGCCAGCGTCGGGTCCTCGGCGAGCAGCGCCAGCAGCTCGTGCACGAGGGTGCCGTAGCGGTGCAGCAGGTGCTCCACGCGCGCGCGGTGCAGGCCGCTGCGCTCGGCGAGGGTGCGGCGCTGGTTCCACAGCGCCGCGTAGCCCTCCGCGCCGAGCAGCGGCACGTCCTCGGTCACCGACGCAGGCACCTTCGCCGCCAGATCGAAGGACAGCGCCCGCACCGCCTCGTCGACGGCGTCGCGCGCCATCACCCGGTAGGTCGTGTACTTGCCGCCCGCGACGACCACGAGCCCCGGCACCGGGTGCGCCACGGTGTGCTCGCGGGACAGGCCGCTGGTGAGGTCGCTCTCGCCGTGCAGCAGCGGCCGCAGCCCGGCGTAGACGCCCTCGACGTCGGCCTTGCGTAGCGGCTGCGCCAGCACCCGGTTGGTCTGCTCGAGCAGGTAGTCGACGTCGCGCGCGCTCACCGCCGGGTGGCTCTTGTCGAGGGCCCAGTCGGTGTCGGTGGTGCCGACGATCCAGTGCCGGCCCCACGGGATGACGAACAGCACGCTGGTGGCGGTGCGCAGGATCAGCCCGGTGGAGCTCTGGATGCGGTCGCGCGGCACCAGCAGGTGCACGCCCTTGCTGGCCCGCACCTGGAACTGGCCGCGGGTGTCGGCGAGGGCCTGGGTGTCGTCGGTCCACACGCCGGTGGCGTTGACGACCTGCTTGGCCCGCACCTCGAGGTCGGTGCCGGTCTCGAGGTCGCGCACCACTGCGCCGGTGACCCGCTCCCCCTGGCGCAGCAGCCCGACGACGCGCGCCCGGTTCGCGCACAGCGCGCCGTAGGCCGACGCCGTGCGGGCGAGGAACATGGTGTGCCGGGCGTCGTCGACCTGGGCGTCCCAGTACTGGACCGCGCCGACCAGCGCGTCCGGCCTCAGGGCCGGCGCCTCGCGCAGCGCCCGGCGGCGGGACAGGTGCCGGTGCCGCGGCAGCCCGCTGCCCTTGCCCGACAGCAGGCTCATGCCGTCGTAGAGCGCGATGCCGGCGCCGACGTACGGCCGCTCCCAGGCGCGGTGCTGCAGCGGGTACAGGAACGGCACCGGGCGCACCAGGTGCGGCGCCAGGCGCTGCAGCAGCAGCGACCGCTCGGCGAGCGCCTCGGCCACCAGGCGGAAGTCGAGCATCTCCAGGTAGCGCAGGCCGCCGTGCACGAGCTTGCTGCTGCGGCTGCTCGTGCCGCTGGCCCAGTCGCGCTGCTCGACCAAACCGGTGCGCAGCCCCCTCGTCACGGCGTCGAGCGCGGCGCCGGCGCCCACCACGCCACCGCCGATGACGAGGACGTCCAGCTCCTCGCCGGAGGACATTCCCGCCAGGGCCGCCTCGCGCGCGGCTGGCGAGAGGGCTGCGGGGACGAGCACGGAGCCCAGGCTAGGCGTCGCCGGCGTCCAGACGCGCACCGGGCGCAGGCGGCGGGAAGCGCCCTCGGCTCACCCCCGCCACCACTCCGAACCCGGCAGCCACGACGGCGGCCCCGGCGAACATCAGCCCCCAGCGGTCGCGGCCGGCCAGCGGGGCGAGCGCGGCGGTGGCGATGCCGCTGCCGAGGAACAGCGCCCCGGCGAACAGCGACACCATGGTGGCCCGCGCCGCCGGGACGGCCTCGGTCGCCCAGGTCTGCATCGTGGTGTGCATGGCTGCCCAGCCGGCGCCGATGAGCACCGCACCCAGACCCACCGCCACCACCCCCTGGGAGACGGCGAGCACCAGGTAGGCCAGCACCAGGACTCCCGTGCCGACGCCGATCAGCGCCCTGGGGGACGTCCGGCCCACGGCCCGCTTGACCAGCCGCGAGGCCAGCAGCAGCGACACCCCGTACAGCGCGACCACAAGACCGGCCACGGTCGGTGAGCTGCCGGTGCTCTCCAGCGCCGGCACGAGATAGGTGAGCAGGCCCAGCAGGACGGCGCCCTCCACCAGCGACAACGCCAGCACCACCCGCCCCCAGCGCTGCCGCAGCACGACCCGCAGCCCGCTGCGACCGGGCGTCCTGAACGGCTCGGGCAGCCGGGAGAACAGGCACAGCAGCACCGCGGCAGCGACGGCCGGCAGCAGCAGGGCCGCCCGCCACGACACGGTCGCCGCCAGCACTCCGCCGAGCGCGGTGGCGGCGGTGATGCCCGCGGCGGTGGCGGCCGTCAGGTCGGTCAGCGCCGCCTGTCGCCGGGCGAACGGCACCGCGTCGCCGAGGTAGACCAGGCACACCGGGACCACCGCGCCCATCGCGGCCCCCGCGACCGCCCGGGCGGCGACCAGCGCCGGCAGCGTCGGGGCGATCGCGGTGGCGCCGCCGGCCAGCACGACCACCGCCAGCGCCAGCCGCATCGTCCGCACCCTGCCGAGCCGGTCGCTGGAGATCCCCCAGAAGGGCTGGCCGAGCCCGTACAGCACGTAGTAGGCCGACGCCGTCAGGGCAGCGGCGGCGAGGTCGGTGGAGAAGGCCACCGCGAGGGTCACCAGTACCGGGCCGGTGACGAACCGGTCGAAGGAGCTGATGGCCGTGGCGGCCATGAGCAGCCGCACGTGGCCGCGGCGTACCGGCTCGGTCAGGTCGCTCTGCACGGCGCGTCAGCCGGCCACGAGCTGCACGACCGCGAACAGACCGATGACCACGATCAGCCCGCGCAGGAACGCCGGCGGCAGCAGCCGGCCGTACCGACCGCCCAGCAGCCCGCCGGTCAACGAGCCGACCGCCAGCAGCGCGGCCGCACCCCACGCCACGGGGGCGTCGCCGGCGACCCACAGCACCGCGAACAGCAGGGCGGCGGTCCCGTTCACCAGCCCGACCAGCACGTTCTTGAGCGCGTTCAGGCGGTGCAGCTCGTCCGGGACCAGCACGCCGAGGATGCCGATGAGCAGGATGCCCTGCGACGCGCCGAAGTAGCCGCCGTAGACACCCGTGCTGAGCGATCCGGCGGCAGGCAGCGTGATGGACGACGGTCTGCCGAGCCGCCCCCGTCGCTCCCGGCGGCTCAGCACCACCCGGTTGATCCTGGGCTGCGAGACGATCAGGACCAGCGCCAGGCAGACGAGCACCGGCACCACGACCTCGAACACCTCCGGCGGCAGCACCAGCAGCAGGATGCCGCCGGTCAGGCCACCGAGCAGTGACGCCGTGCCGAGCACGAGCACCCGGCGGCGCTGCCCGGTCAGCTCGCGGCGGTAGCCCCAGGCCCCGCCGACCGAGCCCGGGACCAGGCCGATGGTGTTGGAGATGTTCGCCGTCACCGGGGGGAGCCCGATGGCGAGCAGCACCGGGAAGCTGATCAGGGTGCCCGAGCCGACCACCGCGTTCATCGTGCCCGCCGCGATCCCGGCCAGCAGGACCGTGACGACCTCCGGCAGGCTCACCCGGAGAAGGGTCCGGGGCGGGCGGGAAGGCTCACCGGCCGGGCAGGACGAGCGACTTGCCGGTGGTGCGGCGGGCCTCGAGGTCGGCGTGGGCCTGCGGCGCGTCGGCCAGGCCGTAGCGGGCGCCGATGTGCACGTCCAACGCCCCGCTGGTGGCCCAGGCGAACACGTCACCGGCCCGCCGGAGCAGCTCCTCGCGGGTGCTGATGTGGTGCGCCAGCGACGGGCGGGTGAGGAACAGCGACCCCTTGCCGTTGAGCACGTTCGGGTCCATCGGCGCCGGTGCACCGCTGGCCGCGCCGTAGAGCACCATCAGCCCGCGGGGCCGCAGGCTGTCCAGGCTGCCGTCCCAGGTCGCGGCGCCCACCCCGTCGTAGACGACGTCGACGCCACGGCCCTCGGTCAGCCGCCGGACCTCGGCGGGAACGTCCGCGAGGTCGTACCGGATGACGTCCGAGGCACCGGCCCGCTCGGCCAGCCGCACCTTCTGCTCGGTCGACGCCGTGCCGATCACGCGCGCACCCCGGGCCACCGCGGCCTGGGTGAGCAGCAGCCCGACCCCGCCCGCCGCCGCGTGCACCAGCGCCACCGTGCCCTCGTCCACCGGGTAGGTGGAGGTGACCAGGTAGTGCACGGTCATCCCCTGCAGCATCAGCGCCGCCGCGACCTCCAGGTCGACGCCGTCCGGCACCGGGACCAGCCGCGCGGCGGGCACGACGACACGCTCGGCGTAGCCGGCTCCGGGCACCATCGCCCAGGCGACCCGGTCGCCGATCGCGACCCCCTCGACGCCGCGGCCGACGCCGCTGACCACGCCCGCCCCCTCCGACCCGGCCACGAACGGCGTGGGCAGCGGGTACTTGCCGGTCCGGTGGTAGACGTCGATGTAGTTGACTCCCGCCGCTCCGACGTCGACGAGCACCTCGCCGTCCCCCGGCGCCGGGTCGGGACGGTCCTCGAGGCTCAGGACCTCCGGTCCACCGGGGG
>DATLGD010000008.1:0-9327 GCA_035540755.1 Mycobacteriales bacterium | reverse complement strand
AACCTGGACCCGGTCGCCCAGCCCGAGCAGCACCTCGGCGAGCTCGCGCCGGGCGACCGGGTCCAGGTTCGACGACGGCTCGTCGAGCACGAGGATCTCGGGGTCGCAGGCGAGCACCGTGGCGAGGGCGACCCGGCGCCGTTGCCCGCCCGACAGGTGGAGCGGGGAGCGGTCGATGTGCTCGCCCATGCCGACCCGCTCCAGCGCGGACGCCACGCGCGCGATCAGCTCCGGGCCGCGCACCCCGAAGTTGGCGGGCCCGAACGCGACGTCCTCGCGGACGGTCGGCATGAAGAGCTGGTCGTCGGGGTCCTGGAAGACGATGCCGACGCGGCGCCGGACCTCGCGCAGGTTCTCCTTCTCGACCGGCAGCCCGCCGACCC
The DNA here is from genome assembly GCA_035540755.1 of Mycobacteriales bacterium. Taxonomy (GTDB): domain Bacteria; phylum Actinomycetota; class Actinomycetes; order Mycobacteriales; family SCTD01; genus DATLGD01. The sequence goes on along the minus strand of DATLGD010000008.1, from coordinate 8,944 downwards.
GGCCGCTGCCGCGCCCGCCCGAGAGCACGCCGTTGAGGTGCAGGACGAGCGTGGTCTTGCCGGCGCCGTTGGGGCCCAGCACCGCCACCCGCTCGCCGCGCTGCACGACGAGGTCGACGCCGAACAGGGCCTGGTGCCCGTCCGGGTAGGCGAAGGCCAGGCCCTCGACCTCGAGCGACGGCGCCGTCACGACTGCGCCACCCAGGCGCTCGCGCTCACCAGCGCCGCGGCGGCCGGCAGCGCCAGGGCCGTGGCCCACTCGCGGCCGGTCGCCCGGCGCTCGTCGAGCACCGGCATCGCGCCGCTCCAGCCGCGGGACACCATCGCGAGGTACACCCGCTCACCCCTCTCGTAGGCCCGCAGGAACAGCGCTCCTGCGGACGCCGCCAGCGCCCTGGCCTGCAGCAGGTGCTTGGGGTCGTAGCCGCGCGAGGCCCGCGCGATGCGCATGCGCTGCATCTCCCCGGCGACGACGTCGGCGTAGCGGACCATGAACGACAGGATCGCCACGAACGACCGGGGGAGCCGCAACCGCTCCAGGCCGCGCAGCAGGCCGCGGACGTCGGTGGTGGTGGCGAGCAGGATCGTCGCCGTCGCGCCAAGGGTGGCCTTGGCGAGGATGTTGAACGCCGCGAGCAGCCCCGACTCCGACAGCGAGAGCCCCAGCACGTCGACGCGCTCGCCGCGGGCCACGAACGGCAGCAGCACGGCGAACAGGACGAACGGCACCTCGATGACCAGGCGCCGGGCCAGCAGGCCGAGCGGCACCCGGCCGACCCGGGCGACCGCCACGAGCACGAGGGCGAACACCCCGAAGGCCCAGAACTGCTCCCGCGGCGTCGCGACGACGAGCAGGACGAAGGCGAAGACCGCGAGCAGCTTGCACTCGGGCGGGAGGCGGTGGAGCAGCGAGGTGCCCGGCAGGTGGAGGCCGGAGCCGTGCCCTACGCCCACGGGAGGAGCGTCACGGCGCGGGGACCCGCACCCCGGGGTCCGACGGCGTGGCGCTGCCGCGGCGCTTGACGAGCGCGAACAGCCCGAGCCCGAAGGCGAAGGTGATGCCGACGCCGAGGACGCCGGCCAGGCCGGTGCTCAGCCTCTCGTCCTCGACGCCGCGCACGGTGTAGTCGGCGAGCGGCCCGTCGGCCAGCGCGGAGTCCTTCGCGGTCTGGCTGAAGCCCTTGTCCTCGGCGACGCGCTCGAGGCCGTCCGGGGCGCTGCTGGCGAAGCCGCTGACGACGCCGGCGAGCAGCAGCGACACGACCAGGCCGGCGAGCAGGAAGGCGTTGCGGCGGCTCACGCCGACACCCCCGGGACGGTCGGGGCGCCGCTGTGGAGGACGAGCTCCTTCTTCGGCAGCAGCCCACGGGCGGCGTAGACGAGGTCGGGGCGCGTCTTGAGCACCGTGCCGACCGTGAGCGCGGTGATGAGCCCCTCGCCGGCGTCGTGAGCACCTTCGCCAGCTCCGACCCTGACGGGCTCGAGCGGGTGGCGGAGGACAAGGGCTTCGCAGAGACCGCGCAGGACCACGCGCTCGGCGACGGGCCGCTCGCCGACTACGGCGTGCGCGGCGTCGAGAACGACCGGCTGAGCACCGGGCTGGCCGGCGTCGTCGGCGTCGGCATCACCTTCGCCTTCGGGCTCGGGCTGTTCGCGCTCGTCCGCCGGGGCCGCGACGAGCCGTCCCGGCCCGAGGACGTCGAGGTCCCCACGCCGTGACGCGTCGCTAGTGGGCGCCGGGCACGAGTCGGGGCTCTACCGCCCGGGGACCTCGCTGGTGCACCGGCTCCCGCCGGAGTGCAAGCTGCTGGCCGTCTTCGCGTTCGTGCTGGCGGTCGTGGCGACGCCCCGCGAGCAGTTCTGGGCGTTCGGCGTCTTCGCGCTCGTGCTCGTCGCCGTCGCCCGGCTGGCCCAGGTTCCGCTGCTGCTGCTCCTGCGGCGCCTGGTCATCGAGGTGCCCTTCGTGCTGTTCGCCGTGCTGCTGCCCTTCGTGTCGCAGGGCGAGCGCGTCGACGTCCTCGGGGTGTCGCTGTCGGAGTCCGGCCTGCTCGCCGGCTTCAACATCCTGGCCAAGGCCACCCTCGGCGCGACGGCCACGATCCTGCTCGCCACGACCACCGACGTGCGCGGGCTGCTCCGCGGGCTCGAGCGGCTCCGCCTGCCACGCAGCTTCCTGGCCATCCTGTCGTTCATGATCCGGTACGCCGACGTCATCGCCGGGGAGATGCAGCGGATGAAGGTGGCCCGCGCCTCGCGCGGCTACGACCCGCGCAGCCTCCTGCAGGCCCGCGCGCTGGCGGCGTCGGCCGGAGCCCTGTTCCTGCGCGCCTACGAGCGGGGTGAGCGGGTGTACCTGGCGATGGTCTCGCGCGGCTGGACCGGCAGCATGCCGATGCTCGACGAGCGGCGCGCGACGTCGTCGCAGTGGGCCACCGCCCTGGCCCTGCCGGCCGCTGCGGTCGTCATCAGCGCCAGCGCCTGGACGGTGCACCTGTGAGCGCAGCATGCGGGCGGTGCCCCGCGAGGCACGAGCGGGCGTGCCGTCCGCTTGCGCAGCGAGCGAAGGCGGTGCTGTGAGCGCAGCGAGCAGAGGCGGCGACGTGACCACCCCCTCGCTCGAGGTCGAGGGGCTGGCATTCGCCTATCCCGACGGGCACCAGGCGCTGTTCGGCGTCGACCTGGTGGTGCAGCGCGGCGAGCGGGTGGCCGTGCTCGGCCCGAACGGGGCGGGCAAGACCACGCTCGTCCTGCACCTCAACGGGGTGCTGAGCGGCGGCGTGGGCACCGTGCGCGTCGCGGGCATGCCTGTCGTGAAGGAGAACCTGCGTGAGGTGCGGCGTCGGGTCGGCATCGTCTTCCAGGACCCGGACGACCAGCTGTTCATGCCTTCCGTCGCCGAGGACGTCGCCTTCGGGCCCGCCAACCTCGGGCTGCGCGGGGCCGAGCTGCAGGCCCGCGTCGACGCCGCGCTCGACCTCGTGGGCATGCGCGACTTCGCCGACCGGCCGCCGTCACACCTGTCGTTCGGCCAGCGACGGCGGGTCGCCGTCGCGACCGTGCTCGCCATGGAGCCCGAGATCCTGGTGCTCGACGAGCCGTCGTCGAACCTCGACCCGGCGTCGCGGCGGGAGCTCTCGGAGATCCTGCTCTCGCTGGACATCACCGTTCTCATGGTCACCCACGACCTGCCCTACGCCCTCGAGCTCTGCCCGCGCGCGGTCGTCCTCGACGACGGCGTCATCGCCGCGGACGGCCCCACCCGCGACCTGCTCTGCGACGAGGAGCTGATGCGCTCCCACCGGCTCGAGCTGCCCTACGGCTTCGACCCCGTCCGCGCCGGACGCTGACCCTGCTCTGGAGGAGACCATGACCGATCGCCTGTCCCCCGGCGACCAGGCCCCCGACTTCACCCTGACCGCCGACGACGGCTCGACCGTGTCGCTGGCCGACCTGCGCGGCAGCAAGGTCGTGCTGTACGTCTACCCGGCCGCCATGACGCCCGGCTGCACGACGCATGCCTGCGACTTCCGCGACGACCTGTCGGTGTTCTCCGACGCCGGCTACCGGGTGCTCGGCCTGTCTCCAGACGAACCGGGCAAGCTCGCCCGGTTCCGGGAGAAGGAGGGGCTGACCTTCCCGCTGCTGTCCGACCCCTCCAAGGAGGTCCTGGCGGCCTACGGCGCGTACGGGGAGAAGAAGCTGTACGGCAAGACGGTGGTCGGCGTCATCCGCTCCACCTTCGTGCTGGACGAGGACGGGCGGGTCCAGCACGCGCAGTACGGCGTGAAGGCCACCGGCCACGTGGCGAAGCTGCGCCGGGACCTCGACCTGGCCTGACGCTCCGCCCGCTGATGAGGGTCGAGTTGCGCCCCGCTTGCCGGGCAGCAAGCGGGGCGCCGCCCGACCCTCATCTCAGGTGCGGGGGCAGAACGCCGTCACCCCACAGGCGCGCGGCCCGGCCGTACGCGTCGGTCACCTTCGCCAGCAGCAGGTGCGGGTGCCGATCGTCCCGGGCCGTGGAGCCGGGCCCGTTTCTCCGCGGGCGAGCCGGATCCCGCATCGAGCAACGGCAGTGCGGCGCGGGCTCGCGACAGGCCAGGGCGCTTGCGCCGGCGCTCGACGGCCGCTTCGAGCGCTTCGTGGCCCCACCGACGGGCCAGCACGTCTGCGACGCACACCAGGGCTTCGGGCTCCAGGTGCCCTGCGAGGTCGACGAACGTGCGCGGCCCGTCGGCCACCGGCAACCCGTCGAGGTCGTACCGCTCGTCCTCGTCGACGGGCATCCGGTGGATCTTCAGCCCCTCCCGCTCCGACCGGGACGCCTTCCTGTCGCGAGCCAGGTGGACAGGTGCCGTCAGGGTCGGGCTGCGCCCCGCTTGCCCACGAGCAAGCGGGGCGCACCCCGACCCTCACCGCAGCTTACGCTCTCCAGGATCGGCGCGAGTGGCGGAATCGGCAGACGCAACGGTTTTAGGGGCCGTCGCCTTCGGGCGTGGGGGTTCGAGTCCCCCCTCGCGCACAGCTGCAGGGCTCAGCCGCGGCGGCGCAGGACCAGGCTGCTCAGGGCGGCCAGGAGCGCCAGCACGGCGACGCCGAGCGCGACGCCGGGCACCCAGTCCGACGTGCCGCTCACCGCGGCCGCCGGCTCGGCGTCCACCTCGGTCTCGGGGACGGCGGCGCCGTGACCCTCGTCCGACGCCGCGGCCAGCTCGAGCACCGGAGCCGGCTTCTCCGGCTCCTCCGCGCCCTCGGCCGCCTCCTCGATCCAGCGGACGACCTCGCCGTCGGCGTAGGTCTGCAGGGCCGGCAGAGTCAGGCTCTCCACCTCGGGCATGGGACCGCCGCTGACCTCGAACTCCTCGAACTCGGTCGGGCCGACGCCCTCGCCGGTGGCGGTCCAGACGATGCGCGAGACGCGCTCGGTGATCTGCCGGCCGTGCACCTCGATCGGCTCGTCGAGGGGTGCCCGGACGATCTCGTAGGTCCAGCCGGCCTTGGGCTTGACCCGCAGCGAGGTGATCGGGTGCTCGTCGGGGAAGGCGACCTCGAGCCCGGTGGAGGGCACCTCCCGCTCGGTCGGCATCCGGAAGGTCAGCTTGGTGTAGCCGCCCTGGGTGGCGCCCGGCGCCTGGACGGTGACGTGCGCCGACGCCGCCCCGGACAGCGGGACGACGAGCGCGGCGGCCGAGACGGCGGCGACGGTGAGCAGGCGACGGGCGGACAGCACGGGATCTCCAGGGTTCGACGGGTGGGCAGGGTTCAACGGATGGACAGGGTCTGGCGGACGGTGCTGGCGTCGATGTCCGACGTCCGCACCGTCACCTCGAGCTCCCACGTCCCGCGGTAGGGGACGACGAGCCGCTCGGTGGCTTCGTAGTGGCCGAGGCTGATGCGCTCGATCTGCACCGGGACGCTCTCGCCGTCGCGGGTGATGCGGCCGGTCACCTCGGGCACGTCGAAGGCGCGGCCACCCGGGCCGGTGAGGTACACGTGCAGCGTGTTCGGCCCGACCCGCGCGGAGTCGAGGTCGAGCTGCACGGTCAGGGAGTCGTCGACGCGGGTCACGGTCGACAGCGGGCGCGCGTAGTCCGAGGCCGCCGGCGGCGTGTCGACGAGCAGCGTCGTGACCAGCACGACGGCCGCGGCGAGCGCGACCTCGACGCCGGTGCCGCGGCGCAGCGCGCGGCGGGCGCGCTCGGGCGGCGCGGCGGGCGCGGGCTCGGCCACGGCCGTCGCCGTCGAGGCGTGCACCACCGTCGGGCCGACGCCGTAGTACCGCTGCACGAGGAAGCGGCCGCGGTTGCCGGCGTAGAGCATGCCGAGCACCAGCACGACCTTGAGCAGCAGCAGCCGTCCATAGGTCGTGCCGCCGAGCGCGTCGAGCGCGCGCACCTCCCGCCAGCCGGCGAACAGGCCGGTCGCGGCCATGACGACGACGGCTGCGACGGCCAGCCGCGACCACCCGGTCAGGGCCGCCCGCAGCTCGTCGACGTCGGTGCGGTGCAGCAGCACCGCCGCGAGCACCACCAGACCGCCGACCCAGGTGCCGACGGCCAGCAGGTGCAGCGCGTCGACCGGGACGGCGAGGACCGCGAGCGACCCTGCCGCCGGGTGGCCGGCGAGCGACCAGGTGGCAGCGAGCGGCAGCCCGAGGGCCAGGAGCGCCAGCCGCCAGCGGGTCCCCGGCGGACGGCCGGAGCGCACGAGCACGACCAGCAGGACGGCGACGACGCCGAGCAGCAGCAGGCGGGCGAGGTGTGCGGTGCCGTACCGGGTGCCGACCACCTCTGGCAGCAGCTCGAGGGCCCGGCTGACCGGCAGCCCCGCGGCGTTCGGCCCCTGTGCCAGCAGCGTGCCGGCACTGCCGGTGCAGGCCAGCGCGACGCCGCCTGCGAGCAGCGCGTGCACGCGGCGCAGCCGCAGTCCCGCCGGCCAGACCAGCACCGTCACGGCGACGGTGCCGACCAGCACGAGCACCCCGAGGAACCCGAGCAGCCGGAAGCCGCGCAGCGCCGTGGACGTGCCGGCGGCATCGGCCTCGGCAGCGGCGGCGGGCTCGCTGGGCGCGCCGACGGAGAAGACGCTGGCGCCGCTGACGGGGTGGCTGTCCTCGCTCATGACGCGCCAGAGCAGGACGTAGGTGCCCCGCTCCCCCGCCCGCGGCACGGCGACGACGACCTCGCGGTCACCAGTCCGCTGCTGCGGCGCGCCGTCATCCACCCGTTCGCCGCCGGGGCCGACGACGCGGACGGCGCCGAGGCCGATGCCGACCGGCTGGTTGAAGCGCAGCACCACCTCGCGCGGCGCCTCCTGCAGCACCACGCCGTCCTGCGGGGTGCTGTCGAGCAGCGCGGCGTGCGCCGACGCCGGCGACGCCGGCAGCAGCGCCAGGACGAACGCGGCCAGCAGCAGGGCGGCCAGGCGCCTCACGAGGCCCGTCGCAGGCCGGGCCCCGGCTCCTGGCGCCGCTGCGGACCCGGTGCGAGCGGGTCGGTGTGCCGCACCTGCCACAGCAGCACCGCGCCGGCCAGCGGCAGCAGGTGCACCAGCTCCTCGAGCGCGCCGATCTCCCCCTGCAGCACGTCGACGGTGCTCGTCACCGCCAGTCCCACCGCGAGCACCCCGACGACCGGCAGCATCCCGGCCGCCCGCCACGGCCGCCACGCCGCGGCGAGCATCCCGACGGCGAGCGCCAGCTCGGTCACGCCCACCTCCCGGGCCACGTGCAGCGAGGCGGCGACGGCGTCGCCGAGCAGCAGCGTCGGCAGGCTGAGCAGCAGCTGCGCGAGGCCGACGACGACGAGGCCGACGCGGGCCGGCGACCACGGCACCGCCTCGGCTCGGGCGCGCACGGTCTCGACGACGGCACTGCTCAGGTCAGGGACCTGCGGCGCGACGTGCAGGCGCGAGCGCCGGGCCAGGTCGGCGAGGGCGCCGGCCGACGCCGCGCAGGACGCGCACGACGCCAGGTGCTCGTCGAGCGCCGTCTCCATGACAGGGGACAGCTCGCCGTCGAGCCGGGCCGAGAGCGCCTCGCGCGCCGTGGTGCAGTCCACGTCCGTCCAGTCGTCCCGGGAGCCGGTCCAGTTCCCGCGACTTCTGAGAGGAACTGAACATCCCGTCAGGGCAGGAGATCGCCGGACGCCGGTGAACACTGGTGCCCGTGGACCCCCTGGCCGGCTGGGCGGAGGCCGCACGGGACGGCGATCCCGTGGCGACCTCGGCGCTCGTGCGCGCGACGCAGAGCGACGTCTGGCGGCTGTGCGCGGCCATGGTCGACGCCCAGGAGGCCGACGACCTCGCCCAGGAGACCTACCTCAAGGCGCTCGGGTCGCTGCGCTCCTACGAGGGGCGGGCGCCGTTCCGCCTGTGGCTGCTGGGCATCGCCCGGCACACCTGCACCGACCACCTGCGCCGGCGGGTGCGGGGGCGGCGGCTCGTCGTGCGGCTGCTGTCGGCTCCGGTCGAGACCGCCCCGGACGCGTCGACCAGTGCGGGCGCGCGGGACGCCCTCGCCACGCTCGACGCCGACCGGCGGGCGGCGTTCGCGCTCACCCAGCTGCTCGGCCTGTCCTACGACGAGGCTGCGGAGGCCTGCGGGGTCCCGGTCGGCACGATCCGCTCGCGCGTCGCCCGGGCCCGCGAGCAGCTGATGACCGAGCACCGCAGAGCGGAGTCCCGGTGACGCCGGTAGTGCTCGCCCACGGCGAGGGCGTCTCGGCCTACGACGAGCTGATCCTCGTGGGCGTCCTGCTGCTGGTGCTCCTGCTGGCCGTGCTGCAGCTGCGCTGGTCGGCCAGGCAGCGGGCGCAGGACGCGGCCGAGGCCGACCCGACGCCCGACCGCTGACGGCTCAGCGCTGCAGCGCCTGGGCCAGCCGCGGGGCCAGCGACCGGAACGCCTTGCCGCGGTGGCTGATCGCGTCCTTGTCCTCCGGCGTCATCTGCGCTGTCGTCCGCTCCGAGCCCTGCGGCACGAACAGGGGGTCGTAGCCGAAGCCGCCGCTGCCGCGCGGGGCGCGCAGCAGCACGCCCTCGACGGTGCCCTCGACGACCTCCTCGCGGCCGTCCGGAAGCGCGAAGGCGGCCGCGCAGACGAAGCGCGCTCCGCGCCGCTCGTCCGGCACGTCGGCGAGCTGCGCCAGCACCAGCTCGAGGTTGGCGCGGTCGTCGCCGTGCCGGCCGGCCCAGCGGGCCGACAGCACGCCGGGCATGCCGTTGAGCGCGTCGACCACGAGCCCGCTGTCGTCGGCGACGGCGGGCAGCCCGGTGTGCGACACCGCCTCGCGCGCCTTGGCGAGTGCGTTCCCGGCGAAGTCGGGTGCGGTCTCGGGGCCCGGCTCGTAGGACGTCACGTCGTCCAGGCCGAGCAGGGCGATGCCGAACGGCTCGAGGATGCGGCGCAGCTCGGTGAGCTTGCCGGCGTTGCGGGTGGCGAGGACGAC
>DATLGD010000007.1:0-2056 GCA_035540755.1 Mycobacteriales bacterium | reverse complement strand
ACGCCGATCCGCTGCAGCTCCCGCATCGCCTTGCCCGACAGGTCCGCGCCGAACGCGCCCAGGACCGCCGGTGCGGCGTCCAGCAGGATCACCCGCGCGGTGCGGGTGTTGATGTGCCGGAAGTTGCCGGCCAGCGCCCGGCGGGACAGCTCGACGATCTGCCCGGCCATCTCGACGCCGGTCGGTCCGGCGCCGACGACGACGAAGGTCAGCCAGGCGTCCAGCCGGGCGTCGTCGGTCTCGAGCTCGGCCATCTCGAACGCACCGAAGATGCGGCCGCGCAGCTCGAGGGCGTCGTCGATGCTCTTCATGCCCGGGGCGTACCGCGCGAAGTGGTCGTTGCCGAAGTACGACTGGCCGGCGCCGGCCGCGACGATCAGGCTGTCGTACGGCGTCACCGTCTCCCGCTCCAGCACCACCGAGGTGACGGTGCGCCGCGCGAGGTCGATGCCGGTGACCTCGCCCAGGATCGGGTGCACGTTGCGCTGGCGGCGCAGGATCTCGCGCGTCGACGGCGCGACCTCGCCGGGCGACAGGATGCCGGTCGCCACCTGGTAGAGCAGCGGCTGGAACAGGTGGGTGGGGGTCCGGTCGACCAGCGTGACGTCGACGTCGGCCCGCTTGAGCGCCTTGGTCGCGAACAGGCCGCCGAACCCCGAGCCGATGACGACGACCCGGTGGCCGTCCGGCCTGTCCTCGTGCATGCGGGCTCCTCGACGTCCGACGGGCGGCCTCCAGGCTAGGTGCGGCCGGCGGGCACCGTCCGTGGCGGGCGGATGTTCCGCCTCACCCGGTCGGGCGCGCACACTGGGCGGATGAGCCTCCCGCCGTCCGAGGTCGCCCTGCTGTCGGTGCGCGGCGAGGCCCGCCGGCAGGTGCCGCCCGACCTCGTCCGGCTGCCCGGCAGCATCACGGTCATCGCGGCGGGCAAGGCCGCAGCGCTGCGTGGCGCGGCGCAGGCGCTGGACCGGCTGACCGCCGACCTGACCGGCCGCGGCGGACGGGCGCTCGACGCCGCGCAGGAGCGGCACGACCTCACCTGGTCGGCGCACGCGGCGTCCACCTCGCCAGAGCACCTGTTCGACGAGCGGACCGGCCGCTACCAGCCCAGCGGGAAGGTCCGCGCCGACGTCGCGCTGACCCTGACCGTCCGCGCGCTCGACGGGCTCGACGAGCTCGGCGCGCTGCTGGCCGAGCACGAGGAGCTCAGCGTGCACTCCGCGGTCTGGGCGGTGGACGCCGACAACCCTGCCTGGCCGCCGGTGCGCGCCGAGGCGGTCCACGACGCCGTGCGCAAGGCCCGCGACTACGCGGCGGCGCTCGGCGGCGCTCTCGTCCGGGTGGAGCACCTGGCCGACGTGGGGCTGCTCGACGGCGCCGGGAACGGCGGCGGCCCGCGGTTCGTGGCGCAGGCGATGTCAGCCGGCGGCGCCTACCCGGGCGAGGACGCCGCGGCGCCGTCGCTGGACCCGGTGCCGCAGGAGCTGGTCGCCCTCGTCGAGGCGCGGTTCGTGGCCACCGGGATGGCGCTGGCCGGCGCCTGAGGTGCTGATCGGCGCCGCCGCTGGACCTGCGGTCCTGTCGTCGGCCGACGGCCGCGGGCTCAGCCCCGGTACTCCCAGTGCCAGGGCTCGGGCTTGGCGCCCCGCGGTCCCGCCCACGACGGGTGCACCCAGCCGAACTCGCCCGCGCGGGCCTTCATCCAGCCGTGCGCGGCGGTGCGGAAGCTCTCGATCCCGCCGCAGAAGTCGACGGCGATGCCGGTGCCGTGGTTCGAGCGGCCGGGGGCGGCCGCGAGCCGGCCCTTCGCGCGGCGCAGGGCGACCTGGGAGTCGTAGCTGCGGTAGGTGTCGGTGATGCAGATCTTCCTGCCGGTGTCGGCCTCGTAGGCGGCGCTCAGCGCGACGAAGGCCCGCGCGGCATCGGCCCGCAGGCGGTGCCCCCTGTGGTCGGGGAGCGCGCACAGGGCCGAGGTGGGGATGCGGCCGTTGGCGTAGCCGGACGTGGGGGTCTCGGCGCACCCCGGCAGCACCGGCGGCACCGGCGGGGGCGGGGG
>DATLGD010000006.1:0-9346 GCA_035540755.1 Mycobacteriales bacterium | reverse complement strand
CCCATTAAAGCGGCACGCGAGCTGGGTTTAGAACGTCGTGAGACAGTTCGGTCCCTATCCGCCGCGCGCGCAGGAGACTTGAGAAGAGCTGTCCCTAGTACGAGAGGACCGGGACGGACGAACCTCTGGTGTGCCAGTTGTTCCGCCAGGAGCACGGCTGGTTAGCTACGTTCGGCAGGGATAACCGCTGAAGGCATCTAAGCGGGAAGCTCGCTTCAAGATGAGGTCTCCCACAGGGTCAACCTGGTAAGGCCCCCCACTAGACCATGGGGTTGATAGGCCGGAAGTGGAAGTGCGGCAACGCATGCAGCTGACCGGTACTAATAGGCCGAGGGCTTGGCTCACATCCTCCCCCTCGGGGGAGAGATCGCTACGCGTCCACTGTGCGGTTCCCGAGATGCGGTCGGGAACGCAAGAGGCACCGCCTGCCACGGCGGTGCCTCGGTACGACACATCTCCATAGAGTTACGGCGGTCATAGCGAAAGGGAAACGCCCGGTCCCATTCCGAACCCGGAAGCTAAGCCTTTCAGCGCCGATGGTACTGCACGGGAGACTGTGTGGGAGAGTAGGACGCCGCCGGACATACTTTGAGTCGACAAGGGCCAATCACCTCGGTGATTGGCCCTTGTCGCATTTCTCGGGCGGTCCCAGAGCTGCCCTGTCATCTGTCTGCGAAGGAGGCCGTCCGTGACCGAGCCCGACGACGCCGCGCCCCGCGACGAGGTCGCTGGGAGAGGCTCGGGGCCCCGCGGGAGGGGCGCCGGTGGAGCGGCGGCCGGCGGTCGCCAAGACGGCGGCCGGCCGCGCGCGGACCGGCCGTCCGGATCGTCGGCGGCAGGTCGCCCCCCCCGGCCGGACCGCAGCAGCGGTGCCGAGCAGGGCGGACGCGGACGGCCGTCCGTCGGCGGATCCGGCCGGCCCACCGGCGCGCCTGCAGGGCACGGCGGTGATCGCGGAGGTGCACGCCCTGCCGCGAGCGCGCGCGGCGGTGCCGGCGGCAGCCGTGGTGGTCGAGCCGGGCCAGGCGACCGGGGACGGCCGTCGGGCGGCGGCGGTCCTGATCGCCGGGCCGAGCTGGAGAAGCGGGCCTACGACCCCCGGCGGGAGGAGCGGCGCAAGCTCACGCGCGTCGAGCTGCCGGAGGACGTCGAGGCGAGCATGCTCGACGGCGAGGTGCGGCGGGAGCTCAGGTCGCTGTCCAAGGAGACCGCCGACCTGGTGGCGCGCCACCTGGTCGTCGTGGGGCGCACGATCGACGACGACCCTGAGACGGCGGTACGACACGCCCGGGCCGCCCGGGCGCTGGCCGGACGTGTCGGCGCGGTCCGCGAGGCGTCAGGTCTGGCCGCCTACACCGCGGGCGAGTGGTCCGAGGCGCTCACCGAGCTGCGGACCGCGCGGCGGATCACCGGTCAGGCCGGGCACCTGGCGGTGCTCGCCGACTGCGAGCGGGCGCTGGGGCGTCCCGAGCGGGCTCTCGCCATGGGCGACGACCCTGCGGTGAGCGAGCTGTCCCAGGAGGAGCGGGTCGAGCTGGTCATCGTCCTGTCGGGTGCGCGACGCGATCTCGGCCAGGCCGACGCGGCCGTGCTCCTGCTGCAGGAGCCGGCGCAGCGCACCCGCCGCGGTCGCAGCTGGGCGCCACGGCTCTGGTACGCGCTCGCCGACGCCTTGCTGGACGCCGGGCGGGCCGACGCGGCCCGGACCTGGTTCGCGGCCGCGGCCGACGCCGACGAGGCAGGGCAGACCGACGCCGAGCAGCGCCTGCTCCAGCTCGACGGCATCGTCCTCGAGGACCTCGGCGACGGCGAGGAGGGCGAGGGCGAGAAGTCCGGCAGTGACGAGCCGGTGCCGGATGCCGACCGAGGTGCCGCGCGCGCGCCCGACGCCGGCGCGGGCGAAGAGGTGACCGACGAACGGCGGCCCGACGCCGCGTCGGCTCTCGAGGTGCCGTGGGCAGAGCCGCCTGCGAGCGGGGAGCGCGACACCTAGGCCGCCCAGCCGGAACGGTCGCCGCTGCGGCCTCGTCCCGGGCGCACGTGCTGTCCACAGCCCGCCGGCGCGTCCACATCTGGCAACGCCGGCCGCGCCGACGGCGCCGTCAGCAGCAGGCTCGTGGTCGGCACCCGGCTGGCGGGTGGGGAGCGGAGGGCTCGATGAGCGACGTGCAGACCGGCGGGCGCACGGTGGTGACCTCACGCGGGGCGCGACGGGCGCAGCCGGACGGCGAGGAGCGTGCGACGGCGCCGCGCAACGAGGTGGTCCTCGTCGGTCGGGTGTCTGCCGCGGCCGAGGAGCGCGAGCTGCCGAGCGGCGACCTGCTCGTCAGCTGGCGGGTCGTGGTCGATCGTCCACCGCCGCGCAGGCCCACGCCGGAGGGGGTGCGTCTGCCGACGAGCGACGTGGTCGTGTGCGTCGCCTGGTCGACCCGGGTCCGCCGCACGGCGGCGTCGCTGTCGGTCGGGGACGTCGTGCAGGTCACCGGGGCGCTCCGGCAGCGCTTCTGGCGCGCCGGCGGGTCGTTGGGCAGTCGCACCGAGGTCGAGGTCGAGACGCTCCGGCGCCTCGCCCGGGCGGGCTGACGCCGCCAGGGCCGCGCCCACGGGCAGTCCTCAGGCGTCGCGGTGGTCCCGGAGCACCACTCCGGTGCGCGGCTTGGGAGTGAACAGGGTCGACTTGCGCGGCATCCGCTCACCGGCGCGCGCCACTGCGGCGACGGCGTCCACCGGCGTCGGTCCGAGCAGCACCGCAGTGCCGTCGCTGGCCGCCGCCGCGCGCAGAGCGGCGTCCACGTCGTGCTCGAAGGTCACCGTCGCCTCGTCGTCGGACAGGCCCCACAGCTCCGGCACGAGGTAGCGGTGCAGGACGGTGACGTCGAGCGCCCGCCACGCCGGCGAGCGGTCCGCCGGCAGGGCCGCCTCGAGCCGGGCGGGGTCGGGCTCGCTCAGCAGGGAGTGCGCGCCGTTCCCGTCGGACAGCACGAAGGCCGGACCGAGCCGGCGCGCCTCGGCGAGCGCGCCGAGCACCGACTCCAGCCCGCCTTCGAGCGTTCGCACCGCGAAGCCCGCGGCCGCCGCCTCGGCGAGGCCCGCCAGGGGGGCGCCGGGGACGACCCGGTGGATCGGGTGCACCTGCGGACCGAACGACGTGGCGTCGACGAGCAGGCAGAGGCCGGCGTCCCATGGTCCGGGACCTGCGCCGGCGGCGTGCCGGTCGGCCTGCCGGCGCAGGTAGGTGGCGTAGCGGTGGTGGCCGTCCGCGATGAGGGCCGACCGCGGCCGCAGGTCGTCGGCGACCGCCCGCAGCACGGCCTCGTCGGTGATCGCCCAGAGCCGGTGCCGGAGCCCGTCAGGGAGCACGGCGTCGACGAGCGGAGGTTCGTCGTCGACGTCTCGAACGGCGCGGGAAGCGGCGCCCCCGCCGTCGTAGACGAGGAAGATCGGCTCGAGATCGGCTCCTACGGCCGTGTACAGCGCCAGCCGGTCGGCGACCGGCCCGGCCATGGTCGACTCGTGCGGGAGCACGATCCCGTCTTCCGCGGGGCTCAGCTCCAGAGCGCCCAGCAGACCCCGCTGGACGTGCCCGCCTGCCGGGTCGGCCTGCTCGTAGACGTAGAGCGCCGGCTCCGGGTCGGGGCGCAGGACGCCGTCGGCCCGCCACTGCTCGAGCAGCGCGGCGGCGGCGGCGTAGCGGTCGGGCCCGCCGTCCGGCGCGTCGCGTGGGAGGATGAGGCGGACGACGTTCCTGTCGTTCGACGCCTCGAGGGCGGCCCGCGCGCCGTCGTCGACGACGTCGTACGGCGGGGAGGTCAGGACGGCGAGGTCCCCGGCCACGCCAGGGTCGAAGCGCAGCGCCCGGAACGGGCGCAGCACGAGGCCCTCCGGCCGGGGCGACGACGAAGCAGAAGAGGACGAGGAGGGGTGCGGGCCCGGCGCTGCCGGGTCGCTCTGGCCAGGGCCGACGGTCATGTGGCGCATGGTAGGAGCAGGGGGCGACGGCAGGACAGGCCGCACCGACCCTCCGCGGTCCGCGGACGACGACGACGAGGAGCGCGCGTGTCAGAGAGCCGGTACGACCCCCGCTACGACCCGCGAGCGCCGGAGGAGGAGCGTCCCCGGCCGTTCGCCGACCTGCCGCCGCCGCCGCCCGACGTGACGCCGCAGGGCGAGGTCTACGACTGGTACGTGCGCGGAGTCGAGCTGCTCGAGAACGGCGACACCAACGCGTCGGTGCAGCTGCTCAGCCACTGCGCGCAGGTGGAGCCCGAGTCGCGCATGGTCCGGGAGGCGCTGGCCCGCGCGCAGTTCGACGCCGGGATGTACGCCGAGGCCCGCACCAACTTCGAGTGGATCATCAGCGTCAATCCGGCCGACGACTACGCGCAGTTCGGCCTGGGACTGGCCGCCACCAAGGCCGGCGACCTGCAGAGCGCCGTCGAGCACCTCGCGCTCGCCGCAGCGATGCGGCCCGACATCGCCTACTACAGCACGGCGCTGCGCGGTGCCCGGGCGGCGCTGACCGCCGCCCGTCGCTGAGGGCGCGGGGCCGGGCACGCGCGTGCCGGACGACGGCGTGAGCGAGCTCGGCATGTCCCTGTCGTGGTGCGGCGTGCCGCTCGCCCAGAGCTTCGACGCCGCACTGCTCGACCTCGACGGCGTCCTCTACCTCGGAGCCGACGGCGTGCCGCACGCCGCGGCGTCGGTGGCTGCGGCGGCCGCAGCGGGCATGCGCCCGGCCTACGTCACCAACAACGCCTCGCGCGCGCCGGACGCGGTCGCCCGCCACCTCACCGGCATCGGCATCCCGGCGCGCCCCGCGGACGTGGTCACCAGCGGGCAGGCCGCCGCGCGACTGGTCGCCGAGCGGGTCGCCTCCGGCAGCGCCGTCCTCGTGGTCGGCAGCGCCGCCCTCGTCGACCTGGTGAGCGCTGCCGGTCTGCGACCGGTGCGCACGGTCGCGGACGCCGGGGCGGACGGGCCGGCTGCCGTCGTCCAGGGCCTCGACCCGGGCACCACGTGGCGCGACCTCACCGAGGCCGTCGTCGCTGTCCGGCGCGGGGCGCTCTGGGTGACGGGCAACGTGGACAGCACCCTGCCCAGCCCCCGCGGGCCGCTGCCTGGCAACGGGACGATGGTCGACGCCGTCCGGACAGCCACGGGGCTGGAGCCGATCGTGGCCGGCAAGCCGGAGCCGGCCCTGCACGAGGAGTCGGTGCGCCGCGTGGGCGCCCGACGGCCGCTGGTCGTCGGCGACCGGCTCGACACCGACGTCCTCGGGGCGGTCCGTGCCGGCGCGCACAGCCTGGCCGTGCTGACCGGCGTCGTGGACGTGCTCGCGCTCGCCCGGGCGGATGCGGGCAGCCGCCCGAGCTTCGTGGGGGCGGACCTTCGCGCGCTGCTCGTGCCGCACCCCCGGGTGGAGCTCGACGACGCAGGAGAGGCCGCCTGCGGGCCGGCGCGGGCCGCCGTCGACGGCGCGGGCGCCGTGCGGGTGAGCGGCGCCGTCGACCTCGGGGACGTCGACGGCGGGGTGGCCGCGCTCCGGGCCGCCTGCGCCGCTGCCTGGGCGGCGGCCGACCGCGGTGTCGGCGTCGTGCGGGTGGTGGGGGCCGGCGGTCGGGACGCCTGAGCCGGCGGCTACAGCAGGCTGCGGAGCTTGAGCAGGTCGAGGACGCTGGCCTCGATCTTCAGCCGTCCGCTCGCCCAGGCGGCCGGCACCCCGAGCCGGCCGTCGGTGAGCGCGAGGAGGTCGTCGCTGCTGGTGGCCAGACGCACCTGGGCGGAGGGGTCGTCGACCCGCTCGACCTCGGTGAGCCCCTCGCCGTCGATGCGTCCCCGGAAGCAGACCTCGAGATCGACGATGCGGCACGACACCGTGCGCTCCACGGCGTACCTGGCGCGCGTCTCGGGGTCGACGGAGGCGAACCGGTCGACGAGCGAGCGCAGCGCCTTCTCGCACTGCTCGACGCTCGCCACCCCGCCTCCTGTCGTCGTCGCCGTCCGTGCGGGCCGGGCCGTACCTGCGCCGACGCTACCCCGCTCCGCCCGAGCTCATGGCGGTACGGTCGCGAGGCAGACGACGCGAGGAGGAAGCGTGCGGGACGCGCTGAAGGAGTGCCTGACGCCGCCGATGGGCCGCACCGGGCGGGTGCGCGAGCCGGCGGGGACCGGGTCGTGAGCGAGCACCTGGGTCCCCGGCCCGGTCCGGTGCCCGGCGCCACCTCCGGCGTCGCGCAGGTCGAGGAGGCTCGGGCGCTGCTCGAGGGACTCGAGGGCGCCGCCGTCGCTGAGCACGTCGCGGTGTTCGACGCCGTCCACCGCCGGCTGCAGGACGCGCTGGCCTCGCTGGACCCCCAGGACGAGAGGCCCTGAGCTGGCCCGCCGGGCGCGCCTGGACGCCGAGCTCGTCCGGCGCGGCCTGGCCCGCAGCCGCGAGCAGGCCGCGGCGCTGATCGCCGAGGGCCGGGTGACCGTCTCGGGGGCGACCGCCACCAAGCCGGCGACCGCGGTGGAGCCGGGCACGCCGCTGGTCGTCGTCGAGGCCGAGGGGCAGGTGTACGTCTCGCGCGGCGGCCACAAGCTGGCCGGGGCGCTGGACGCCTTCGGCTACGCCCCCGCCGGGCGGCGCGCCCTCGACGCCGGCGCCTCCACCGGCGGCTTCACCGACGTCCTGCTCCGGCGCGGCGCGGCGCACGTCGTGGCCGTCGACGTCGGCTACGGACAGCTGGCCTGGTCGCTGCAGACCGATCCGCGCGTCACGGTCGTCGACCGGACGAACGTGCGTGCGCTGACGCCCGAGCAGGTCGGCGACCCGGTCGAGCTCGTCGTGGCGGACCTGTCCTTCATCCCGCTCGCGCTGGTGCTGCCCGCGCTCCTGGCCTGCAGCACCCCCGACGTCGACCTCCTGCCGATGGTCAAGCCGCAGTTCGAGGTGGGCAAGGAGCGCCTGCCCGCCGGCGGCGTCGTCCGCGACCCCGCGCTGCGGGCCGACGCCGTGCGCGGTGTCGCCCGGTCGGCGGCCGCGCTGGGGCTCGGGGTGCGCGGCGTCACCGCCTCGCCGCTGCCGGGCCCGAGCGGCAACGTCGAGTACTTCCTGTGGCTGACGCCGGGTGCGCCGCCGCTCCGCGAGGAGGACCTCGTCGCGGCGGTCGAGCAGGGACCCCGGTGAGGGAGCCCGGTGGGGCCGGGCCCGCGGGACGTGCGAGCCTGCCGCCCGTGACCCGCTCCGTCATCGTCCTGGCGCACACCGGGCGGCAGGCCACGGCCGACGCCGCCCGGCGCGCCGTCCGCCGCCTGCAGGAGGCCGGCGTCGAGGTGCGGGTGCTCGCCGAGGAGGCGCGGGAGCTCGGGCTGGACGGCGACGTCCGGGTCTGCGACGGCCACAGCGGCGCCGCAGACGGCGTCGAGCTGGTGCTGGTGCTGGGCGGCGACGGCACCATCCTGCGGGCCGCCGAGCTGGCCCGGCAGTCCGCGGTGCCGCTGCTCGGTGTGAACCTCGGCCGGGTCGGCTTCCTCGCCGAGGCCGAGGAGGAGGACCTCGACGACACCCTCGGCCACGTCCTCGACCGCAGCTACACCGTCGAGCGGCGCACGACACTCGACGTCTCGGTGGTCGTCGAGGGCGAGCCGGTCGATCACGGATGGGCGCTGAACGAGTGCAGCGTCGAGAAGGCCGCCCGCGAGCGGATGCTCGAGATCGTCGTCGAGGTCGACGGCCGGCCGCTGTCGCGCTGGGGATGCGACGGCGTGGTCGCCGCGACGCCCACCGGCTCGACGGCGTACGCCTTCTCCGCGGGCGGGCCGGTCGTGTGGCCGAGCGTCGAGGCGCTGCTGGTCGTGCCGATCAGCGCGCACGCGCTGTTCGCCCGGCCGCTGGTCACCGGGCCCGGCACCGTGGTCGCGCTCGAGGTCCTGCGCAGCGGCACCGAGGCGGTCGTGGCCTGTGACGGCCGGCGCTCGCGGGCGCTGCCGCACGGCGCCCGGGTCGAGATCCGCACCGGCTCGGACCCGGTGCTGCTCGCCCGCACCCGCGACCGCACCTTCACCGACACGCTCGTGCGCAAGTTCGAGCTTCCGGTCGAGGGTTGGCGGGGCGCCCGGGAGTAGCCGGGGCGGCTGTGGCGCGCCGCCGTGCGCTGTCGGCGGGCCGACCTAGGCTCGGCGGCGTGCTCGAGGAGATGCGGATCCGGGGTCTCGGCGTCATCGACGACGCCGTGCTCGAGCTGTCCCCGGGCCTGACGGTCGTCACGGGCGAGACCGGTGCCGGCAAGACCATGGTCGTGCAGGGGCTGTCGCTGCTGTTCGGCGGGCGCGCCGACGCCGGCCGCGTGCGTCCCGGGGCCGCCCGGGCCGTGGTCGAGGGCCGGCTCGTGCTTCCATCCGCGTCCGGTGCGGTCGAACGGGCGCTGGAGGCCGGCGCCGAGCTCGACGACGGCGCCCTGCTGCTCTCGCGCACGGTCGGTGCCGACGGCCGGTCCAGGGCGCACGTGGGTGGCCGCGGTGTTCCTGCCGGGCTGCTGGCCGAGCTCGGGCAGGGCGTGCTCGCCCTGCACGGCCAGTCCGACCAGCAGCGCCTGCTGCGCCCTGCCGAGCAGCGCGCCGCGCTCGACCGCTACGCCGGGAAGCCGGTCACCGAGCTGCGCACCCGTTTCGCGGACGGCTGGCTGCGCCGGCGCACCGTGCTCGCCGAGCTGCACGAGCTGCGCACCGCCGCCGCCGAGCGGGCCCGGGAGGCCGAGCTCCTCCGGCTCGGCCTGGCCGAGGTCGAGAGCGCCGCGCCGCAGCCGGGGGAGGACGCCGCCCTCGCGGCCGAGATCGAGCGCCTGGCGCACGCCGACGACCTGCGTGCCGCGGCCGCTTCGGCGCAGCAGGCGCTCACCGGCGACGAGAGCGCGCCTGACGCGCTGGACGCCCTCGCGCTGGTCGCGGGCGCGCGCAAGGCGCTCGAGCCGGTCGCCGGGCACGACCCAGCCCTGGTCGAGCTGGCCGGCCGGCTGGTCGAGGCAGGTCACCTGCTGGCCGACGCCGCGGGCGACCTCGCCTCCTACGCCGCCGGGGTCGACGCCGATCCCGCCCGGCTCAGCAGCGCCCAGGAGCGGCTCGCGGTCCTCACGGCTCTGGTGCGCCGGCACGCCGCCGACGACGTCGACGGGGTGCTCGCCTGGGCCGAGGCCGCCTCCGGTCGGCTGCTGGAGCTCGACGCCGACGACGACCGCATCGCCGAGCTGGCGGCGCAGGCCGAGACGGTCGAGGCCGAGCTCGGCGAGCTCGCCGTACGGCTGTCGGCAGCACGAGCCCGGGCCGCCGAGGCGTTCGGCGCCGCCAGCTCGGCGATGCGGTCGTCGTC
>DATLGD010000005.1:0-6326 GCA_035540755.1 Mycobacteriales bacterium | reverse complement strand
CATGGGGTACGTCGACGTCCAGCGGGTCTCGCACGTCCTGCCGGACGGGCGGGTGCTGTTCGCCGACGTCAGCTTCCGGGTGGGTGAGGGTGCCAAGACCGCGCTGATCGGCGCGAACGGCACCGGCAAGACCACGCTGCTGCGCGTCGTCGCCGGCGATCTCGCACCCGCGGAGGGGACGATCGCGCGCACCGGCGGGCTCGGCGTCATGCGGCAGTTCGTCGGCTCGGTGCGCGACGACACCACGGTGCGCGACCTGCTCGTCGGCCTCGCGCCGTCCGGGGTGCGCGCGGCCGGGGAGGCGCTGGAGGCTGCCGAGCTGGTCATGATGGAGCGCGACGACGAGAAGGCGCAGATGGCCTACGCCAGGGCGCTGTCCGAGTGGGGCGACGCCGGCGGCTACGACGCCGAGGTGCTGTGGGACGTGTGCACGACCGCCGCGCTCGGCGTCCCGTTCGAGCGCTGCCAGCATCGGATGCTGCACACCCTGTCCGGCGGCGAGCAGAAGCGGCTCGCGCTGGAGGCGCTGCTGCGCGGGCCGGACGAGGTGCTGCTGCTCGACGAACCGGACAACTACCTCGACGTCCCCGGCAAGCGCTGGCTCGAGGCAGCGCTGGCCGAGACGCCGAAGACGGTCCTGTTCGTCAGCCACGACCGCGAGCTGCTGCACCGCACCGCCGACCGAGTCGTCACCCTGGAGGCGCACGGCGCCTGGGTGCACGGCGGGGGCTTCGCGACGTACGCCGACGCCCGCCACGCGCGGCGCGAGCGGCTCGAGGAGCTGCACAAGCGGTGGGAGGAGGAGAAGGAGCGCTTGCGCATGCTGGTCGTGACGCTGCGGCAGCAGGCGGCGATCAGCCCCGACATGGCCAGCCGCTACCGCGCGATGCAGACCCGCTACGAGCGCTTCCTGGCCGAGGGCCCGCCGCCCGAGCAGGTGGTCGACCAGAAGGTGACGATGCGCCTGGGCGGCGGGCGCACCGGCGTCCGGGCGCTGACCTGCGAGCGGCTCGAGCTCACCGGCTTGATGCAGCCGTTCGACCTGGAGGTCTTCTACGGCGAGCGGGTCGGGGTGCTCGGCAGCAACGGCAGCGGCAAGTCGCACTTCCTCCGGCTGCTGGCCGGGCAGGAGGTCGCGCACACCGGCGTGGCCCGGCTCGGCGCCCGCGTGGTCCCCGGCTGGTTCGCCCAGACCCACGACACGCCTGGTCTGCACGGCCGGACGCTGGTCGAGCTGCTGCACCGCGGCACGGACGACACGGGGAACGGCCGACGGCGCGGGCTCGAGCGCGGCGGTGCGATCGGAGCGCTGCGCCGCTACGAGCTGCACGACCAGGCCGACCAGCGCTACGAGACCCTGTCCGGCGGCCAGCAGGCGCGCTTCCAGGTGCTGCTGCTGGAGCTGTCCGGGTGCACGATGCTGCTGCTCGACGAGCCCACCGACAACCTCGACCTCGAGAGCGCTGAGGCGCTGGAGGAGGGGCTGGCCGCCTTCGACGGCACGGTGCTCGCGGTCACCCACGACCGGTGGTTCGCCCGCGGCCTCGACCGCTTCGTGGTCTTCGGGTCCGACGGCCGGGTGTACGAGTCCGACGAGCCGGTGTGGGACGAGAGCCGGGTCGTCCGTGCCCGCTGAGACCCTCGATCTGCGGCGCGTCACCACCGCCGACTGGCGCGCCGTCCGGCACCTGCGCCTCGCCGCTCTCGCCGACCTGCCGATGGCCTACTGCGAGCGCTGGTCCGACGCCGCGGCGCTGGACGACGAGGCCTGGCGGAGCCGGGCGGCCCGGGGCGCGGAGGGCGGCGACAGCTTCCAGGTCATGGCGTTCGACGGCGCCCGGCCGGTGGCGACCGCGACGTCGTACGTCGACGACGCCGGTGCGCACCTGGTGTCGGTGCACGTCGCGCCCGACCGGCGGGGCGCCGGCCTGCTCGAACGCCTCGTCGACGCCGTCGTCGGCTGGGCCTCCGGCCAGGGCGCGGAGGTGCTGCTGCTCGAGGTGCACGAGCAGAACCACCGTGCCCGGGCCGCGTACCGCCGGCTGGGCTTCACCGAGACCGGCTCGCGCCGGCCGTACCCGCTCGATCCGGCCGCCGACGAGCTCGAGATGGCCCTGCGCCTGCCCGCGGCGTAGCGTCGCGGCATGAGCGAGCACCTGGTCCAGCACCCCTGGACCGTCGACACGACGCAGCCCGAGCCGCGCAGCGTCGTCGACGAGGAGGCGGTGTCGCTCGCCGTCGACCGCGGTCCGGACCCGCTCGACCATGGTTTCGTGCTGGCCGCGGGCGTGCTGGCGCCGCTGCCGCCCAAGGTGCGACTGCCGCACGAGGACGACGACGCGGAGCCGACGCCGGCGGGCTGACGTCGGCGGCGGGTGCCGCGCGGTCCGGCGGAGGGCGGGACCGCGGGCGCCGGACCGCGGCTTTGCCCGACGGCGGCCGCCTCAGGTATCGTCGACGGCTGTTGCCCGGAGGCGTCGCCCCATCGTGTGTGCGGCGTGCTCGCAGGCGCCGATCCCGAGCCAGTCCCTATGGAAGAGCGGTCCCGTGCGCACGTACACCCCCAAGCCCGCCGACATCGTGCGGCAGTGGCACGTCATCGACGCCGCTGACGTCGTGCTCGGCCGGCTCGCGAGCCAGGCGGCGATCCTGCTGCGCGGCAAGCACAAGCCGTACTACGCGCCGCACCTCGACACCGGCGACTTCGTCGTCGTCATCAACGCCGGCCTGGTCGCGATGACCGGCGACAAGGCCGCGCAGTCGACCGTCTACCGGCACTCCGGCTTCCCCGGCGGGCTCAAGAAGACCTCCTACGCCGAGGTCCTCGCGACCCGCCCCGAGCGGATCGTCGAGAAGGCCATCAAGGGCATGCTCCCGCACAACACGCTGGGCCGTCAGATGCTGAGCAAGCTGAAGGTCTACGCCGGCCCGACCCACCCGCACGCGGCCCAGTCGCCGGTGCCCTACCAGATCAAGCAGGTTTCGCAGTGACCGCGCCCGCAGAGCTGATCCAGACCGTCGGCCGCCGCAAGGAGGCCGTCGTGCGCGTGCGCCTCGTGCCCGGCACCGGCCAGTACCGCCTCAACGGACGGACCCTCGAGGAGTACTTCCCGAACAAGGTCCACCAGCAGGCCATCAACGAGCCGTTCGTGACGCTCGAGAAGGCCGAGCAGTACGACGTCATCGCGCGCCTGCACGGCGGCGGCATCTCCGGCCAGGCCGGGGCGCTGCGCCTGGCCATCGCCCGCGCGCTCATCGAGGTCGAGCCTGACGACCGCCCGGCGCTGAAGAAGGAGGGCTTCCTGACCCGCGACGCGCGGATCAAGGAGCGCAAGAAGTACGGCCTCAAGAAGGCCCGCAAGGCGCCGCAGTACAGCAAGCGCTAGGACGTCATCGGAGGGCGGTCACCGACGCGGTGGCCGCCTTCCGGCATGTCCGCCCCCGCACCCGCTCCCGAGGAGGACCCATGGGTCGGCTGTTCGGCACCGACGGAGTGCGCGGCGTCGCCAACGGCGACCTGCTCACCCCGCAGCTCGCGACGGCGCTGGCCGCCAGCGCCGCCCGCGTCCTGCGCGGCGACCGGGCCGGCCGGCTCACCGTCGCCGTCGGGCGCGACACCCGCCCGTCCGGGCCCATGCTCGAGGCGGCGACCGCGGCCGGGTTCGCCAGCGAGGGCGTCGACGTGGAGCTGCTCGGCGTCGTGCCGACCCCCGCCGTCGCGCACGCCTGCGCCACCGGCGCCGCCGACCTCGGCCTGATGATCTCGGCATCGCACAACCCCATGCCCGACAACGGCCTGAAGCTGTTCGGCCCCGGTGGCCACAAGCTGGCCGACGCCGTCGAGGACGCCGTCGAGGCAGGCCTGCTCGAGACGTCGGCGCGGCCGACCGGCACCGACGTGGGCACCGTCCGGTCGGCGCCGCCGGAGCGCACCGGGGCCTATCTCGAGGCCCTGCTCGGCTCGCTCGAGCAGCCGCTCGACGGGCTGCGCGTCGTCGTCGACTGCGCGCACGGCTCGGCGTCCGCGCTCGCGCCCGAGGTGTACCGCCGCGCCGGCGCGGACGTCGTCGCAGTGTTCGCCGACGGCGACGGCGCGCGCATCAACGACGGCTGCGGCGCCACCCACCTCGAGGCGCTGCAGGCCGCCGTCCGCGAGCACGGCGCCGACGTCGGCCTCGCGCACGACGGCGACGCCGACCGGTGCCTGGCCACCACCGCCGACGCCGAGGTGGTCGACGGCGACCGCATCCTGGCCGTCTGCGCCCTCGGCCTGCGCGAGCGCGGCCTGCTGCCGACCGGCACGGTCGTCGCCACGGTGATGAGCAACCTGGGCTTCGTCCTCGCCATGCGCGAGGCGGGCATCGACGTGGTGCAGACCGCCGTCGGCGACCGGTACGTGCTCGAGGCGATGCGCGCCGGCGGGCACGCCCTCGGCGGCGAGCAGAGCGGCCACGTCGTCTTCGGCGACCTGTCCACCACCGGCGACGGGCTGCTCACCGGGCTCGCGCTGCTCGGTCGGGTCGCGGCCACCGGGCGCAGCCTCGCCGACCTCGCGAGCGTCGTCACCGTGCTGCCGCAGGTGCTGCTCAACGTCCGGGCCGAGCGTGCGCGGTCGAACGCGCCCGAGGTGCTCGAGGCGGTCGCCGCGGAGGAGGCGGCGCTGGGCGGGACCGGACGGGTGCTGCTGCGGCCCTCCGGCACCGAGCCGGTGGTCCGCGTCATGGTCGAGGCCCCGGAGCGGGGGCTCGCCCAAGAGGTCGCACAGCGGCTCGCGGACGTCGTCTCGGCCTAGCCAGGTCCCCTAGGCTCGGGCCGGATGCGCAACCTGACCCGCACCGAGGCGGCCGAACGGGCTGCCCTGCTCGACGTCGCGAGCTACGACGTGCACCTCGACCTGCGGCCGACCGCCGAGCAGGCGCACTTCGGCTCGACCGTCGAGGTGCGCTTCACCTGCCGCAGCCCCGGCGCGACGACGTTCGTCGAGCTCGACGGCGAGCCGCGCCGCGTCGAGCTCAACGGCCGGGTGGTCGAGCACCGCGGCGGCAACCGGATCGCGCTCGTCGACCTGCAGGCCGACAACGTCCTGCGGGTCGAGGCCCGCTGCGCCACCAGCCGCAGCGGCGAGGGCCTGCACCGGTTCGTCGACCCGGCCGACGGCGCCGTCTACCTGTACGCGCAGGCCTTCCTCGACGACGCCCAGCGGATGCTCGCCTGCTTCGACCAGCCCGACCTCAAGGCCGTCTTCCGGCTGACGGTCGACGCTCCGCAGGACTGGACGGTCATCGGCAACACCCGCGGGCAGCGGGACGGCGGTCGTTGGACGTTCGCCCCGACCGAGCCGATCTCGACCTACCTGTTCACGGTCGCCGCCGGCCCGTACGCCGGCGTGCAGCGCTGGCACGGCACGCCTGGCGACGGCGGCGTCGAGCTCGGGCTGTGGTGCCGGCGCTCGCTGGCCGAGCACCTGCTGACGCAGACCGAGACCGCCGAGCTCTTCGGCGTGACGGCCGCGGCGCTGACCCTGCAGCAGGAGCTGTTCGGGCGCGCCTACCCGTTCGGCGACAGCTACGACCAGCTGTTCGTGCCGGAGTTCAACGCCGGGGCGATGGAGAACCCGGGCGCCGTCACGTTCTCCGAGCAGTTCGTCTTCCGCGCGCGCGTCACCGAGGGGCAGCGGCGGCGGCGGGCGATGGTGGTCGCGCACGAGCTGTCGCACATGTGGTTCGGCAACCTCGTGACGCTGCGGTGGTGGGACGACGTCTGGCTGAACGAGTCGTTCGCCGAGCTGATGGGCTTCCTCACCGTCGACCGCGCGACCGCCTTCCGCGACACCTGGGTCGACTTCTGCACGAGCCGCAAGGCATGGGGGTACCGGGCCGACGGGCTGCCCACGACGCACCCGGTGGCGGGCACGGCCACCGACACCCGCTCGGCGCTGCTCGACTTCGACGGCATCAGCTACGCCAAGGGTGCCTCGGTGCTGCGGCAGCTCATGGCCACGATCGGCGAGGACGCCTTCTTCGCCGGCGTGCGCGCCCACCTCGCCAGGCACGCCTTCGGCAACGCGACCTTCGCCGACCTGCTGTCGGCATTCGAGCGCAGCGCCGGCCGCGACCTGCAGGACTGGGCGCAGCGGTGGCTGCGCACCCCCGGCACGAGCACGCTGCGCGTCGTCGACGGTGTGCTGCGCCAGGAGCCCCCGGCCGACCACCCGGTGCTGCGCGAGCACCGGCTCGGCGTCGGCCTCTACGACCGCGACGGCGGCCGGCTGGTGCTGCGGAAGCGGCTCGAC
Organism: Mycobacteriales bacterium; assembly: GCA_035540755.1. Classification (GTDB taxonomy): domain Bacteria; phylum Actinomycetota; class Actinomycetes; order Mycobacteriales; family SCTD01; genus DATLGD01. The sequence goes on along the minus strand of DATLGD010000005.1, from coordinate 34 downwards.
GTCACCGTCGACGGCGAGAGCGTGCCGCTGGCCG
>DATLGD010000004.1:0-7156 GCA_035540755.1 Mycobacteriales bacterium | reverse complement strand
GTTCTAGGACGACCAGCTCGGGTCGGGAGCGGACCGCGGTCGCTAGCGTGCCCGGGGTGCAGCAGCCCGCGACCCGGGACACGATCTTCGGCTACGACGGCGACGGTGGCCTCGGTGACCGTCTCGTGGCGGCGGTGTTGTCCGGCGAGAAGACCGCCACCTCCTCCCTGGCCGTCCAGTACCTGGGCGGCGAGCCGCTGCCCCGCGTCGGCGAGCAGCGGCTGCTCAGGGACCACCGGGGTCACGTCCACGCGCGCCTCGAGACGACCCGGGTGCGCATCATCCCGATGGACCAGGTCGGGGACGACGTGGCGCACGACGAGGGCGAGGGCTTCCGCGACGCCGAGGCGTGGCGGAGAGCCCACGTCCGCTTCTGGCGAGCTGTGGCGGCACAGGTGCGCCACGACTCGGGCGACCCCCAGTGGCACCTGCGCCACGGCGAGCCGGTGGTGGTCGAGTGGTTCCGCGTCGTCGACGCCGGGCCGGACGGCGGTCCATGACTGACGGCTAGGCTCGCCGGTCGTGCCTCCCGGTGTCGGCGTCCCCCCGCGCAGCGCGCTCCTGGCCGCCTGGGGCAGCGCCTGGCTCGCCGGCGAGGCATCCCTGGAGGAGGCCGCGGGGCGCATCACCGCGCACGACGACGCGCACGACGTCACCGGCCTGGCCCGCGACGACCTGCCGGTCGACCGGGCGCTGACCCGGCTGCGGGCCGACGGCGTGCAGCGCCTCCGCGTCGTGCTCCCCGCACCCGGAGACCCGCTCGGCCTGCCCGGGCCCGGACCGTTCACGTCGGCGGCGCTGGAGGCCGGCGAGGGCGTGCTCGCGCTGCGCCCCGACGGCTCGGGCAGCGGCCTCGTCCCCGCCGTCACCCCGCACGGCTCGGAGCTCGACGGGACCGTCACCACGGTGCGGTGGACGACGTCACCCCTGACCGCGGTCGCCCCGTGGCCCGGGCCGTACCTGCCCGAGGCCGAGCACGACCTGCGGCGCGGCGTGCTCAAGGTCGCGGCGGCGCTGCGCGACCTCGACATCGCGCGGTGGCGGCCCGAGCTGGCCGACGCGCTGCGCGACCTCCGGGCGGTCGCCCGTGGCGGACTCGACGATGACGAGCTGCCCGGTGGCTACCCGTCCCGCGCCCGCGACGTGCTCGTGCGCAGCCGCCAGCTCGCCGGCGTCCTCGAGCTGGCCTCGGTCGACGCCGGGGGCGCCGTCGACACACGCGAGACCGCCGCCCGCGAGGACCAGCTGCGCGAGCTCGGCCGGCTCGTCCGCCGGGCGAGGGTCGCCGCCTACAACGCCTACGCCGACGAGCTGGCAGAACGGGCCGGGGCGTGACGCTGCTCGTCACCGTCACCGGGCAGGACGCCCCCGGCGTCACCGCAGGTCTGCTCGACGTCCTCGCCGCCTCCGGCGCCGACCTCGTCGACGCCGAGCAGGTCGTCGTGCACGGGCGCCTGCTGCTCGGGCTGGTGGTCGCCGGCGACGGCGACGGCGCGCCGGTGCGGGCGGCCCTCGCGGCCGAGGCGCAGCTGCTCGGCGTCGAGGTGGAGTTCACGGCGCTCGACGACGACGCGCAGCGGCCACCTGCCCTGCGGCACGCGGTCACCGTGCTGGGTGAGCCGCTCCCCCCGGCCGGCTTCGCCGGCGTCGCCCGGCGGCTGGCCTCCTGCGGCGCGAACATCGACCGGGTGCTGCGGGTGTCGAGCTGGCCGGCCACCTCCTACGAGCTGGTCGTCTCCGGTGGCGACACGACCCGGCTGCGCAGCGAGCTGGCTGCCGAGGCGGTCGCGCAGCAGGTCGACGTCGCCGTCGAGCCGGTGACGCTGTGGCGCCGCGCCCGCCGGCTGGTGGTGATGGACGTCGACTCGACGCTGGTCCAGGGGGAGGTCATCGAGATGCTGGCCGCCGAGGCCGGCTGCGAGGCGCGCGTGGCCGAGGTGACCGCCGCGGCGATGGCCGGTGAGCTCGACTTCGAGCAGTCGCTGCGCGCCCGCGTCGCACTGCTGGAGGGACTTCCGGTCGAGGCTGTCGACCGGGTGCGGGCCCGGGTCCGGCTCACGCCCGGCGCGCGCACGCTGGTGCGCACGCTGAAGCGGCTGGGCCACGTCGTCGGCATCGTCAGCGGCGGCTTCACCGCTGTCACCGACGACCTCAAGGCGACGCTCGGGCTCCACCACGCGCTCGCCAACGAGCTCGAGGTCGTCGACGGCCGGCTGACCGGCCGCGTCGTCGGCCCGGTCGTGGACCGCGCCGGCAAGGCCCTGGCACTGCGGCGCTTCGCCGCCGCCGAGGGCATGGCGATGGAGCAGACCGTCGCTGTCGGCGACGGCGCCAACGACCTGGACATGATCGAGGCCGCCGGCCTCGGAATCGCCTTCAACGCCAAGCCGGTCGTCCGGGACGCCGCCGACACGGCGCTGTCCGTGCCGTACCTCGACGCCGTGCTGTTCCTGCTGGGCATCCCGCGCGAGGAGGTCGAGGCGGCCGACGCCGGCGGCGAGTGAGCGTCTCCATCGCTCATCGGGGGTAGTGCCGCGAGCATGAGACGCCGAGCCCTCGTCGGGGCCGCCGCGGCCGCACCGGTCGTCGCGACGGCCGTGCACGACCTGCTGCAGAAGAAGCACGCGGTCACCCGGAACTTCCCGGTGGTGGGGCACCTGCGCTTCCTGCTCGAGCGGATCGGTCCGGAGCTGCGGCAGTACATCATCGCGGCCAACGACGAGGAGCGTCCGTTCAGCCGCGACCAGCGGCGCTGGGTCTACGCCTCCGCCAAGGGCGAGAACAACTACTTCTCCTTCGGCACCGACAACGACCTCGAGGGCCGCCCCGGCTACCTGCTGGTGCGCCAGAAGACCCTCGCCGCGGTGACGCCGCCGGCCGACCCGCGCGTCGGCCAGGACGCCTGGCTCCCGTGCGCGAAGGTCCTCGGCGGCGCGCGCGGCCGCGCGCACGCGTTCCGCCCCGACTCGCTGGTCAACGTCTCGGCGATGAGCTTCGGCTCGCTCTCCGGGGCAGCGGTCGAGGCGCTGAACCGGGGCGCGGCCCTCGCCGGCTGCCTGCACAACAGCGGCGAGGGGGGCATCTCCCGCCACCACCTGCACGGCGGCGAGCTGGTCTTCCAGATCGGGACCGCCTACTTCGGGTGCCGGGACGACCAGGGCCGGTTCGACCTGCAGCGGCTCAAGGACCGGGTGGCGTCCGCTCCGGTGCGGGTCATCGAGGTGAAGCTCAGCCAGGGCGCCAAGCCGGGTCTGGGCGGCCAGCTCCCCGGCGAGAAGGTGTCGGCCGAGATCGCCGAGGCGCGCGGCGTGGCCGAGGGCGTCGACTGCATCAGCCCGTCCCGGCACGCCGAGTTCACCGACGTCGACGGCCTGCTCGACTTCGTCGAGCTGCTCGCGGCCGAGACCGGCCTGCCGGTCGGCATCAAGAGCGCCGTCGGTGACATGCGCTTCTGGGAGGAGCTGTGCCGGCGCATGCGCGACACCGGCCGCGGCGTCGACTTCGTCACCGTCGACGGCGGCGAGGGCGGCACCGGCGCGGCGCCCATGGCCTTCTCCGACCACGTCTCGCTGCCGTTCCGGCTCGGCTTCGCCCGGGTGCACGCCACGTTCGCCCGACACGGCCTGCACGAGCAGACGGTGTTCATCGGGGCGGGCAAGCTGGGCCTGCCCGACAACGCCCTCGTAGCGATGGCGCTGGGCTGCGACCTGCTCAACGTCGGCCGTGAAGCCATGCTCGCCATCGGCTGCATCCAGGCGCAGAAGTGCCACACCGACACCTGCCCCAGCGGAGTCGCGACGCAGAACGCGTGGCTGGCGCGCGGGCTCGACCCGGCGCTGAAGTCCGTGCGGCTCGCGAACTACGTCAAGACGCTGCGCAAGGACCTGCTCAAGGTCAGCGAGTCGCTGGGGGTCGTGCACCCGGCGCTGATCTGTCCCGACGACCTCGAGCTGCTCGACGGGCTGCAGAGCGCCACCGTCGGCGAGCACTACGGCTACGAGCCGGGCTGGGGGCTGCCGTCGCCGGCCGACCGGGAGGCGGTCGCGGCGCTCATGGCGCTCACGGCGCCGGAGGGCGACAGCGCCCCGGCGTCCCCGACCGCGCAGGGGTAGCGGTCAGGACAGCCGCTCGGCCACCCAGACCTCGTCGGCCGCAACACCGGCGTCGCGCAGCGTGGTGTCCACGCCGTCGACGGCGTGCTCGTTGTCGGTCGAGGTGACGACGAACCGGACGTCGACCGCCCAGCGACCGTCGGGCTCCTGCGGCTCGACCCGGGCGTCGTCGAACAGGCCACGGGCCGGGGCGAGCTCCTCGCGCACGGCGGTCTCGGCCTCCTCTGCCGAGCCGGCCACCCGCCGGAACCGCGCGAGCACGGCGAAGCTCGGCAGCGCCTCGCCGGCGACGTCGTCGGAGAAGTCGGGGCCGGGGGCGTCCAGATCGGGTGCGCGGGTCATGCGCGCCTCGATACCCGCTGCACGCGACTGCTGCGCGTCAGGACGGTGACGATCCGACCCGCACCCAGACGGTGGCGGCGGCCGGCACCGTGACGAGGCCGTCGTCGAGCGCCGCGCCGGCCGCCGTCGCCTCGAGCAGCTCCACCGCGCCGTCGACCGGCACCTCGACCGGCTCCCCCGCCGTGCTGAGCACGGCGACCAGCGGCCCGCGCCGGACCGCCAGCACGTCGTCCTGCGCAGGCAGCCAGGTCAGGTCCGCGAGCTCGCTCAGCAGGGCGCGCCGCCGCGCGAGCAACCGCCGGTAGGCGGTGAGCACCGAGGCAGGGTCGGCGGCCTGCAGCTCGACCGCGTGCGTGCTCGCCTCCGGTCCGAACGGCAGCCACGGCCGGCCGGTGGTGAAGCCGTGCCCGGGCGCCTCGGCCGTCCACGGCACCGGTGTCCGGCAGCCGTCGCGGCCGGCCAGGGCGCCGCCCGTGCGCAGGAACACCGGGTCCTCGCGCAGGTGCTCGGGGACGTCGGTCTCCTCGAGCCCGAGCTCCTCGCCCTGGTACAGGTACGGCGACCCCGGCAGCGCGAGCAGGAAGGCGGTCACGGCGAGGCCGCGCCGGCGCCCGAGGTCGCCGCCGCCGTACCGGGTCGCGTGCCGGGTCAGGTCGTGGTTGGACAGCACCCACGTGCCCGGGTCGAAGTGCTCGAGCGCGTCCACGAGCACCCGCCGCAGGTCCGCGGCGTCCCAGCGCGCCTGGAAGACGGTGAAGTTGAACGCCTGGTGCAGCCGGTCGGTCCCGACGTAGCGCGCGACCCGCGGCACGTCGAACAGGAACACCTCGCCGACCAGCATCCGCTCGCCGGGGTAGCTGTCGAGCAGCTCCCGCCACTCCTCGTAGACGGCCAGCACCTCCTCCTGGTCCCAGATGTGCCGGTGGTCGTCCTCGTGCATGCCCTTCTCGACGCCGACCGACGGGTCGTCGGCGAGGTCGGCCCGCACGTACAGCGAGTGCGCGACGTCGATGCGGAACCCGTCGACGCCCCGGTCGAGCCAGAACCGCAGCACGCGCAGGAACTCCTCGTGCACCTCCCGGTTCGCCCAGTCGAGGTCGGGTTGCGCGCTGTCGAACATGTGCAGGTACCACTGGCCGGACGCCTCGTCGCGGGTCCAGGCCGGGCCGCCGAAGACGCTCTGCCAGTTGTTCGGCGGCGCACTTCCTTGCGGACCGGCCCCGTCGCGGAACCAGTACCGGGCCCGCGCCGGCGAGTCCGGATCGGCCAGCGCCTCCTGGAACCACGGGTGCGCCGACGACGTGTGGTTCGGCACGACGTCCACGATCACGCGCAGGCCCAGCTCGTGCGCCTCGGCGAGAACCCGGTCGAAGGCGTCGAGGTCGCCGAAGCGCGGGTCGACGTCGCAGTAGTCGGCGACGTCGTAGCCGTGGTCGGCCATCGGCGAGGGGTAGAACGGCGTGATCCACACCGCGTCGACGCCGAGGTCGCGCAGGTACGGCAGCCGGCTCCGCAGCCCGGCGAGGTCGCCGAGCCCGTCACCGTCGCTGTCGGCGAACGAGCGCAGGTACACCTCGTAGACGACGGCCTCGCGCCACCACGGAGCTGCGGGTGCTGCCACGCGCCGGACGCTATCCGCCGGGGCGGCAGCAGCGTGCGGGGCAGCGGTCGTGCGTGGCCGGGGCGCCATGGCTCGGCCGCTCGTCGCCCTCGAGCCGCTCGACGACGAGGTCGCGCAGCATCGCCACGAACTGCGGGTCGGTGCCGACCGTCGGCGAGCGCCGCGCGGTCATCCCGGGGAGCAGCGCCACCCGCTCCTGGGCCTGCACGTCCAGGTCGTACAGCACCTCGACGTGGTCGCTGGTGAAGCCGATCGGCACCATCACCACCTCGCGGACGCCGTCGCCGTGCAGCGCCTCGAGGTGGTCGCCGACGTCGGGCTCCAGCCACGGCACCGACGGCGGGCCGCTGCGCGACTGCCAGACGAGGTCCCACTCCCCCTGCCAGCCGGTCAGCCGCTGGACGACCCCGGCGCAGGCCAGCCGCAGCGACGTCTCGTAGCCGTCGCCGTCGGGGCCGCTCGCCGACGCCATCGACGTCGGGATCGAGTGCGCGCAGAACACCAGCCTCGCGTCCGGGCCGAGGTGGCCGAGCTCGGCCTGCACGCTCCTCGCGACCGGGTCGAGGAAGCCGTCCTCGGCGTAGTAGTGCCGCAGCTTGCTCACCAGCGGAGCGCCGTCGCCGGCCTCGCGGCGCGCCCGCCACCAGTCCTCGCGGTACTGCCGGCAGCCGCTGTAGGACGGGTAGGCGCTCGTCACCACCGCGAGGGCGTGCCGGACGCCGTCGTCGCGCATCGTGCGCAGGGTGTCGGCGAGGAACGGGTGCCAGTTGCGGTTGCCCCAGTACACCGGCAGGTCGGGGCCGCGCTCCGCGAGCTCGGCCTCGAGCGCGCTCTTCAGCGCACGCGCCTGGGCGTTGATCGGGCTGACGCCGCCGAAGACGTCCCAGTAGTGCCGGCTGACCTCCTCCAGCCGCTCCTTCGGGATGCCGCGGCCGCGGGTGACGTTCTGCATGAACGGCACGACGTCGTCCGGGTGCTCCGGCCCCCCGAAGGACACCAGCAGGAGGGCGTCGACCGGGGGCGGAGACGGCGGCCGCGGCATCCCGAAGGAGCGGCTGGAGGAGGTCAGCCGGCACTACTG
>DATLGD010000003.1:0-7858 GCA_035540755.1 Mycobacteriales bacterium | reverse complement strand
GGGTGGAGGGCTCCCCACGGCTTCGGGAGGTCGCGGAACCGTCAGGAGGGCTCCGGGCGGGGAGGGGAGCCGACCGCGGGTGCCGACGGACGCGCGAGGTCCTACACTTCCCCGGACGCTCGTGAAAACTTTCACAAGCGCACGAGCACGTTCCGGAGCCCGCCGTGACCGAGATCCCGACCGCCGCGCAGGACGCGGACGTCGTCGTCGTCGGTGCCGGGCCCGGCGGGAGCGCCGCCGCCTGGCAGCTGGCCCAGACCGGCCTCGACGTCCTGCTGCTCGAGAAGTCGGCGTTCCCCCGCGAGAAGGTCTGCGGCGACGGGCTCACCCCCCGGGCCGTCAAGAGCCTGGTGCGCATGGGAGTCGACACCAGCGAGGCCAACGGCTTCATCCGCAACCGGGGCCTGCGCATCGTCGGCGGCGGCGTCACCCTCGAGCTGCCCTGGCCCGAGCTGGCCAGCTATCCCGACCACGGGCTCGTCCGGCCGCGCAAGGACTTCGACGAGCTGCTCGCCCGCCAGGCGCAGAAGGCCGGCGCCCGGCTGCAGGAGCAGACCACCGTCACCGGGCCGGTGCTCGACGCCGCCGGCCGCGTCGTCGGCGTCACCGCCAAGGTCGGTCCTGAGAAGCTCGAGCAGACCTACCGCGCGCCCGTCGTTCTCGCCGCCGACGGCAGCAGCGCCCGGCTCGCGCTGGCGCTGGGCATCGCCAAGCGCGACGACCGGCCGATGGGCGTGGCCGTCCGCCGCTACTACGAGAGCCCCCGGCACGACGACGACATGCTCGAGTCCTGGCTCGAGCTGCGCGACGACGCCGGCAACCTGCTGCCCGGCTACGGCTGGGTGTTCGGCGTCGGCGACGGCACCAGCAACGTCGGCCTCGGCATCCTCAACACCACTCAGGCATGGCAGGACACCGACTACAAGAAGCTGCTGGCGTCGTGGACCGGCGGCATGCCCGGGCAGTGGCAGTTCGACGAGGAGCACGCGGTCGGCCCGGTGCGCGGCGGCGCGCTGCCGATGGGCTTCAACCGCACGCCGCACTACAGCCGCGGCGTCCTGCTCGTCGGCGACGCCGGCGGCGCGGTCAACCCGTTCAACGGCGAGGGCATCGCCTACGCCATGGAGAGCGGCCTGCTCGCCGCCGAGGTCGCCGCCCAGGCACTCGCCCGCCCGGCCGGCCCGGCGCGCGAGCGGGCGCTGCAGGGCTACGTCGGGGCCATGAAGGACGCCTACGGCGGCTACTACACGCTCGGTCGGGTGTTCGTGCAGCTCATCGGCCACCCGCAGGTGATGAACGTGGCGACGAAGTACGGCCTGCCGCGCCCGCTGCTCATGAAGTTCACCCTGAAGCTGCTCGCCAACCTCACCGACCCGCGCGGGGGTGACGCCCTGGACCGCGTCATCAACGGGCTGGTCAAGGTCACCCCCGCGGCCTGAACCTCCCGGGCCGACCGCCCCGCCCCGCGGCCGGCCTCCGCAGCGCTACTACTGTGACGCCGCCGACCGCGCCAGACACAACGCTCGAACGAGACAGAACGAAGGAGGGGACGGACGTGCTCCAGCCGTACGTGCCGATCCTGGTCCTGGGCATCCTGGCCGCCGGCTTCGCCGTCGTCAGCGTGGGTGCGGCGGCGATCATCGGGCCCAAGCGCTACAACCGCGCCAAGCTCGACGCCTACGAGTGCGGCATCGAGCCCACTCCGCAGCCGATGGGCGGGGGCCGCTTCCCGGTCAAGTTCTACCTGACCGCGATGCTGTTCATCGTCTTCGACATCGAGATGATCTTCCTCTACCCCTGGGCGGTCGCGTTCGACGTCCTCGGGGTCTTCGGCTTCGTGCAGATGATGCTGTTCATCGTCCTGGTGTTCGTGGCCTACGCCTACGAGTGGCGCCGCGGCGGCCTCGAGTGGGACTGACCGCCGCGATGACCCTGCCCCCGCACGCACCCGCGACGAAGGACACCTGATGGGCCTCGAGGAGAAGATCCCCGGCGGGATCGTCCTGACCAGCGTCGAGAAGGTCGTCAACTGGTCGCGCAAGAGCAGCCTGTGGCCGGCCACCTTCGGGCTGGCCTGCTGCGCGATCGAGATGATGGCCACCGGCGCCGGACGCTACGACCTCGCCCGGTTCGGCATGGAGGTCTTCCGTGCCTCCCCGCGCCAGGCCGACCTGATGATCGTGGCCGGGCGGGTGAGCCAGAAGATGGCGCCGGTCGTGCGGCAGGTCTACGACCAGATGCCGGAGCCGAAGTGGGTCATCGCGATGGGCGTGTGCGCCAGCAGCGGCGGCATGTTCAACAACTACGCGATCGTGCAGGGCGTCGACCACATCGTCCCGGTCGACATGTACCTGCCGGGCTGCCCGCCCCGGCCGGAGATGCTGCTCGACGCCATCCTCAAGCTGCACGACAAGATCATGGACGAGCCGCTCGGCGTCAACGCCCGCCGGCGCGAGCTGCCCGACTACGCCCCCCGCGAGCTGGTGGCCAGCAGCAAGCGCTACTCGCCCGAGGGCAAGCGCGACGCCCGGGTGGCCCTGCGCAAGGAGCTCATGCAGTGAGCGGACCCGACAGGAGCACTCCCGGCCGGCAGGTCGTCAGCGGCAGCGGGCCCACCCCCGGGCCGGTCGCCCCCGGGCCGGTCAGCCCCGGCACCGCCGAGAAGCGGCCCGGGCAGGACATGTTCGGCGCCACCCGCGGCGGCGACACCTCCGGGTTCGGCGGCCTGGTCAAGCGGCAGCCGGCCGACCTGTCCTCGCCCCGCCCCTACGGCTCGTGGTTCGACGAGGCGGTCGACGCGCTCGAGGCCGCCTACCCGCAGTTCGGCGACGCCGTCACCCGTGTCGTCGTCGACCGGGGCGAGCTGACGCTGCACGTGAAGCCCGAGCGGCTCGCCGAGGTGGCGCTGGTCCTGCGCGACGACGCCAGCCTGCGGTTCGAGTTCTGCAGCGGCGTGAGCGGCGTCGACTACCCGAGCCAGGCGACCCGGCTGCACGCCGTCGTGCACCTGATGTCGATGACCTACCGCCGCCGGATCCGCCTCGAGACCGCGGTGACGGCGGAGGACCCGCACGTCGCGAGCATCACGCACGTCTACCCGACGGCCGACTTCCACGAGCGCGAGACGTGGGACATGTTCGGGATCGTCTTCGACGGCCACCCCGCGCTCACCCGGATCCTCATGCCGGACGACTGGGACGGCCACCCGCAGCGCAAGGACTACCCCCTCGGCGGCGTGCCGGTCGAGTACAAGGGCGCGCAGATCCCGCCGCCGGACGAGCGGAGGGCGTATGCCTGACACGACCACCACCGGCGACGGCGTCACCGACGGCGTCATGGCCGACGACGTGCTCGCCGGCTCCTCCGAGGACCCGTACGCCGGCGCGCGCGAGACCACCGAGGGCACCGTCTACACGGTCACCGGCGGCGACTGGGACAGCCTCGTGGCCGGCCTCGACGACGACGAGGAGCGCATCGTCGTCAACATGGGGCCGCAGCACCCCTCGACGCACGGCGTGCTGCGCCTGGTCGTCGAGCTCGAGGGCGAGACGGTCACCAGCGCCCGCACGGTGATCGGCTACCTGCACACCGGCATCGAGAAGAACCTCGAGTACCGCAACTGGGTGCAGGGCGTCACCTTCGTGACCCGCATGGACTACCTGTCGCCGATCTTCAACGAGACCGGCTACAGCCTGGGCGTCGAGAAGCTGCTCGGCATCGAGCCGCCGCCGCGCGCCACGACGCTGCGGGTGCTCTGCATGGAGCTCAACCGGATCGCCAGCCACATGGTGGCGCTCGCGACCGGCGGCATGGAGCTCGGTGCGCTCACCGCGATGACCAACGGCTTCCGCGAGCGCGAGCTCGTCCTCGACGCGCTCGAGATGGTCACCGGCCTGCGGATGAACCACGCCTACGTGCGCCCGGGCGGCGTCGCGCAGGACCTGCCGCCGGGGGCCGAGGAGAAGATCCGCGAGCTGCTCGAGATCCTGCCGGAGCGCTTCGCCGGCATCGACAAGCTGCTCGTCGGGAACCCGATCTGGAAGGACCGCACGGTCGACGTCGGGCACCTCGACGTCCAGGGCTGCCTCGCGCTCGGCCTCACCGGCCCGGTGCTGCGCGCCTCGGGCCTGGCCTGGGACCTGCGCAAGACCGACCCGTACTGCGGCTACGAGGACTACGAGTTCGACGTCGTCACCAGCACCCGCGGCGACTCCTACGGCCGGTTCCTGTGCCGGGTGGGCGAGCTGCGCGAGTCGCTGAAGATCATCGAGCAGGCCCTCGACAGGCTCGAGCCGGGCCCGGTCATGGTCGAGGACACCAAGATCGCCTGGCCGGCGCAGCTGGCGCTCGGCGCCGACGGCCTCGGCCAGTCGCTCGACCACGTCAAGAAGATCATGGGCACCTCGATGGAGGCGCTCATCCACCACTTCAAGCTGGTCACCGAGGGCTTCCGGGTCCCGCCCGGCCAGGTGTACACGGCGGTCGAGAGCCCCCGCGGCGAGCTCGCCTTCCACATGGTCAGCGACGGCGGCACGCGGCCCTACCGCGTCCACGTGCGCGACCCATCCTTCACCAACCTGCAGGCGACCTCCGCGATGTGCGAGGGCGGCATGCTCGCCGACGCCATCGCCGCGGTCGCCGGCATCGATCCCGTCATGGGCGGAGTGGACCGGTAGTGGGACTGACGGACAGGACGCGGGCCGAGGCCCGCGAGATCATCGCCCGGTACCCGAAGCCGCGGTCGGCCCTGCTGCCGATGCTGCACCTGGTGCAGTCCGAGGAGGGGCACGTCTCGAGCGAGGGCATCGCGCTGTGCGCGGAGGAGCTCGGTCTCACCAAGGCCGAGGTCGGCGCGGTCGCGACCTTCTACACGATGTACCGGCGGCGCCCGGCCGGCGAGTACCACGTGGGCGTCTGCACGAACACGCTGTGCGCGGTCATGGGAGGCGACGCCATCCTCGACACGCTGAAGGAGCACCTCGGCATCGGTCACAACGAGACCACCGAGGACGGCCGGATCAGCCTCGAGCACATCGAGTGCAACGCGGCCTGCGACTACGCCCCCGTGGTGATGGTCAACTGGGAGTTCTACGACGACCAGACGCCGAGCTCGGCGCGCGAGCTCGTCGACGCCTGCCGCACCGGCACGCCCCCGCCGCCGACCCGCGGCCCCTCCCGGCTGTGCACGTTCAAGGAGACCTCGCGGGTGCTCGCCGGGTACGACGACGGCCTCGCGAACGAGGGCGTCCAGGCCGGGCCGGCCACGCTCGCCGGGTTCGAGCTGGCGCAGCAGCGCGGGGACGTCGCGCCGCCGCTGCCGGGCCAGGAGAAGGCGCCCCGGCAGGAGCAGCAGCAGGACGGCCAGCTGTCCTTCGACGCCGGAACGGAGGGCTGAGCCCGATGGTCCTGACGCCCGTGCTCTCCAAGGACTGGGGCGACGCCGACTCCTTCACCCTCGACGGCTACACCCGGGCCGGCGGCTACACCGCCCTGCCCAAGGCCCTCGCGATGGCACCCGACGACGTGATCGCGCTGGTGAAGGAGTCCGGCCTGCGCGGCCGTGGCGGCGCCGGCTTCCCCACCGGCCTGAAGTGGGGCTTCATCCCGCAGGTGAAGTCGCCCGGAGACGAGAAGGGGCAGGCCGGCAAGCCGCACTACCTCGTCGTGAACGCCGACGAGAGCGAGCCGGGCACCTGCAAGGACATCCCGCTGATGATGGCGAACCCGCACGTGCTCGTGGAGGGCGTCGCCATCGCCTCCTACGCCATCCGGGCGAGCTTCGCCGTCATCTACGTGCGCGGCGAGGTCGTGCACGTCATCCGCCGGCTGCGGCAGGCGGTGGCCGACGCCTACGCCGCCGGCCACCTCGGCAAGGACATCGGCGGCAGCGGCTTCGACCTCGACGTCGTCGTGCACGCCGGCTCGGGCGCCTACATCTGCGGCGAGGAGACGGCGTTGCTGGACTCCCTCGAGGGCTACCGCGGCCAGCCGCGGCTGCGCCCGCCGTTCCCGGCGACGCACGGCCTCTATGCGAGCCCGACCGTCGTCAACAACGTCGAGTCCATCGCCAGCGTGCCGAGCATCGTGCTCGGCGGCGTCGACTGGTTCGGCTCCATGGGTACCGAGAAGAGCAAGGGCTTCACGCTCTACTCGCTGTCCGGGCACGTGACGCGGCCCGGCCAGTACGAGGCGCCGCTCGGCATCACGCTGCGGCAGCTGCTCGAGCTGTCCGGCGGCATGCGGGAGGGCCACCGGCTCAAGTTCTGGACGCCGGGCGGCTCGAGCACGCCCATCCTCACCGAGGAGCACCTCGACGTCCCGCTCGACTACGAGGGCGTCGCCGCGGCCGGGTCGATGCTCGGCACCAAGGCGCTGCAGTGCTTCGACGAGACGACGTGCGTCGTGCGCGCGGTCCTGCGCTGGACGGAGTTCTACGCGCACGAGTCGTGCGGCAAGTGCACCCCGTGCCGGGAGGGCACGTTCTGGATGGTGCAGATCCTGCGCCGGCTCGAGGCCGGAACGGGCACCGAGGAGGACATCGCCACGCTGCTCGACACGTGCGACAACATCTTCGGCCGCTCGTTCTGCGCGCTCGGCGACGGCGCCACGAGCCCGATCGTCAGCGGCGTGCAGTACTTCCGCGAGGAGTTCCTGCAGCACGTGACCGAGCAGGGCTGCCCCTTCGACCCGCACGCCTCCACCCTGTTCGCCGCGAGCACCGCAGGAACCCGCTGATGACCGTCACCACCTCCGGCACCGGCACCGCCGACGGCGTCCCGGACCGCACGGACCTCGTCGCCCTCACCATCGACGGCTTCGAGGTGGCGGTGCCCAAGGGCACGCTGGTCATCCGGGCCGCCGAGCTGCTCGGCATCCAGATCCCGCGCTTCTGCGACCACCCGCTGCTCGACCCGGTCGGCGCGTGCCGGCAGTGCATCGTCGAGGTCGAGGGCCAGCGCAAGCCGCTGACGGCGTGCACGACGACCGTCACCGAGGGCATGGTCGTCAAGACCCAGCTGTCCAGCCCGGTCGCCAAGAAGGCGCAGGAGGGCACGCTCGAGCTGCTGCTCATCAACCACCCGCTGGACTGCCCGGTCTGCGACAAGGGCGGCGAGTGCCCGCTGCAGAACCAGACGATGACCAACGGCAACGCCGAGTCGCGCTTCCGCGACGTCAAGCGCACCTTCGCCAAGCCGATCGCCATCAGCACCCAGGTGCTTCTGGACCGCGAGCGCTGCGTGCTCTGCGCCCGCTGCACGCGCTTCCAGCAGCAGATCGCCGGCGACCCGTTCATCGAGCTGTTCGAGCGGGGGGCGCTGCAGCAGGTCGCCATCTACAGCGACCAGCCCTTCGAGAGCTACTTCTCCGGCAACACCGTGCAGATCTGCCCGGTCGGCGCGCTCACCGGTGCGGCCTACCGCTTCCGCGCCCGGCCGTTCGACCTCGTCTCGACGCCGATGGTGTGCGAGCACTGCGCGTCCGGCTGCGCGCTGCGCACCGACCACCGCCGCGGCAAGGTGCTGCGGCGCCTGGCCGGCGACGACCCGCAGGTCAACGAGGAGTGGAACTGTGACAAGGGCCGCTGGGCGTTCACCTACGCCTCGCAGCCCGACCGCATCGTCACGCCGCTGGTGCGCGACTACGACACCGGGCGCCTGGTCGAGACGTCCTGGACCGAGGCGCTCGAGCGCGCCGCGCGCGGGCTCGGCTACGCCAAGGCCGACGGCGGCGTCGGCGTCCTGCCCGGCGGCCGGCTGACCGTCGAGGACGCCTACGCCTACAGCAAGTTCGCCCGCACGGTGCTCGGCACCAACGACGTCGACGCGCGGGTGCGGCCGCACTCGGGCGAGGAGCTCGA
>DATLGD010000002.1:0-6790 GCA_035540755.1 Mycobacteriales bacterium | reverse complement strand
CCGGGGGTTCCGCGGGGCGCCCCGGCAGGAATCCGGTCGTACGCGGCGAACTGTCCACTCGCCCGGTGCCGTGCGGCCCGGCGAGGGGGGCGGTCATGGGTCTACGTCGTGCGGGGCTGTGGGCGGTGCCGGTGCTGGCGGGCGGGCTGCTCGCCCTGCCCGCCGGGGCGACGTCGGCGGTCGCCGGCCCGTCCCTCGCCGACCTGTCCGCGCTGCCCGGGGTGGTGGCCGCCGGCCGCGACGGCGCCACGAGCAGCAGCCGCACGGTGGCCGACGCCTTGACGTCGGTGCGCCGGCACGGCGACACCGCCGCCCGGCTGCGCGGCCTGGCGGACGCCGTCGAGGCCGCCTACGGACCGGCCGGGGGCCCGACCCCGCTGATCGTCACGCCGCCCGAGGAGCCGGAGGAGGGCGAGCCCGGCGAGCCCTACGTGTACGCGCAGGCGGTGCCGGCCGGCGACCTGGACGGCGACGGCGGGGCGGACGTCCTGACCGGCTCGTACAGCGACGACGGCGTCGTCCTGGAGGCCCGCCGCGGCACCGACGGGTCGCTGCTGTGGACCACCGCGGAGCAGGACGGTGACGGCGCGCTCGCCTACCCGCTCGGCCGCGACCTGACCGGTGACGGCCGCGACGACCTGCTGCTGCACAGCATCGTCGGCGAGGGCGAGGCTGCCTTCGAGGAGGGCGTCGACGGCTACAGCTACCGGTACACGGCGACCTTCGTGCACACCGTCGGTGTGATCTCCGGGGCGGACGCCTCGACGGCCTGGTCGAGGCAGGCCGAGGGCAGCATCGACGAGACCGAGTCGGCGCGGTTCGACCCGATCGGGCTCACCTGGTCCTACGAGTACGAGCTGCGCTCCACCGCGCTCGGCGTGCTGGCGCTGCTCACCGACGACGTCACCGGCGACGGCCTGGCCGACATCGCCACGAGCGTCATCGACCTCGACGTCAGCGATGCCGGTTCGGGCCTCAGCGCGTTCGTGGCCGGCGTCCACGAGCGCACTGCCACGCTGCGCTCCGGCACCTCGGCCGACGTGCACGAGGGCGCCACCGGTGCGGTGCGGGGCAGCCGGACCGTGGCGGACCAGGCCGGGATCTCCGTGCTGGTCCCGATGGGACAGGTCGGCGGTAGCCCGGCGGCCGACCTGCTGTGGACCACCTCGCTCGAGCGCGACCACGACCAGACCTGCGTCTACGCCGTCGTGGTCGGCGAGTGCCAGGACGACTCCACCGGCCGCGAGGCCGTCGACCTCGAGCTGCTCGACGGTGCGCAGCTGAGCCCGCTCTGGTCGACGACGACCGACGGGTCCTGGCCGTTCGTGACCCCCCTGGGGTCCGACGCCGACAGCGACGGCGCGCCCGACCTCGTCCTCGGCATCGACGCCCCGTCCCCCCGCCTGCAGCTGGTCTCCGGCGCGGACGGGTCCGTCCTCTGGGAGGTCGCCGACGACCGCTACCTGTTCGCCCTCGGCACCGCCACGGGTCCGGACGGCGCGGTGGTGCTGCTCGCCGGCATCGACGTCGAGTTCGGGTTCGGGCTGATCGGGCCCGGCGAGGTCGCCGTCGAGACGACCGTGGAGCGGCGCGCGGCGAGGACCGGCGACCTGCGCTCCAGCGAGGCCCACCGGGCCGCCGTCCTCACCACGCCGGACACCGACTCCCTCGGGTTCGCGATCGCGCTCGACCCGTCCGCGGACGTCGACGGCGACGGCGTGCCCGAGCTCGTCGTCGGCGTCGGGGCCGAGGCATCGGGCGGCGCGTCGGGCCAGGCCCGCTCGGTGAACGTCGTGGAGCAGCTGGCCACCGGCGAGGACCTCCGCGCCGAGACCAGCGACGACCTGCGAATCGTGGTGCCCTACGGCGACCTGGACGGCGACGTCGCGGTCGACCTCGCCAGGCTGGTCATCAGCTTCTCCGACGACGACGAGGACTTCGGCATCGACGTCGACGCCACGGCCTTCCGGTTCGGCGACGACAGGCAGCTGTGGCGGTTCACCGGCGACTTGTGGGACCTGCCGCTGCCCGCCGGCGACCAGGACCGACGCCCCGGGGAGGAGCTCCTCTCCATGGCGCAGGAGGCCGAGATGCCGGTGGTGGTGAGCCACCGCGGCGCCGACCTCGGCGAGCGCTGGCGCGCCGCGGCCCGGACCGCGCCGGTGCGCGACCTGCCCAGCTCCGGCTGAGTCAGCCGCGCGCGCGCTCGAGCGCCGCGCACCACCGCCGGTGGGCGTCGAGCGCGGCCTCGACCGGCCCGAGCACCTCGGTCCGCGCGACCTCCTCGACCCGTTCCCGCAGCCGGTCACCGGCCCGGCGGCCCCGCCGCCGCGCGCCGGCCCGCACGAGTGGGCGGACGAGCGCCGCCAGCAGCGCCCCGGCCAGCAGCCCGACGACGAGCATCAGCGTCGGGAGCGGGACGCCGCTCACCTCGGGCACGGGCAGCACGTCGTCGAGCCGGGCGAAGCCGAGCGCGGCCAGGGCGAGCAGCCAGACGCCCCCGACGAGGGCGACGGCGAGCAGCAGCCAGTGCAGGAGCCCGACCAGCGACCACCAGCGTGGCGGGGACTGCACGCCGAGGTCGGTGCCGGCCACCGCGCGGTCGAGCCGGTCCGGCAGCACCGCCTCCCGCCCGTCGAGGGTCTCCCGCAGGCTGTCGCGCCAGGACGGCGCGAGGTCGGCGCCCGCGGCGTCGCGCACCGCCCGCAGCGCGTCGGTGACGGCCGCCCGCTGCGCGCCGGACGCCGGCGCCAGCGACGTGCGCACGCTCTCGCTCGGCGCGCCGGACAGGTGCAGCCGGCGCAGCGGGTCCGGCCGCAGGCCGCGCACCCAGCGCAGCGGCGGCCAGCCGGTCGACGCCGACGCGCGGCTGCGCACCGAGCGCTCGACCGCGGCCTCGACGACGGGCACGCCCGCGGCATCGGCCAGTGCGGCCACCAGCGCCCCGCGCTGCGGCGCCCGCACCTCGCCGGGCGCGCCTGTGCAGGACGCCGACAGGGCACCGGCCACCTCGCGCGCATCCGCGGCGAGCCGGTCGGAGGCGGCTCGGCGCGCGCGCACGCGGTCGACGAGCAGCGCGCCGAGCGCGGGCACGCCCTCGCCGGTCCGGGCCGACACCGGCACCACGGAGGTGGCGGCCAGGCCCTCGTCGTCGAGCAGCCGGCGCAGGTCGCCGAGGCACGCCTCGCGGGCGAGGTCGTCGAGCCGGTCGACCTGGTTGAGCACGACGACGAGGACGCCGGCGTGCTCGGCGTGCGGGCGCAGGTAGCGGTCGTGCACGGCGGCGTCGGCGTACTTCTGCGGGTCCAGCACCCACACGAGCACGTCGACCAGCTGCACCAGCCGGTCGACCTCGAGCCGGTGCTGCACCGCGGTGCTGTCGTGGTCGGGCAGGTCGAGCAGCACGAGCCCGTCGAGCCTCGGGTCGGGGTCGGCCTGGACGTGCCGGCGGGGCACACCGAGCCAGTCGAGCAGCGCGGCGCTGCCGTCGCCGCCCCAGACCGAGGCGTGCGCCGTGCCGGTCGTCGGGCGCCGCACCCCCGGCGGCGACAGCTCCTGCCCGGCGAGGGCGTTGAACAGGGTCGACTTGCCGCTGCCGGTGGCGCCGGCCAGCGCGACCACGGTGGCGTCGCCGAGGGCGACCCGTGCACCGGCCTTGGCCAGCAGGTCGCGGGCCGGCTGCAGGTCGACCAGCGGCAGGTGCCCGTCCGCGGCCTCGACCGCCTCGCGCAGCGCGCCGAGCCGGTCGGCCAGCGCCGTCGCGCGGCGCCTCATGCCGCGCCGGCCCGGCGGGCCCGGGACAGGTCGGCCAGCGCCACCCGCAGGTCGGCGCCGGTGCCCTCCCGGGGCGCGGCGGCGTCGACGAGAGCGGTGAAGCGGGCCTGCTCGCCGGACAGGAGCCGGTCGGCCCGGGTGCGCAGGTCCTCGCGGGCCCGGGTGGCCAGGCTGCGCACGGCGGCGTCGCCGAACACCGCCTCGAGGACCTTCTGCCCGACCGCGGACGTGCCGCCGGCCACGGCCACCTCTCCCCCGGTGAGCCCACCGGTGTGCGCGAACACGGCGACCATGACGGCGAGCCCGGCGCCGTTCACGCCGAAGGAGAGCACCCGCGCGGTCGAGCGCTTGTCGGCGCCCTCGGTGCGCACGAGGTCGAGCACGAACCCCTGCCAGTCGCGCACCTCCTCGCCGGCGCGCTCGGCGAAGCCGGCCGAGGCGCGCTCGAGCGCGCGATCCTGCACGAGCGGCGCGCCGCCGGCGGTCGACCGCCACGCGGTCACGGTGCGCTCGGCGGCGCGGTCGGCGGCCACCCGCAGCAGGCGCTCCACGCTGGACTCCAGCGCGCCTTGCAGGTCCTCGGCGGGGGTGGGCCGGCCGGTGACGACGGCGGTGATCCGGTCGCGCGCCCGGCCGATGCGGCTCTCCAGGCTGCGCATCCACTCGCCCGTGCCGACGAAGTCCTGCCACCGGGCGAGCACCTCCCCGCGCAGCAGCGTGCCGCTGCGGACGCCCTCGTCGACGTCGTCGCGCGCGACGTCGTAGGCAGCCGTCGCGACCTCGCGCAGCGCTCCGGCGGCGGTGCTCTGCCGGTCGACGGCGGCCGCGACCGCCGTCACCCGCCCGTCGAGGCTGTCGAGCGCGCCGGACAGCGTCTGGCGCACGACGGCCGCCCGCGCCTCGGCGTCGGCGGCCAGGCCGTGCAGCCATTCGCGCACCGGCGCGGCCTGGTCCTCCGGCAGCCGGCCGGCCTGCAGCGGCCGCTCCTCGACGACGAACAGCCGGGCCGCCGGCAGGCCGGCGCGGTCGAGCATGGCGCGCAGGTCCTCGGCCACCTCCTGCACCGCCTCCGGCGGCACCCGGTCGAGCACGACGGCCAGCGCCGCGGCCCGCTCCTGCGCCGTGCGCAGCAGCTCCCACGGCACGGCGTCGGCGTAGCGGGCGGCGGTGGTCACGAACAGCCAGAGGTCGGCGGCCGAGAGCAGCTGCCCGGCGAGGTCGCGGTTGCTCTCGACGACGCTGTCGACGTCGGGGGCGTCGAGCAGGGCGAGCCCCGCCGGCACGGTTGTGACGGCCTCGAGGCGGAGCGTCCCCGCACCGCCGTCCTGCCCGGTGACGCGGGCGAGCCCCGGCAGCACCCGGTCGTCGGTGAACCAGTGCCGGTCGGCCTCGGCGCACACCAGCACCGGCGCCCGTGTGGTCGGCCGGAGGACGCCGGCGGTCGACACCTCAGCGCCGACCAGGCTGTTGACGAGGGTGGACTTCCCGGCGCCGGTGGAGCCGCCGACGACGGCCAGCAGCGGCGCGTCGAGCGACTCCAGCCGCGGCAGCAGGTAGTCGTCGACCTGCTCGACGACGGCGCGCGCGGCGCGGCGGGCGTCGGCGGCGTCCGGCGTCGCGACCCCGAGCTGCACGGCGTCGACGCGGTCGCGCAGCCGGCGCAGCGCCGTCGGCAGGTCCGGGGCGGGGGCGCTCACGCCGCCGTTCGTCCCCCGTCGCGGCGCCCTCACCCCTGCCGGGTGCCGACCCGCCCCGACGTCGCGGCGGTTCCGAGCAGTGCCGTCCCGGCCGCGACGCCGAGCAGGGCGAGGACGCCGCGCGGCGGGAAGACGTGGTGCTGCAGGAAGGGGTAGCAGGCCGCGACGGCGACCGCACCGCCGGCCAGGGCCAGCCGGCTGCGGGTCGAGGTCCACAGGACCGCGGCGGCGAGGGCGAACGAGGCCGCGAGCGCCAGCACGCCCGCCTGACCCAGCCGGTCCCCGATGTCGAACAGGTCCTCCACCGGCGGGCGCGGGTCGCCGCGCTCGGCGGTGCGGGCCATCTGGTGGCCGCCGCCGATGCCGGCGATGCTGTCGAGGGCGGAGTAGAGGACGGCGTACGCCGCCGCGAGCACGCGCGCGGTCCAGGCGAGCGCGCCGCGGCGGCCCAGCAGCACCAGCCAGACCGCGGCACCGACCAGCGGGAACAGCGGCAGGAGCAGCAGGTGCGCGAGCCGCCAGCGCACCGCCGTCTCCGGTGTGAGGAAGACCGGGTGGAGGAGCCCGACCGCGGCCACGAGCACCGCCGGTGCGGCCGCTAGCAGGGGCAGCGTCCAGCGGGACCGGGTCAGCACCGGCCCGACGCTAGGGCGACCGGGCCGACCGCGCTCGCCGAACCCCTTGCGTCAGACTCCCGGAGCACTGTCAGGCTGGGCGCTTCTGACGCAACGACCGGGAGGACGCCGTGGACGCACGCGCCGTCGTCCGGTGGGGCATCGGGCACGGGCTGGTGCGGCTGGCGCTGGAGCGCGCCCGCCGCTCGGGGGACCTGCACGCCCGCTCGGTGCTCGACGCCGAGGCCCGCGCCGACCCCTACCCGCTCTGCGACGAGGTCCGGGCACGCGGGCCGCTGGTCCGCGGGCGGCTCGCTCATCTCACGGCCTCGCACGCGGTCGTGACGGAGGTGCTGCGCAGCGACGACTTCCGGGCCGGCGTCGACGAGGAGGCCTTCCCCCGCCCGATGCGCGCGCTCGCCCGGTGGGCGCGCGACCCCCGCGTGGTGGGGCCGATCGACCCGCCCTCGCTGCTCGTGGTGGAGCCGCCCGACCACACCCGCTACCGCCGGCTGGTGTCGCGGGTCTTCAGCGCGCGAGCGGTCGAGGGCCTGCGCGGCGACGTCGAGCGGGTCGCCGACGAGCTGCTCGACGACCTGGCCGGGGCCGGCCCGGTCACCCCCGTCGACCTCGTCCAGGCCTACGCGACGCTGCTGCCCGTCACCGTCATCGCGCACGTGCTCGGGGTTCCGCGCAGCGAGCGGC
>DATLGD010000001.1:0-14506 GCA_035540755.1 Mycobacteriales bacterium | reverse complement strand
CGGTGCCGCTGATGCGCGGTGACCCGTCGCGACGCAGCGTCGCCAGCGTGCAGTGCTTGCGGACGGCGAAGGCCGCGCGCACGCGCTCGGCCAGCTCCGGCGCCTCCCGGCTGAACTCCGCCCAGGTCGCCGTCGCGGTGGTCGCAGAAGTCATGCCTGCGACCGTCCCACGGACGTCCGACACACGGGCGCCTGCGGTGCACCCGTGGAACGCCGCCGACCGACGCGCGACGGCCCGGCTCCCCGTGGGAAGCCGGGCCGTCGTCGTCAGGGGCTAGTGCGCGTGGCCGTGCCCGTGGCCGTGCCCGTGCCCGTGGGCGTCGGCGTCGTCCTTCTCGGGCTTGTCGGCGACGAGCGTCTCCGTCGTGAGCAGCATCGAGGCGATCGACGCCGCGTTCCGGACGGCGGACCGGGTCACCTTCACGGGGTCGACGATGCCGGCCTTGACCAGGTCGCAGTACTCGCCGGTCGCGGCGTCGAGGCCCTGGCCGGCGCCGGCCTCGCGGGCGCGGTTGACGGCCACGCGGCCCTCGAGCCCGGCGTTCTTGGCGATCCAGTACGCGGGCTCGTCGAGCGCCGAGCGCACCAGCCGGACGCCGGCGAGCTCGTCACCCTCCTTGCCCAGGCCGCTCTCCAGCGCCGCGGCGGCGTGCACGAGCGCCGCACCACCGCCGGGGACGATGCCCTCCTCGACCGCCGCGCGGGTGGCCGAGACGGCGTCCTCGAGGCGGTGCTTGCGCTCCTTGAGCTCGGTCTCGGTGTGCGCGCCGACCTGGATGACGGCGACGCCGCCGGCCAGCTTCGCGAGCCGCTCCTGCAGCTTCTCGCGGTCCCAGTCGGAGTCGCTGTTCTCGATCTCCTGGCGGATCTGCGCGACGCGGGCCGCGACGTCGTCGGTCGAGCCGGCGCCGTCGACGATCGTCGTCAGCTCCTTGGTGACCGTGACGGTGCGGGCCTTGCCGAGCACCTCGAGCCCGACCTGGTCGAGCTTGAGGCCGACCTCGGCCGAGACGACCTGGCCGCCGGTGAGCACGGCCATGTCCTGCAGCATCGCCTTGCGGCGGTCCCCGAAGCCGGGCGCCTTCACCGCGACGACCTTGAGGGTCTTGCGCAGCGCGTTGACGACGAGGGTCGACAGCGCCTCGCCCTCGACGTCCTCGGCGATGATCAGCAGCGGCTTCTGCGCCTGCACGACCTTCTCGAGCAGCGGGAGCAGCTCCGCGAGCGCAGCGACCTTGCCGTTGACGACGAGCACGTGCGGGGTGTCGAGCACCGCCTCCATGCGCTCGGCGTCGGTGACGAAGTACGGCGAGATGTAGCCCTTGTCGAACTGCATGCCCTCGGTGAGCTCGAGCTCGAGGCCGGTGGCCTGGCTCTCCTCGACCGTGATGACCCCGTCCTTGCCGACCTTGTCGATGGCCTCGGCGACCAGCTCGCCGACCTGGGCGTCCTGGGCGGAGATGGCGGCGACGGCGGCGATCTCGGCGTGCGTCTGCACCTCGGTGGCCGCGCCGAGCAGGGCCTCGTCGATGGCGTCGACGGCGGCGTCGATGCCGACCTTGATGCCCATCGGGTTGGCCCCGGCCGCGACGGCGCGCAGGCCGAGGTGGACCATGGCCTGGCCGAGCACGGTGGCGGTGGTGGTGCCGTCGCCCGCGACGTCGTTGGTCTTGGTGGCGACCTCCTTGGCGAGCTGGGCGCCGAGGTTCTCGAGCGGGTCCTCGAGCTCGACGTCGCGCGCGATGGTGACGCCGTCGTTGGTGATGGTGGGGCCGCCGTAGGCCTTGGCGAGCACGACGTTGCGGCCCTTCGGGCCGAGGGTGACCTTGACGGCGTTGGCGAGGGCGTCGACGCCGCGCTCGAGCGAGCGGCGTGCGTCCTCGGAGAACTGGAGCTGCTTGGCCACGGGAGCCTTCCTTGGTACGAGCGGTGACGAGCGGGGGTGCGGGACGAGACGGAGCCCCGGCCCCGACGTGGGACCGGGGCTCCGTCTGGACGTGCGGCGGGCTGCTAGCCCTCGAGAACGGCGAGGACGTCGCGGGCGGAGAGCACGAGGTACTCCTCGCCGCCGTACTTGACCTCGGTGCCGCCGTACTTGCTGTAGAGCACCTTGTCGCCGACCTGGACGTCGAGCGGGACGCGGTTGCCGTCCTCGAAACGACCCGGGCCGACGGCGAGGACGGTGCCCTCCTGCGGCTTCTCCTTGGCGGTGTCGGGGATGACGATGCCCGACGCGGTGGTGGTCTCGGCCTCGCTCGCCTGGACCACGATGCGGTCCTCGAGCGGCTTGATGGCGACCTTGGTCGCGGTGGTCACAGTGCCTCCTGTGCGTGCTGTCGTGATGCAGGTGCGGTGCAGGGCGAAAGGACGGACCTGGCGGCCTGCCGTCGCGGGGGTCAGGCGCCTGGCGCGATTGGCACTCTAGCCCGTCGAGTGCCAGCGACACAACTCCGGGAGGGCAGGGGCGAACCGGCTCGCGGCGGGGCAGGGAGCCGGGAGTACCGGATCGCTCCCGAGAGGACCGCATGACGCGCTACGGCTTCCACGCCTCACACGAGGAGACCGACCCCCGCGCCCTGCTGCGCGACGTGCAGCTGGCCGAGCAGGCCGGCTTCGCCGCCGCGATGTGCTCCGACCACCTCGCACCCTGGACCAGCCGCCAGGGGCACTCGGGGTTCGCCTGGTCGTGGCTCGGCGCGGCCCTCGCGACGACGTCGCTGCCGTTCGGCGTCGTCACCGCGCCGGGGCAGCGCTACCACCCGGCCGTGCACGCGCAGGCCATCGGCACGCTGGCCCAGATGTTCCCGGGCCGGTTCTGGGCGGCGCTCGGCAGCGGCCAGGCGCTCAACGAGCACGTCACCGGTGCCCCGTGGCCGCGCAAGGAGGTCCGCAACGCCCGGCTGCTCGAGTGCGTCGGCGTCTTCCGCCGGCTGCTCGCCGGCGAGGAGGTGACGCACGAGGGCCTCGTGACGGTCGACCGGGCCCGGGTGTGGAGCCGGCCGGAGGAGCCGCCACCCCTGCTGGCAGCCGCCGTGACGCCGGCGACCGCGCGCTGGGCCGGCGGCTGGGCCGACGGCCTCGTCACGGTCAACCAGCCGCTGGACACCCTGCGCGAGGTCGTCGACGCCTTCCGCGCCGGCGGTGGGACCGGCCCCGTGCGCCTGCAGGTGCACGTCTGCCACGAGGCAGACGACGAGACCGCCCGACGGGTCGCCCACCAGATGTGGGGACCGGTCATCGTCGGCAGCGGCGTCGGCTGGGAGCTCGCCCTGCCTGCCGAGTTCGAGCAGCTGGCCGGCTACATCCGGGAGGAGGACATGCACCCGCACGTGCTGGCCGGCTCCGACCCGGCCCAGCACGTCGACTGGCTGCAGGAGCGCGCCGCCCTGGGCTTCGAGGAGGTCTACGTGCACCACGTCGGGCAGGACCAGCGGCGCTTCGTCGACGTCTACGGGTCGGCCGTCCTCCCCGAGCTGCTGGGCGCATGAGCCCCCACCCGATCGACAGCCACGCACTGCTGTCCGACACGCACACCACCGCGCTCGTCGCTCCCGACGGCGGCGTCGACTGGTTCTGCACACCGGCCGCCGACGGCCCGAGCGTCTTCAACCGCCTGCTCGACGCCGAGAAGGGCGGCACCTGGGGCCTGTCCGTCGACGACGCCGTGGTGACCGAACGCGCCTATGTGCCGGACACCTTCGTCCTTCGCACCCTGTGGTCCGGTCCCGGCGGGACCGCCGAGGTGCTCGACCTGCTCGCCGTCGCCCCGCCGGACGGCGAGACCGACGAGCTGCAGGCCCGGCACGTGCTGGTGCGCCTGGTCCGCTGCACAGCCGGCGCGGTCACGGTGCGCACGACGGTCGCGGCGCGCCCCGACCACGCCCGCGCCGAGCCGTCCTGGCAGCAGCACGGCGAGGCGTGGGTCGAGCAGACCGCCGGCCTGCGGCTCACCGGCGACCTGACGCTGGAGCACCGGGACCGCGACCTGACCGGCACGGTCCCGCTGTCCGCCGGCCAGACCGCGTCCCTGCTGCTGCACTACGACGACCCGACGGGGCCGGCGTCGGCCCTCGACGTCGGGCAGGCCGAGCAGGCCGCGCACGACACCGCGTCCTGCTGGCGGGCCTGGGACGCGCCGTGCGACTACGACGGCCCGGCGCGCGAGCTGGTGCACCGCAGCGCGCTGGTCCTGCGGGCCCTCGCGTTCGACGAGACCGGCGCGCTGCTCGCGGCGCCGACCACCTCGCTGCCGGAGGAGCTCGGCGGCGTGCGCAACTGGGACTACCGCTTCACCTGGCACCGCGACGCCGGGCTGCACGTGCTCGCCCTGCTGCGCCTCGGTCACGCCCCGCTGGGGCGCCGCTACGTGCGCTTCCTGCTCGACCGGTGCGTGCGCGACGTCGAGCGGCTGCGCCCCATGGCGGGCCTGCGCGGCGAGCAGAGCGGGCAGGAGGAGGTGCTCGACTCCCTGGCCGGCTACGCCGGCTCGCGCCCCGTGCGGGTGGGCAACGAGGCCTTCGACCAGCTGCAGGTCGACACCTACGGCCACGTCCTCGAGTCGGTGCACACCCTCTGGCTGCTCACCGGCGAGCTGCACGCCGACGACTGGGAGCAGGTGCGCGACGTCGTCGACGCCTGCTGCGAGCTGTGGACCGAGCCAGGCGCCGGCATCTGGGAGATGCGCGGCGACCCGCAGCACTACGTGAACAGCAAGGTGTACGCCTGGGTCTGCCTCGACCGCGGGATCCGGCTGGCCGAGGCGCAGGGGCACGACGGCCAGGGCGGCGCTGCCGACGGCACCGCAGATGTCGAGCGCTGGCGCGAGGCCCGCGACGCGGTGCACGCGCAGGTGCTCGAGAAGGGCTGGGACGAGCGTCGCGGCGCCTTCGTCATGTACTACGGCAGCGACGTGCTCGACGCCTCGCTGCTGCGGATCCCGATCGTCGGCTTCCTGCCGGGCGACGACCCCCGGGTGGTCTCGACCGTCGAGCGCATCGCCGACGAGCTCGGCCGGGCCAAGGGCGGCGGGCCGGCGCTGGTGCACCGCTACGACACCGACGCCGTCGACGACGGGGTGGACGGCGGCGAGGGCGCGTTCCTGCTTTCCTCCTACGAGCTCGTCGTCGCGCTCGTGCTCGCCGGCCGGGTCGAGGAGGCGCAGCGCCGCTTCGACTGGCTGGTGGAGCACGTCGGCCCGCTGGGCCTGTGCTCGGAGCAGCTCGACGCCGACGGCACCGCGCTCGGCAACTACCCGCAGGCGTTCACCCACCTCGGGCTGATCGAGGCGGCGCTGGCCCTGCAGGACGCCGAAGATCCCGAGGCGCTCGCGGCCTGGACCGAGCGCGACCGGGTTCCGGGCGTCAGCCGGCCAGCACCTCGGTGACGTCGAGCGCGCTGTCGGCCGGCAGGTCCAGAGCCGACGGCGGCACGCCGGCGTCGACCAGGCGGGCGCCGAGCGCGGCCACCATGGCGCCGTTGTCGGTGCACAGCCCGGGCCGCGGCACGCGCAGCCGCAGCCCTGCCCGGTCGCAGCGCTCCTGGGCCAGAGCTCGCAGCCGGCTGTTGGCCGCCACTCCCCCGCCGATGAGCAGCGTGTCGACGCCGGAGTCGGTGCAGGCGCGCACCGCCTTGGCGGTGAGCACGTCCACGACCGCCTCCTGGAAGCTCGCGCACACGTCGGCGACGGGTACCGGCTTCCCGGCCGCCTGCCTGGCCTCCACCCAGCGCGCGACCGCGGTCTTGAGCCCGCTGAACGAGACGTCGTAGGTCGACTCCTTCCCCAGCCCGCGTGGGAAGGCGATGGCGTCCGGGTCGCCCTCGCGCGCCCGCCGGTCGACGACCGGGCCGCCGGGGAAGCCGAGGCCGAGCAGCCGGGCGACCTTGTCGAACGCCTCGCCGGCGGCGTCGTCGACGGTCTGCCCGAGCGGGGTCAGCGTGCGGGTGACGTCCTCGACCAGCAGCAGCGAGGAGTGGCCGCCGGAGACCAGCATCGCGACGCAGGGTTCGGGCAGCGGGCCGTGCTCCAGCACGTCGACAGCGACATGGGCAGCCAGGTGGTTGACGCCGTAGAGCGGCACGTCGAGCGCCAGCGCGTACCCCTTGGCCGCCGCGACGCCGACGAGCAGCGCCCCGGCCAGCCCCGGCCCGGCGGTGACCGCCACCGCGTCGACGTCCTGCAGGCGGACGCCGGCGTCGTCGAGGGCCCGCCGGACGGTCGGCACCATCGCCTCGAGGTGCGCGCGGCTCGCGACCTCCGGGACGACCCCGCCGAAGCGCACGTGCTCCTCGACGCTGCTCGCGACGGCGTCGGCCAGCAGCGTCCGGCCGCGGACCACCCCGACACCGGTCTCGTCGCAGGAGGTCTCGATGCCGAGGACCAGGGGCTCGTCGGGCACGCCGCCAGGCTAGCGACGGTGGTGCTCAGGCACGCCGCGAGGTGCGTTCAGGACCGCCGGGTCATGAGCACGGCGTCCTCGCCCCCCGGCGAGTAGTAGCCGCGTCGGACGCCGGTGCGCGCGAAGCCGTGCCGCGCGTACAGCCGCTGGGCGACCTCGTTGCCCGCCCGCACCTCGAGGCTGACCACCCGCTGCTCGCGTCGCGCCGCCTCCTCCAGCAGCGCGGTGAGCAGGCGGGCGCCGAGGCCCCGGCCCTGGTGCGACGGGGCGACCGCCATCGTCTGCACCCAGGCCTCGTCCGGGTAGTCGCACAGCCCTGCGTAGCCGGCCACCCGGTCGCCGTCGAGCGCCACGAGGTAGTGCCGGGTGTCGAGCTGGGCGAGCTCGGACCAGAAGGTCCGCGCCGTCCACGGCTGCGGCCCGAACAGCTGGCGCTCGAGCGGCATCAGCTGCTCGACGTGCCACCAGCGCATCCGCTCGAGCCGCACGTCCGGCGGTCCCGCCGCCGTCACCACGACAGCGGCTCCGACGTCGTGCGGCCGTGCCGCAGCTGCACGCGGTGCAGGGTCGATCCGGTGCGCAGGTGCACCTCGTCGTCCAGGCGGCCGAGCCAGACGGCGTCCGGCCCGAGCCGGTCGCTCTCCCAGGCCAGGCCCTCGGCGTCGTAGGCGGTCAGGCCCTCGTCGTCGAGCAGCAGCGCCAGCCCGACGTCGGGGGCGGGCTCGAAGGCCCGCGACGTCGGGCGGTCCAGGCGTGACCACACGTCGGGCAGGCCGCTGTGCACGAGGTAGGGCGAGCTGCCCGCGGCCACGAACACGGTCGAGGGCTGCGGCCAGGACGC
Organism: Mycobacteriales bacterium; assembly: GCA_035540755.1. Lineage (GTDB taxonomy): Bacteria > Actinomycetota > Actinomycetes > Mycobacteriales > SCTD01 > DATLGD01. The sequence continues at coordinate 7,270 of DATLGD010000001.1, read as the reverse complement.
CACCACCGACAGGCGGCCGGCATTGAGCTCGGAGGCGAACACCGCCGTCCAGCTGTCGCCGTGGGCCGGCGCGACCCGCAGCCAGATGCCGTCGGAGCCGCCGTCGCGCCGGGCACCGGGGTAGTAGACGACCTCGGCCGCCCGGCCGGGCACGCGCCGCTCGTGCGCGGCGTCCCAGTCGCGCGGGAAGGCGTCGAGCCAGAGCGGCGTGTCGGTCACCGGCGGGCGTCCTGCACGCCGGTGACGCTACGCGTGCCTCAGCCGGCGGCCGTCTCCGGCGCGTAGTACGGCAGGTCGAAGTACGAGCCGCCCTGGCCGTCGAAGAAGCCGTAGCCGGCGCTGATCTGCTTGTTGCTGACCGAGCCGGACAGCGCCCGGACGGCCACCCCGTCGAGCGCTGCCGGCACGGTGAACTCGAAGGCGTAGACGGCGTCGCTCGGGGAGGCGACGACGACCTTGTTCACGGTGGCCGAGCCGAGCGGGACGGACCGCTTCGTGTCGACCCGGACGGCTGCCAGGTCCACCGACACGGTGGAGTCGACCGCGACCGGCGTGCTGCCCGAGCCGGTCTGCCGGAGCGACACCCTGCCCTTGATGGTGCTGCCGCCGACGAGGGTGTAGCTGCTTGCCAGCGTGGAGTCCGCGGCGAAGTCGAGCGGCGTCGTGCCGAGCACGTATCCCGCCGGGGTGATCGTCAGGGCGTTCCCGACGCTGCTCGTACCGGGCTTGAGGCTGAGCGCGTAGTTGGTGCTCACGCACCGCGGGTCGCTGCCCTCCTGGACGCACTGCAGGGCGAACTGCACACGCTCGGTGCTCTGCACAGCGGCAGCCCCGTCGTCCGCGACGGCGGGCCCGGCAGCGACGAGCAGCGCAAGAGCGGCGGCAGCGGTACGGACTCTCATGGTGCCTCCTCGGCGGACACCCGTGCGGCGTCGACGAGAGGAGAGGTTCGGCATCGACCGCCGAAGTCCTGCCAAGGCGGTTGAACCGGCCTGCCGCCCCCTGCCGAGCGCTCCTGCTCCGCGCACCACCGGCCGCCCGTGGCGCTGTCCGGCCCGCGCCGCGGTCGGGCCGCCCGGCGGGTCAGGCCGTGACGCGCTTGCCGGCGCTCGGCGGGACGGCGTCCGGCCGGCGCAGGTAGAGCGGTGTCAGCGGCTCGGAGGGAGCCCCGTCGAGCACCCGCCTGGCCGCCAGCAGCACCAGCGCCTCCGGGTCTGGGTAACGGACATCGCCGCGCACGTCGTGGCCGCCGAAGTGCTGGGCGTACCGGACCGCGCCGTCGCCGACGACCCGCCCGCGCCAGCCGGTCTCGCGCAGCGCCGTGGCCAGCGCCTCCGGCGTCATGACCGACGGGCCGGCGATGCGCTCGTCGTCGTCGGCGTACTCGGCCCAGTAGACCTCCTTGCGGCGCGCGTCGGCCACCACCAGCCGCGGCCCGGGCTCGTCGTCCCAGGCGCCGACGGCGTCGAGCGAGCAGCAGCCGTACACCGGGACGTCGAGGGCGTCGGCCATCGCGAGGCCGGTGACGATGCCGACTCGCAGGCCGGTGAACGGCCCCGGCCCGACCCCGACGGCGAGGGCGCGCACCGACGCGCGGGACGCCCGCAGCTCGGCGAGGACCGCCTGGATCCCGGTGGCGAGCAGCTCGCCGTGCCGGCGCGGGTCGACCTGCTGCCAGGTGGCCGACCGCCCCCAGCGCACGCCGCCGTCGTCCTCGCGCTCGAGGTCGACCAGGCCGACCGACACCGCCGGCGAGCTGGTGTCGAGGGCCAGGACGAGCACGCGGCGATGCTAGTGGGGACGGGGACGGGGGCCCCCACCCCCTTGCGTCCGCGTCCTGGCACATCAGCCGCGCACGCGGCCGCGGACGTCCGCTGGGCGCTGCGCCGGCGACGTCCGTCCGCGGCGGCGGCGGGCGTGTGTCAGGACGCGGACGCAGGGTGGGGGCGGTCAGGCCTCGCCGTACTGCTGGACGAGCTCACGCTTGAGCACCTTGCCGGACGGGCCGAGCGGGAAGCCGTCGGTGAAGAACACCCGGCGCGGGTACTTGTAGGCAGCGAGGCGCTCCTTGGCCCAGGCCGACAGCTCGTCCTCGGTGACGTCACCGCCCTCGGGGTCCTTGACGACGACGGCGGCCACCTCCTCGCCGTACTGCGGGTCCGGCACGCCGATGACGGCGACCTGACCGACGGCGGGGTGGCGCAGCAGCGCCTCCTCGACCTCGCGCGGGTAGACGTTGTAGCCGCCGCGGATGACCATGTCCTTCTTGCGGTCGACGATCGCGACGTAGCCGTCGGCGTCCTTGGTGCCGAGGTCGCCGGTGCGGAACCAGCCGTCGACGATGGCGGCCGCGGTCGCCTCGGGCTTGTTGAGGTAGCCCTTGAAGACGTTGTGGCCGCGCACGACGATCTCGCCGAGCTCGCCCGGCTCGGCGATCAGCTCGATCCGCTCGTCGACCTCGGCCTTGGCGATCTCGACCTCGACGCCCCAGATCTGCTTGCCGACCGTGCCCGGCTTCGGCTCGAAGCCCACCTGGTTGAAGGTGGCCACCGGCGAGGTCTCGGTGAGCCCGTAGCCCTCGAGCACCTGGGTGCCGAACGTCTCGGCGAACTTCTCCAGGAGCGGGACGGGCAGCGCCGCGCCGCCGGACAGTGCCGACTTCAGCGTCGGGCGCTGGTCGCTGGTCTTGGCCGCCTCCATCAGACCGACGTACATCGTCGGCACGCCCATGAAGATCGTGCACTTCTCCTTCACCAGCAGCTCGAGCGCCTGCGCGCCGTCGAACCGCGGCAGCAGCACCACCGAGGCGCCGACGAAGAAGGCGGTGTTCATGCAGCAGGTCTGGCCGAAGGTGTGGAACAGCGGCAGGCACCCCAGCACGACGTCGTCGGGGCCGATGTCGAAGCTGTAGGTGGCCGAGGCGAGCACGTTCATCATCACGTTCAGGTGGCTGATCTCGGCGCCCTTGGGCTGTCCGGTCGTGCCGCTCGTGTAGAGGATGACGGCGGTGTCCTCGGGCTCGCGCGGCTCGATCGCGGCGATCGGCTGCACCTCGAACGCCCGATTGTCGATGCGCTCGACGCTCGCGTCCCCGCCGTCCATGACACCGAGCACCGGCACGCCGGCGAGCTCGGCGCCCTTGGCGCCCTCGCCGAGCAGCGGCGCGGCACAGACGAGCAGCTTGGCGCCGGAGTCCTCCAGGACGTACTGGATCTCCTCGGCCTTGAGCAGGGCGTGCACCGGCACCGCGACGCCGCCGAGGGCGAGCGTGCCGAAGTAGGCCAGCGGGAAGTGCGGGGTGTTCGGCAGCAGCAGCGCGACCTTGTCGCCCGGGCCGACGCCGTGGTCGCGCAGCACCTGCGCGTACTGCTTGGTGTGGCCCCACAGCTGCGCGTAGGTGAGCCGCAGGTCGCCGAGGACGACCGCCGTGCGGTCGGCGTGCCGGACGGCGGACTCGGCGAGGATGCTGGCGATCGTCAAGGACATGCGGCGCTTCTCCTGCGGTCGTGGACGGTGTGACCGGAGTCTCCCCCAGCGGCGCAAGCCGACGCAGCCCGGCCGGTCCGGGTTCCGGACGCGCCGGTGGCGGCCACCCCGAGGGTGACCGCCACCGGCCTTGCGAGGAGCCGTCGCCTAGCCGGCGCTCGGGATGCCGTCGTCGGTCGGCTCGTCCGGGTCCTCGGTGTACGCCTCGGGCTCAGCGCCCTCCTCGGCGCCGACGGTGAAGATGTCCGTGCGCTCGACCGGCGTCCCGCCCTCGAGCTGGACCACCTGCACGCCGCTGATGCCGCGGTGCGAGGTGTCGGAGTAGTCCAGCGGGGCGAGCCACGGGCCCTCGAACTCCGAGCCCTGCTCCTGCAGCACGGCCACGAGCGCCTCGCGGTTGAGGTTGTCGCAGATGCGGGTGAGCGCGCTGATCATCGTGTACGCCTGCGACATGCCGTAGACCTTGAAGTTGCTCAGGTCGCCGTCCCCGCCCTGCTCGTCCCAGATGCCCTGGAAGGTCTGCGTCCACGGGTTGTCGGTCTGCTCCACCGTCGGGATGTAGGCGGTGGTGAAGGCGCCCTCGAGCAGGCCCTCGCCGTCGCTGACCGCACCCTGGGAGAAGTTGTTCAGCAGCGCGCCGACGAGCGTGGCGTCCGAGCCGACGTTCGAGTACGCCCACTGCGGCGAGTAGTTCAGGCGCAGCGAGGTGAGCTGGGAGAGCGCGGTGTAGGCCGGCACGCTGAAGCTGATGACCAGGTCCGCCCCAGCCTGCTGCAGCGCGCTGATCTGCGGGCCGACGTCGGTGTTGCCCGGGGTGTAGGTCTCCTCGGCGACGATCTGGTCCTCGAGGTACTGCCGGGCACCGGCGAAGCCGTCCCGGCCGAAGTCGTCGCCCTGGCCGAACAGGCCCACCTGCGCGTCGGGGAAGTTCTCGGCGATGTACTGGCCGAGGACCTTGCCCTCGATGCGGTAGTCGGGCTGCCAGCCGAAGGTGTACGGGTAGGTCTCCGGGTCGTTCCAGGCCAGCGCGCCGGAGGCGACGAACAGGTCGGGGACCTGGTTCTCGTTGAGGAAGTCGAGGACGGCGCTGTGCGTGGGCGTGCCCAGGCCGCCCATCATCGCGAAGATCTCGTCCTGCAGCACGAGCTGGTTGGTGACCTGCGCGGTCTGCGTGGGGTTGTACGCGTCGTCGCGGACCACGTACTCGATCTGCCGGCCGCAGACGCCGCCGGCCGCGTTCACGTGGTCGAAGTAGGCCTGCGCGCCGGCCGGGATCTCGGAGTAGCCGGGAGCCGCCACGCCGGTCAGCGGCTTGTGCGTGCCGATCTTGATGGTGGTGTCGGTGACCCCGGTGCTGTCGCCCTCGACCTCGGCGGCGCTCTCGCCGCCCCCACCTCCGGCTCCGCCGTTGCCGCCGCCGCCGCCGGCACCGCACGCGGTGACGAACAGCGACGCACCGGCCAGGACGGCGACCGTCCGGGCCGCCGGGCTGCTCCTGTGGATCCTCACGAAAGACTCCTCCTTCTCTGCCGACCGGGACTAGAACTCGGTTCGGTTTTCCATCCTGCGACCCGGACGACCCGGTGTCGTGACCTGGCTCACCATCGTGAGCGGACTGTGACCTCGATCAGCCCGCCCCGCCGTCGCGCTGCGCACCGCCGGTCGCGGCGGCCTGCTGCTGCAGAGCGGCCATCTGCCGGGCGGCCTTGCGGGTCAGGTACTTCAGCCGGATCGTGCCGACCACACCCTGCGGCGCCGCCAGCATGATCACGATCAGGAAGATGCCGAACACCAGCGGCGCCAGGTTGGCCGCCTGGGCGGAGCTGAGCCCCGCACCGAGTCCGGTGTCGGTGACGAACGGGATGAGGAAGACCAGCAGAGCGCTGCCCAGCACCGCGCCGGTCAGGCTGCCGAGCCCGCCGATGACGATGGCCACCAGCAGGAAGATCGACAGCACGATCGTGAAGCCGACCGGCGACGCCAGGCGCACCACGATGGCGAGCAGCGACCCGCCCACGCCGGCGCAGGCAGCGCTCACCACGAAGGCGAGCACGCGGTTGCGGCCGAGGTTGATGCCGGCCAGCTGCGCGGCGACCTCGTCGTCGCGGACCGCCCGCCACATCCGGCCGAACCGGCTCTTGAGCAGGTTGGACAGCAGCAGCAGGACCACCAGGGCAGCCGCCCAGCACACGAGGGTCACGTACTTGCTGCCGGTCAGGTCGGTGCCGGTGACGAAGAAGTAGGCCGAACCGAACCACTCCGGCGCCTGCGGTGGCTGCACGCGCAGCCCCTGCTCACCGCCGAGCTCGTGCTCGAAGTACAGCGTCAGGCCAGGCAGGCCGACGGCGAGGGCCAGCGTGGCACCGGCCAGGTACGGACCGTGCAGCCGCGAGGCCGCGGCTCCGACGACGACGCCGACCAGCGCCGTCGTGAGCACGGACGTCAGCAGCACGACGGAGTAGGGGATCCCCTCCACGTGCATCAGCAGCAGGGCGGTCGTGTACGCGCCGACGGCCATGAGCGCGCCGTGGCCGAGCGAGATCTGCCCGTTGACGCCGGTGAGCAGCGTCAGCCCGGCGACGGCCGGCACGTAGTAGGCCATCTGCGCCAGCTGCGAGACCTGGAAGCCGCCGAGCGACTCGATCAGCAGCACGATGCCGACGAACGCGAGCAGCATGAGCAGGACGTGCTGCAGCAGCGTCGACTCGGGCCAGTAGCGGACCAGCCCGCTCGTGCTGGAGGGCACGCCGCTGGTGGGCCCGGCGATCGCGCCGGCCGGCTGCTTGCCGGACGTGCCGAGCTCCGCGGCCTCGTCCTGCGCGGCCTCGTCCTGGCCGGGCTGCTCGGGAGTCGGAGAGGTCACCGGGTCACACCTTCCGCGCGACGGAGCTGGAGAACAGCCCGCCTGGCCTGAGCAGCAGGACGGTGACGAGGATCGCCAGCGCCGCCATCGTCACGAGGGAGCTGTCCAGGTAGCCGGCCACGTAGGTGTTGGTCAGCCCGAGGATGAGGCCGCCGACGACGGCGCCGAGGAAGCTGTCCAGCCCGCCGAGGACGGCGGCCACGAAGCCGAAGACGATGACGAAGTCCATGAAGTTCGGCGAGACCAGGCCGCCGCCGGCGATGAGCATCCCGGCGAGCGCGCCGAAGAAGCCGGCCATCGCCCAGCCGAGGGTCAGCATCCGGCCGACCCGGACGCCGAGCAGCCGGGCGACCTCCTGCCCGAACGCCGCCGCCCGCAGCTGCAGGCCGAGGTCGGTGAAGCGGAACAGCGCCGCCAGCGCCGCCATGGCGACGAGCACCGCGGCGAGGCGGTAGAGGTCGTTCGGCGTGATGGCGACGTTGGTCTCGCCGACCGTGATGCCGGACAGCGCGAACGGCGCCGGGAAGGACTCGAAGGTGTTGCCGAACAGGATGGCCGCGAGGGCGATGAAGCCGATGAACAGCCCCAGCGTCACGATCACCGCGTTGATCTCCGGGCCCTTCTCGACCGGCCGGACGACCACGCGCTCGACGACGCCGCCGATGACGAACCCCGACACCAGGGCCACGAGGAGCGCCAGCCAGTAGGAGTAGCCGGCCTGCACGACCTGCAGCCCCAGGTAGGTGCTGAACATGGCCATCGCGCCCTGACCGAAGTTGATGATGCGCGTGGCCCGGTAGATGAGCACGAGGGTGAGGGCGAACGCCCCGTAGACGGCACCGAGCACGATGCCGTTCAGCGTGAGGTTCACGAACTGCTGCACGAGGCGGCTCCCCCTTCGGGGACAGCGATGGGGACATC